>CAZHBA010000130.1:0-7200 GCA_964530225.1 uncultured Rhodospirillaceae bacterium | reverse complement strand
ATGGTGATGCCGCGCTCGCGTTCCAGCTCCATGGAGTCGAGCACCTGCTCGCTCATCTCGCGCTCGGTAAGGCCACCGCACTGTTGGATCAGCCTGTCGGCCAGGGTCGACTTGCCATGGTCGATGTGGGCGATGATAGCGAAATTACGAATGTGTGAAAGATCGATCATGATCAGCGGTTACTTAACTCCATAGCCGGCGGAACGTAGCGGTAATTTGATCATTAAAACCTTGGGGAAAAGTTTCGAAACCAACGGCGAAAAATATCAGAAACTGGTCCAAATCAACCTGGTAAGCACAACTTTTCCCAAAAACTAACCACAGGCTATGGATGAATTCTGCTTAGATAACGAATGTTTATACGAATCGACAATCAATTTCGCTGTGTTGAGACCTGCCACCCACGTTGCCATCAAGACACCGTTTTTATCCACAAACCGGTGTGGGGATAAATCTCGGTAGCGGTACAGAACTAACCCCGCAGCACCCCGCCCGTTTGCTTCTCGACTGCCGCGACGATGCGTTGCGCCGCCTGATTGATCTCTTCGTCGGTCAGGGTCGCCTCGACCGGTTGCAACGTCACCTCGATGGCGAATGACTTCTTGCCGTCATCAATCCCCTTGCCGGTGTAAATATCGAATAATTGCGCGTCAGTGATAAGGTTGCGGTCCACCGCCCGCGCCGCCCGCAACACCTCGGACGCCTCGACACTGTCGTCGACAACAAACGCAAAATCGCGGTGTACCGCCTGGAAGGGCGACAGGTGCAGCGGCGCCCGCGCGGTGCTACGGTCCTTGCGCACCGGCACCCGGTCTAGGAACACCTCGAAGCCGACCATGGGGCCGCGCACATCGAGGCGGCGCAGTACTCCCGGATGCAGTTCGCCGAACCACGCCAGCACTTTCTTGCCCAGGCGTAAACCGGCCGAGCGGCCGGGATGATAGTGCGCCGGCGCATCGGTAGAGATTTGCAGGTTGGCGACCGGTACTCCGGCCGCTGCCAACGCCGCCGACGCGTCGCCTTTGGCGTCGATAGCGTCGACCGGCCGCGAGTCGACCGCCCAATGACGCGACTCCATATCACCTTGGCGCACGCCCGCCGCGACCAGAAGCTGCCCCTCGATGGTATCATCCTGATAGGCTGGGCCTAATTCGAACAAGCCAAAATCGGCGAACCCACGATCGGCATTACGCCCGGCAGCGAGCACCAGATTTCCCAGCACGGAAGGCCGCATAACATCGAGATCGGCGCTGATGGGATTGGCTAATTGCAGGGTCCCGGGCACGCTGCCGAACAGCCTAGCATGACGCGACGCCATAAACGACCATGTCACGGCCTCGTCGAGCCCTTGCCCCGCCAGCGCACGACGAGCCGCAGCGGCACGCTGCTGGTCCACGGTCAAAGCAACCTTGGGCAAGGCCTCCTCGCGCTCCAGTGACACCGGTGCAATTTCGTCGAAGCCAACTATACGAGTGATTTCCTCGACCAGGTCGGCCTCGCCATGGATGTCGGGACGCCAGGTTGGCGGCGAGGCCACCATTGTTTCCTCGCCATCGACGGTAAAACCCAGCCGTTTGAGGATCGATTTTTGCTCCGCCGCCGGCACATTAACCCCGCCGAAAGTGCACACCCGGTCGCCGCGTAGCTCGATAGTGCGCGCCGTATCGGGTATATCCCCAGCGCTGACCGGTTTACTGGTCTCACCGCCACAGAAATCGAGGATCAGGCGTGCCGCCACTTCCGCACCCCAGTCGGCTGATTGCGGGTCGACGCCACGCTCGAAGCGGTAGCGGGCGTCCGATTCCATCTGCAGCGCCCGGCCGGTGGTGGCGACCTCTACCGGCTCAAATAGTGCGACCTCAAGAAATACCTCGGTGGTCTCGAGCAAGCAGCTAGTTTCCATGCCGCCCATGACACCAGCCAGTGCTTCCGCCGTGTCACCGTCGCCGATAACGGTCTTGGCCGGATCGAGCTTGTAGTGCTTGTCGATGAGGGCATGAAACGGCTCCCCGTCACGCGCCCGGCGCATAGTCAGCGTATCGCCCTTGAGCTTACCGGCGTCGAAGACGTGTAGCGGGCGACCCAAATCGATGGTGACGTAATTCGTAACATCGACCAATGCCGAGATCGGCCGCAGACCGATGGCGCGTAGCCGATCTTGCGCCCATTTAGGGCTCGGCCCGTTGGCGACGCCACGGAAATGGCGACCGACCACATAGGAACACGCGTTGCCGTCGTCGGCGATCGCCCACGAAACCGGGCTATCGTAAGTGCCCGCCACCGGCTCGGCAAGGGTAAAGGGTTTCAGGGTGCCCAACCCGGCCGCGGCAAGGTCGCGGGCGATGCCGCGAACACCGGTGCAATCGGGCCGGTTGGGGGTTAGCTCAATGTCGATAACCGGATCGTCGAGGCCGAGCACGCTGGCAAACGGTGCACCCAGCGGCGCGTCTTCGGGCAGGTCGATGATGCCCTCATGCTCGTCCGATAGGCCCATCTCCCTTTCCGACACCAGCATACCGTTCGACTCGACGCCACGAATTTTTGCTGCCTTGAGTTCCAGTTCGAGGCCGGGAATCCAGCTTCCGGTAGGCGCGAACACACCGTTCATGCCGGCGCGCGCGTTTGGCGCGCCGCACACAACCTGCTCCTGGCCGTCGCTAGTGTCGACCATGCAGACCTGCAGGCGGTCGGCATTAGGATGTTTCTCGGCGGCGATCACATGGGCAACGGTGAAGGCGGCGAACTTGGCGCCGGGATCGTCAACCGAATCCACCTCGAGGCCGATCTTGATCAGTGTCTCGACGATCGCGTCGAGGCTCGCATCGGTCTCCAGATGGTCCTTGAGCCAATTGAGGGTGAACTTCATCACCCGTCTCTACAGCCCACGTACCATCGACGGCACGGCGAGCGGCGCAAAGCCGTAATGGGACAGCCATCGCAGATCGGCATCGAAGAAGGTGCGTAAGTCGGGAATGCCATATTTCAGCATGGCGATACGGTCGATCCCCATACCGAAGGCGAAACCCTGGTATTTCGCCGGATCTATGCCGCCATATTCCAGCACCTTGGGGTGTACCATGCCCGAGCCCATGATTTCCAGCCAGTTGTCGGCACCCTCGCCGAAATTGCCGATCTTGAGTTCGTCACCATTGCGCGAACAGCCAATATCAACCTCCATCGACGGTTCGGTGAAGGGAAAGTGGCTCGGCCGGAAGCGCACCGGCAAATCGGGGATGCCGAAAAAGGCGCGGCAGAAATCGATGATGCAGCCCTTGAGGTGACCCATATGGGTGGTCTCGTCGACCACCAGCGCCTCGATCTGATGAAACATCGGCGTATGGGTAGCGTCGGAATCGCTGCGGTAGGTGCGCCCTGGTGCGATCACGCGGATCGGCGGACCGCTGTTTTCCATGGTACGAATCTGCACCGGCGAAGTATGGGTGCGCAAAAGCAGGCGCGAGCCGTCATCGCGTTCGGGCAGATAAAACGTGTCGTGCATCTGCCGTGCAGGGTGTTCGGGCGGAATATTGAGCGCCGTAAAATTGTGGAAATCGTCTTCGATGTCGGGCCCCTCGGCGACGGTAAATCCCATCTCGCCGAATATGGCGATGCATTCCTCCAACGCCTGGCTCACGGGGTGAATGCGTCCATCGGGCCGCGGCCGCACCGGCAGCGTCACATCGGTGGTCTCACCGGCAAGCCGGGCTTCTAGCGCAACCGCCTCTAGGTCCAGTTGGCGGGCCGAGATCGCCGCCTTTACCGCGTCCTTGACCTGGTTTAACGCCTGTCCGGCAGCCTCGCGGGCTTCGCCGTCGAGGCTGCCGAGCCCTTTCATCCGCGCAGTTATGCGGCCCTTGCGGCCAAGCGCCGACACCCGCACGGCCTCCAACGCGTCGAGGCTATCGGCCGCGGTTACTTCAGCTAGTAGAGTCGACTCGAGCTCCGTTACGTCGGGCGTCGTCATCGCAGTTTCCAAGTGGCCCGCCGGGCCTAGGTTAGGCCGACGTATTCAGCGCGTCCTGCGCCTGATCGACCAGAGCCTTGAATGCTTCGGGTTCCTTGACGGCAAGATCGGCGAGAATTTTGCGATCGAGATCGACCCCGGCCTGTTTGACGCCGTTCATGAATTGCGAATAGGTCAAACCGTGCTGACGCGCGCCGGCGTTGATCCGCTGGATCCACAGTCCACGAAAGTTCCGCTTTCTGACCTTGCGGTCGCGATAGGCGTACTGCAGGCCTTTTTCGACCCGCTCCAGCGCGATGCGATAGCTGATCGAATTGCGGCCGCGATAGCCCTTGGCAAGCTTTAGAACCTTCTTGCGCTTGGCGTGCCGGTGGACGGAGCTGGTAGCACGAGACATCGCTCTAGCCCCGCTTCGAATAGGGCATGGTCGGCCCAACGATTTTCGCGTCGGCAGCAGCCATAACGCCGATCTTGCGCGCCTTGCGCTTCATCGACTGAGAGCGCTTGCGCATTCCGTGGCGCATACCGGAGGGTTTCATGCGGATTTTGCCGGAAGCCGTAAAGCGGAATCGCTTCTTAGCCGACGATTTCGTCTTCATCTTGGGCATTTTATCCTCGCGTGTGTCAGAGGTATTGGCTCGACGGTTGGGCATGCCCCGGGTTTAGCAACCCCAGCCTCACCATCGCTTTGAAATCGCACGGTTTATAGCGGTCCGGCCGCGCCAACGCAAGCGTTCCAAAGGGTCTGATCCAGGTGTCGGTGTGCGCCCCAGACTGCTAAAATGGCGCCTAATTTGCCATTACCTGGAAGGGATAGCCCATGGACCTGAATCTAAACGGAGAAACCGCACTTATCACCGGCGCCAGCAAGGGCATCGGCCGCGCAGTCGCCAGAATACTGGCTGAGGAGGGCTGTAATCTGCATCTGGCATCGCGGACGGAAGCGGATCTGGCGGCGGTGCGTGACGATTTAAATGGCCGCACCGGCGTAGAGGTGACGATCCATGCTCTGGATCTGTCAACCGATGAGGGCGTGCACATCCTGGCCGAGGTGGCCGGTGATGTTGATGTTTTGGTTAACAATGCTGGAGCGATCCCCGCTGGTGATATTGCCCGTCTCGACGTCGGCACCATAAAGGACGCCTGGAATCTAAAGGTATTCGGCTTCGTCGGGCTGACCAAGGCGATCTACCCGCGCATGTGCGAACGTGGTTCGGGCGTGATCGTCAATATCATCGGTATGGCGGGTGAGCGACCCAACGCCGCTTATATCGCTGGCGCCATGGGCAATGCCGCATTGATGTCACTTACCCGTGCCCTGGGCGCGGAGAGCGTCGACCACGGCGTGCGCGTCGTCGGCATCAACCCCGGCCCTATCGAAACCGAGCGCCTCGTGACCCAAGCGAAAACAGCCGCCGACATGGAATGGGGCGATGAATCGCGGTGGCGTGAGACCTTGACAGGATTTCCGGGCGGGCGGGCTGGTACAGTGGACGAAATAAGCTGGTTAGCGGCGTTTTTGGCAAGCCCGCGCGCCTCCTGGCTTTCGGGCACCACCGTCATGGCCGATGGCGGCCAGCACTCGCGGCCACCGGCTTAGATCATCGCGGCGCCATGACCATGGTCAGCTGACGGCCTTCGAATTTCGGCATCTGCTCGACCTTGGCAATTTCTTCCAGCTCATCACGAACCCTTTGCAGCACCTGGGCGCCGAGTTCCTGGTGGGCCATCTCGCGCCCGCGAAACCGCAAGGTCACCTTGACCTTATCACCGTCATCGATAAACCGGCACGCGTTGCGCATCTTCACTTCGTAGTCGTGGGTATCGATATTGGGCCGCAGCTTGATCTCTTTGACGTCGATCGTCTTTTGCCGCTTGCGGGCGACATTGGCCTTTTTCTGATCTTCGTATTTGAGTTTGCCAAAATCGATAATCTTGCAAACTGGCGGATCGGCGTTTGGCGACACCTCGACAAGGTCGAGATTCACGCCATAAGCCCGTTCAAGGGCTTCCTCGGTGGAAACAATACCAACTTGCTCACCATTCTCATCGACCAACCGAATTTCCGCGTTGTCGATGTCTGTGTTTACCCGCGGACCGGAACGTTTCGGCGGGGTAACGTCTACTGGTCGTCTAGCGATCTATCTATCTCCTTGTAGTTAAAGTATTAAACACACATTGGGCCGCCTACCTCGCAGCCGGACTAGCACCTTCCGCTATAAGTTGACCGACCAGGTCATCTAGCGCAAGTATTTCTTGATTTTTCGACCCCAGGCGACGCACCACAACCGTACCGTCGGCGGCTTCGCGTTGACCAACAACTAACATTGCCGGCACATGGGCTAAACTGTGTTCGCGTACTTTGAGGTTGATCTTCTCGTTACGCAGATCGGTTTCAACGCGTAATCCCGCCGCCTGGCACACCGCCGCTACCTTCTCGGCATGGGCATCCGCGTCATTGGTAATGGTCGCGACAACGGCTTGAACCGGCGCCAGCCACATGGGAAAGCGACCCGCGTAGTTTTCGATCAGTATACCGAGAAAACGCTCAAACGAGCCCAGGATGGCGCGGTGTAGCATTACCGGACGATACTTGTTCCCATCTTCTGCCACATATGACGCATCGAGGCGTTCGGGGAGGACAAAATCGACTTGCAGCGTGCCGCACTGCCAGTCTCTACCGATCGCATCGCGCAGAACGAATTCCAGCTTCGGTCCGTAGAAGGCGCCCTCACCAGGATTGAGCGTGTAATCGAGACCCGCCGCATTGGTCGCCTCGACCAAGGACTGCTCGGCGCGATCCCAGGTGGCGTCGTCGCCGACGCGTACCGGCGGGCGGTCGGCAAACTTGACCTGTACTTCCTCGAACCCAAAATCGCGGTAGATACTTAACAGCAGCTCGCAAAATAACTTGGTTTCGGTGACAATCTGTTCTTCCGTGCAAAATATATGGGCGTCGTCCTGGGTAAACGCGCGCACCCGCATGATGCCGTGCAGCGCGCCCGACGGCTCGTAACGATGGCAAGAGCCGAACTCGGCCATACGCACCGGCAAATCGCGGTAGCTGGTGATACCCTGTTTGTAGATCTGCACATGGCAAGGGCAGTTCATCGGCTTAACTGCAAAGTCTCGGTCATCTACTTTTGTGAAGTACATGTTCTCTTTATAATGATCCCAATGGCCGGATTGCTCCCACAAAGTTTTGTTTAATATTATTGGGGTTAAAATTTCCTCAT
>CAZHBA010000129.1:0-47346 GCA_964530225.1 uncultured Rhodospirillaceae bacterium | reverse complement strand
GGCGACGAAGAACGGCTGGCTCAAGAAGCGCTGGATCTTGCGGGCCCTCGAAACGGTCAGCCGGTCGTCCTCGGAGAGCTCGTCCATGCCGAGGATGGCGATGATGTCCTGCAGCGACTTGTAAGCCTGCAGGATGCGCTGCACCTCGCGGGCCACGGTGTAGTGCTCCTCGCCCAGAACCCGGGGGTCGAGGATTCGCGAGGTCGAGTCCAACGGATCCACCGCCGGATAGATGCCCAATTCGGCGATCTGCCGCGACAGCACCGTGGTCGCGTCCAGATGGCTGAACGAGGTTGCCGGCGCCGGGTCGGTCAAGTCATCGGCCGGCACGTAAATGGCCTGCACCGAGGTGATGGAGCCCTTGTTGGTGGTGGTGATGCGCTCCTGCAGGTTGCCCATGTCGGTGGCCAGCGTCGGCTGATAGCCCACCGCGCTCGGGATACGGCCCAAGAGCGCCGACACCTCGGAGCCCGCCTGGGTGAAGCGGAAGATGTTGTCGACGAAGAACAACACGTCCTGGCCTTCCTCGTCGCGGAAATATTCGGCCAGCGTCAGGCCGGTCAGGCCGACGCGTGCACGCGCTCCGGGTGGCTCGTTCATCTGGCCATACACCAGCGCGGCTTTGGACTCGCCGTCCGGAACGATGACACCGGAATCGATCATTTCATAATAAAGGTCATTGCCCTCGCGGGTGCGTTCGCCGACGCCGGCAAACACCGAATATCCGCCATGGCCCTTGGCGACGTTGTTGATCAATTCCATGATCAGTACGGTCTTGCCCACCCCGGCGCCGCCGAACAGGCCTATCTTGCCGCCCTTGGCATAGGGCGTCAGCAGATCGACGACTTTGATGCCGGTGATCAACTGCTCTGTTTCCGTCGATTGCTCGGTAAACGATGGTGCGGCGCGGTGGATCGGCAAGCTCCGCGTGGCCCCAACCGGGCCGCGCTCGTCGACTGGCTCGCCGATAACGTTGATGATGCGGCCCAAAGTCTCAGGTCCGACCGGCACCGTAATGGGTCCGCCGGAATCGATCACTTCGGTGCCACGCACCAGACCGTCAGTGGTGTCCATTGCGATGCACCGTGTGGTTTTTTCACCCAGATGTTGCGCTACTTCGAGCACTAGCCGGTTGCCGTGGTTGTCGGCATGGAGTGCGTTCAAAATCGGTGGCAGGTCGCCTTCGAACTGGACGTCAACAACCGCGCCTAACACTTGTGTGATACTGCCGACTATATTTTTCGCCATTTGCTTTCTCCTGCCTTGGCGGGCTCGCTCCGGTCTCGGCTAAAGCGCCTCGGCGCCGGAAATAATTTCAATCAGTTCCTTGGTGATAAAGGCTTGCCGCGTGCGGTTGTAATTGATCGTCAACTGATCAATTAGGTCGCCGGCGTTGCGTGTCGCGTTATCCATCGCCGCCATGCGCCCGCCCTGTTCCGAGGCGAACGACTCGAGCATCGCCCGGAATACCTGGATCGACATATTGCGCGGTAATAGTTCCGTTAAGATCGTGTTTTCATCTGGTTCGTACTCGTAGGCGACGTTCGCGGCAGCGCCAGTATCTTCGGCCTTTTCGTCTCTGTTCGCGCCGTCGGTAGCGGCTTCTTGCGCAAACGGGATCAGCTGCTGCGGTGTCACCACCTGCGACAACGCCGATTCGAATCGATTGTAAACGATCGTACAAATATCAAATTCGCCATCATCGTACATGGTGATGATGCGGGCGGCTATGGCGGTGGCCGTATCGATCGCCGGCGACGGTTTCGCGGTATCCTCGATGGTATCGATGATGCGGTCGCCAAATTCCATCCGTAGCATCCCCAACCCTTTGCGGCCGACGATCAGCAATTTGACCTGCTTGCCGCCCGATACCAGTTCGCGGACCTGTTGACGGGTCCAGCGGGCGATGTTGGTGTTGAAGCCACCGCACAAGCCACGGTCGGTGGTCATAACGACCAGCAGATGAATGTCGTCCTTACCGGTACCCGCCAGCAGTGGTGGTGCGCTGGCGGCGTCACTGACACTGGCGGCAACTGACTCCAGCATGCGCTCCATGCGTTCAGCGTAGGGGCGCGCGGCTTCGGCTTGTTCCTGGGCACGCCGCAGCTTCGCTGCTGCAACCATCTTCATCGCCGAGGTTATGCGCTGGGTTGACTTTACCGACGTAATACGGACCCTAAGGTCTTTGAGGCTTGGCATGTTGGTTGACGCCCGCTAATCCGTTACCGGGCTGGCCTAGGCAAAGGTTTTGACGAAAGCGGAGACGATGTCGCCCAACCGGCCTTCCGTCTCTTCGCTCAAATCGCCGGAATCGCGGATGGCCGCTAAAATATTGGCATGATTGCTACGGATATGGTCTAGCAACTGGGCCTCGAAGCGGTTGATGTCAGCGATCTCGATGTTGTCGAGGTGGCCGCGCACGCCGGCGAAAATCGCCGCTACCTGTTCTTCGGCCGGCATAGGCGAATATTGAGGTTGTTTCAGCAATTCCGTCAGCCGGGCGCCGCGCGCCAGCAGGCGTTGGGTGACTTGATCGAGATCGGAGGCGAACTGCGAGAACGCTTCCATCTCGCGGAATTGCGCCAGTTCCAGCTTAATCGTGCCTGCGACCTTCTTCATCGCCTTCGACTGGGCTGCCGAGCCGACGCGGCTGACCGACAGGCCGACGTTGATCGCCGGTCGAACGCCGCGATAGAAAAGGTCGGTTTCGAGGAAGATCTGACCGTCGGTAATCGAGATGACGTTGGTCGGAATATAGGCCGACACGTCGTTGGCCTGGGTTTCGATAACCGGCAGGGCAGTCAGCGATCCCGATCCATTATCGCCGTTCATTTTGGCAGCCCGCTCTAGCAGACGCGAATGCACGTAGAACACGTCGCCGGGGTAGGCTTCGCGTCCCGGTGGACGGCGCAGCAGCAGCGACATTTGCCGGTAGGCTGTGGCCTGCTTCGACAGATCGTCGTAAATGATTACGGCGTGCATGCCATTATCGCGGAAATATTCGCCAATCGCGCAGCCCACATAAGGCGCCAAGAACTGCAGCGGCGCTGGCTCTGAAGCCGACGCGGCGACGACGACGGTGTAGTCCATTGCGCCAGTGTCCTGCAGGGTCTTAACCACTTGAGCCACGGTCGAGCGCTTCTGGCCGATGGCCACATAGATGCAATAAAGCTTGGTCGACTCGTCACCCGATGCATTGACCGACTTTTGATTGATGATGGTGTCGATGGCGACGGCGGTTTTGCCGGTCTGCCGGTCGCCAATGATTAGTTCGCGCTGGCCGCGGCCCACCGGCACCAGCGAATCCAACGCCTTGAGACCCGTTTGCATGGGCTCCGATACCGACTCGCGCGGGATAATGCCTGGCGCCTTGACCTCGACCAGGTGGCGTTCGGTGGTGTTGATGGCACCGGCGCCGTCGATGGGATTGCCAAGCGCGTCGATGACCCGGCCCAGTAGGCCCTTGCCGACAGGAACGTCGACGATGTCGCCCGTCCGCTTGACCGTATCGCCTTCCTTGATGTCGCGATCGTCGCCGAAAATAACGATACCGACATTGTCGGTTTCTAGGTTCAGCGCCATGCCCTTGATGCCGCCGGGAAACTCGACCATTTCGCCGGCTTGGACATTGTCTAGTCCGTAAACGCGGGCGACGCCGTCGCCGACCGACAACACCTGACCGATCTCAGAGACGTCGGACCCGGCATCGAAATTGGCAATCTGGTCTTTCAGGATCGCCGAAATTTCTGCGGCACGAATTTCCATTACTGAGCCCCTTTCATGGCCAACTGCAGGCGCTGCAGTTTTGATTTAAGCGACGCATCGATCATGCGCGACCCGACCCGGACGACTAGGCCGCCAATCAACGAAGGATCGAGTTTGGCGTCGACCGTCACCTTGCTGCCCAGCGCACTGCGTAGGGCGTTGGTGACCGATTCCAATTGTGTTTGTTTGAGCGGTTGCGCCGAAGTGACCTCGGCGGAGATTTCGCCACGGCGATTGGCCAGTTCGGCGAGAAACGCGTCGATGGTGGCGGGCAATACGAACAGACGGTTGTTGCACGCGACAACGGCTATAAACCGCCGGGTCAGATCGCTGGTGCCGGCCTGCTCCAGAACGGCCCCCATCGCTGCTGCCTTGGCATCGCCGTCGATGAGTGGCGAACGGATCAGCGTTTGCAGATCGGTGCTTTCGTCGAGCAGCTCTTTCAAGCTTCTCAGGTCGGCCGCGGTGTCGTCGAGTACGCGTGCTTCGTCAGCTAGTTCATAAACGGCTGAGGCGTAGCGCTCGGCGATTACGCTGACTACGTCTGATTGCGTCGCCACTTTTGGCGGCCCCCCGGCAAAATTCGAAAATACCTCTAAGAATTTTCTTAACCCTTTGATTTCTCGTTGAAATAAAGGGCCCCTCGCCAACTAAACTGAAGCCGCCGGTGAGGCAGGCGCTTGGTAGCATAAGGTATTCTCAGGCGCAAGATTGCGGGTTGCAAAAAAGGGCGGAAAACAGCGCCTTTGATACGCCTTTTCCCGGCGACATATCGCCGCGCTGGAGTGGGCTGCAATCGACACCTTTCTTCGAATATTCGTTATTCAAGCAAGCGCCGCAGTTGGGCAATGTCCAGCCAGCCGATCTATCGTTTCCTGAATATCTACAGAAAACTATAGGGATCGATATCGACGCGCAGGCGCACGCGCGACGGCACATCGACACCAGATAACCAGTCGCGCAGCACCGGCTGCACGGCCTTATCGCGCGCGGTTTTTAATAATAGCCGCCGCCGGTGCTGGCCGCGCAGCATGCCCAGAGGTGCCGGTGCCGGGCCGAGAACCTGGACATCCGGACCCGACGGCGCTGCGCAGGCCAATGCCGCCGCCACCTCGTCGGCAGCGGCGCCATCGCGGCTTGAGATAATAATCGCGGCGAGGCGGCCGAAGGGCGGCCAGCCGCCCTGTGCGCGGTTGTCCTCCTCTAGCTGCATGAAGGTTTCGCGGTCGCCGCTGATCATCGCCCGCATCACCGGATGGTCAGGTTGGTGAGTCTGCACGATTACCCGCCCCGGCCGTTCGGCGCGCCCGGCACGGCCGGCGACCTGGTGCAGCACTTGATAGGTATGCTCGCTGGCGCGCAGATCGCCGCCGCCCAAGCCGAGATCGGCGTCGACGATGCCAACCAGGGTAAGGTGGGGGAAGTGGTGGCCTTTGGCGACCATCTGGGTACCGATCAAGAGATTGAGCTCGAGCGCCTCGATGGCGCGCACCATTTTCTGCGCGGTGTCGGGTCCACGCATGGTGTCGCTGGTCATCACCCCGACACGTGCGCTGGGTATGATCGTTTGCACTTCTTCGGCGATACGTTCAACGCCGGGGCCGCACACGGCCAGTGAGCCTTCGGTGTCGCATTGGGGGCAGGCGCGGGGTACCGGCGCGTTGTAGCCGCAGTGATGGCACTGTAGTTGCTGGCGGAAGCGGTGTTCTACTAGCCAGGCGCTGCAACTCGAGCACTCGAAGCGGTGTCCGCACACTCGGCATAGGGTCAGCGGTGCATAGCCGCGCCGGTTGAGGAACAGCAGCGCCTGCTGGTTAGCGCTAATGGTTTCTACTAACGCCTCGCGCAGCACTGGGGCCAAAAACTCATCGGCGGTGAGCCCGCTTTCGCGCATGTCAGCGGCTTCGACAGTTGGCGGATTGGCAACACCGAACCGCTCGGGCAGCTCCAGCCGGCCATAACGGCCGCGCCCGACATTGACGCGGGTCTCCAGCGACGGCGTCGCCGAGGCGAGAATGATCGGGCAGCCGACTAATTGTGACCTCACGATTGCCATGTCGCGGGCGTGGTAGGCTACCCCATCTCCCTGTTTGTAGGCGCCCTCGTGCTCTTCATCGACCACAACCAGGCCTAGTTCGCCGAAGGGTAGGAACAGCGCCGAACGGGCGCCGACGACAACCCGTGCTTCGCCGGTGGCAACCGCGCGCCAGGCCTGCTTCCGCCGCGATTGCCTCAAATCGGAGTGCCAGACCACGGGATTGGTACCAAAGCGCCGCGCGAAGCGGTCGAACCATTGCGGTGTCAGCGCAATTTCCGGCAGCAGCACCAGCGCCTGGCGGCCGAGCCGCAGGGCCGTGGCGATGGCTTCGAAATAGACTTCCGTCTTGCCGGCGCCGGTGACCCCGTCGAGCAGCGTGACTTCGAAGCTCTCAGCGTCGACCTGATCGCGTAGCGACGCTGCGACGGTCTGTTGCTCGGCCGATAGCTGTGCGCCTGGATGGTCGGGATCGGGTGGTTCGAAGACGGGGCCGGGTGGCAAATCCAACGCGTTGACCGCGCCTGCATCTGCTAGGCCCTTGATGACGCTGGCGCTGACCCCGGCTTCGCGAGCCAGGTTGGCGCCAGTGTGCGGCGGGCCATCGGCGAGGATTTTCAGGACCCGTTTGCGCGCCGGCGTCAGGCGCAAATCGGACGGCACCTCTGCCGCTGTATATGCGCGCACCGGCTTTGGCGGCTCCAGGGCACCGCGCACGTTCATTGCCATGCGCAGTACCGCGCCCGGCGGCGACAGCGAATAGGCAGCGACCCACTCGACGAACTTGCGCAGCGGCTTCGGCATAGGCGGTGTATCGAAAAGGGCGGCCACAGGCTTGATTTTGGCTTCGTCCACATCGCCGGTGGCATCGCCCCAAACCACGCCGACGACCTCGCGCGAACCTAGGGGAACCGCGACAAAATCGCCGGCTTGCAGCTCGAGATTGCCGTCTGTCTGGTAGTCGTAGGCACCATAGAGCGGCAGCGGCAGCAATACGCTGACCCGATTTTTGCCGTTTGGACCCGTAGCGGTAGTGGCGTCTGAAGTGACCATCGGGTACACTCTATGCGCCGACTCGGGTAAGGCCAACGGTGGTATCAGGTGTGTAGGTGCTGTGTCGCGGCTGGCCGCAAAAACGGTTAATATTAAAAACTAGAGCGTGACAGGACGACAGGAATGAAGTTTTTCATCGACACTGCTGATCTCGGCGAAATTCGCGATTTCGCCGTCACTGGGTTGCTCGACGGGGTGACCACGAACCCGTCGCTAATCGCCAAATCGGGCGGCAATATCCTCGATGTCATTGCCGAAATTTGCGCTGTCGTTCCAGGGCCGGTTAGCGCTGAAGTTACCGGCACCGAGGTCGATATAATGCTCGCCGAGGCCGAAGTACTCAGCGACATCGCGCCGAACGTCGCTATCAAGGTGCCGCTGACGCCCAATGGTCTAAAAGCCTGCAAGGCGCTGCGCGAACGCGACATCATGGTTAATGTCACCCTGTGTTTCTCTGCCGCCCAGGCGCTGCTCGCCGCCAAGGCCGGCGCCAGCTTCGTCTCGCCCTTCGTTGGCCGCGTCGACGATATCGGCGGCAACGGTATGGACCTAATCGACGAAATCGTCGACATTTACAGCCAGTATCCGGCGATCGAAACTAAAATTTTGGTGGCCTCGATCCGTAACCCAACCCACGTTGTTGAAGCCGCGAAAATGGGTGCCCATGTGGCCACTGTGCCGCCGAACGTGCTGCGCCAGTTGTTCGTCCACCCCTTGACTAACAAGGGTTTGGCGGCCTTCCTCAGCGATTGGGAAAAGACCGGCCAGTCGATCCTTGATCAAGCCAAGACCCGCGCCAAGGCGGCGGAATAAACAACGCTACGAGCGCAGACAGTTGAGCCAAAAAGCAACTAAACCAGGCACAACCGAAGCAGCCGATCCAACCGCGAAACAGGTGGCGGCGTATTTGCGCGCTCATCCCGATTTCCTGCAGCAACACCCTGATTTACTCGCCATCATCAAAGCCCCAGCGCGCGAATTTCCCGACACCGATCCGGACGGTGGCGAGGTCGTCGATCTGCAGCACGCCATGGTTGGCCGCCTGCGCACCGAGTTGGCGCGTAACGTCAAACAGCATGGCGAATTGATCGATGCCGGGCGCAATAATCAGCACAGCCAGGCGCGCATTCATGCCACCGTCTTGCGGCTGTTGTCGGCCCGTTCGTTCGACCATTTGCTAGAACTCATGTCGACCGACCTGGTCGGCCTGCTGGACATCGACACGGTGGCTTTGTGCCTGGAGACCGGTAGCGAGGCGCCGGTAACGTCGCACGGCATTCGCATTCTACCCGAAGGTACCATCGCCAAGGTGATCGGCGGCGAGCGCGGCGTCACTCTGCGCGACAATGTGGCGGGCGACCGGCGGATTTTTGGTGAGGCCGCCGGGCTGGTTCGTTCCGACGCGCTGTTGCGCCTGATTGTACGCAAGAAAGGGCCGCCGGCGCTGTTGGCGATGGGCAGCCGCGAGCCGCGCCGCTTCCATCCCGGCCAGGGGATCGAGTTACTGGCGTTTCTGGCAAACGTCATGGAGCACAGCATCTGCACATGGCTGGACCTGCCACGCTAGAAATCGGCGACGTATCGTTAGCGATTAGTGATGCCGCACTGCGCCGTGCGGTGGGGCAGTGGTACGATCAGCTTGCCGCCGAACGCCGCGCCTCGCCGCACACGCTGGCCGCCTACGCCCACGATCTCGGCGCTTTCCTCGATTTCCTCAGCTTTCACCAGGGCGGACCGCCAGGTCTGGCCGATCTGGCGGTGCTTAAATCAGGCGATTTTCGCGCCTGGCTGGCCCACCGCACGCAATCCGGCCTGGCGCGAAGTTCGACCGCGCGGGCGCTATCAGTAGTGCGTGGGTTCTACCGTTTCCTCGATCGGGAGGCGCTGGTCCACAACGCCGCCATCGGCGTCGTGCACAGCCCGCGGGCGACCCGGGCGGTACCCAAGGCGTTAGCTGTGGCGGAAATGGGCGATCTGCTGACTACCGCCGCCGAGCTCGGGCGCGACACCACCGAGCCCTGGGTGGCGGCGCGCGACGTTGCGGTGCTGACCTTGTTGTACGGGTGTGGTTTACGCATTTCTGAGGCGCTGGGCCTCAACTGCCACGATGTGCCGCTGAACAGGGAGGCGGGCGGCAGCATGACGATCACCGGCAAGGGCGGCAAGCAGCGCATGGTGCCGTTGCTGCCCATCGTCGTTGATGCCATCGCCGACTATGTTGCGGTCTGCCCGCATAGGCTGACGCCCGAGGGGCCGTTGTTCGTCGGCGTGCGCGGCGGGCGGCTCAACCCGCGCATTGTCCAGGGCCGCATGCAAACTTTGCGCGCCCAGCTCGGCCTACCGAAAGCGGCAACGCCGCATGCGCTGCGCCATTCCTTCGCCACCCATTTGCTCGGCGCTGGCGGCGATTTGCGCGCTATCCAGGAACTACTCGGCCATGCCTCGCTATCGACTACCCAGCGTTATACCGACGTTGACGCCGAACGCCTGCTCGACGTCTATTCGCAAGCCCATCCACGGGCGGCGAGGAAGGACGGTGGTTAGAGCCTGCAGGCCGTAACTGATGTTTATGCGGTATTTCGAATGTGCGCATTCGAAGGTAAAGCAGCCGATGCTAACGGCTGGCGCTAACAGCCAGAATTAGCCAATTTCAATTTGTTAGACAGAAGTTTTGACTTTAACGCGAATGTACCCGCTGTCGGTTAACAAAATTGAACCGTCAGCGACGATGGTCTTAGGTTCGTAAATCCGCTGGGCTTTGTCTTTTAGGTCATTGTTGTAAGGAAACACCACGTTGCAAAGCGAACACTTCAAATTTGCCCATAGCGCGAATTATCTGTCTTGCGGAGGCTCGGGCGCATTCTCCAAAATATTACGCCAGATAATATCGAGAACTTCAGTGTCAATTTCTGCGCTGGTGCTTTCTCTTAAAACTCGAGTCAAGTCGCTCTGCTTGAGGAGAATGTCGTTGTGATCGTTGGCGTAAAGAAATGGTTTGGGTCCCGACTAATTTGCAAACATGGTGTAGAAAAATTTCCCCTTGCAGAAGGGACAGTCCATCTCCCATCCGCCTCGTTCCATCTCCAGTAGCCGGTCGATTTGCATTATTGAACCAATCTGAGAATACTTAACTACACTGCATAGAAAATGTGGACCGCGGCGTATCGAACGCGATACTGCTCGCGATATATACCGCTCAACACCCATTCACACTAATGCGGTTACCCGTAACCTTCGCGTCATCTGCTTGCGGCTAATGGGTGCTGCAGCGAAACTGAGTTCGCTAACAGCTCCGCTTGACCGCGGGCCGCATTTGGTGATGTGATCCACAGGACCGATCCAATCTGGTTTAGGAGTGAAAACGATGGGCGAAATCCTCGGGCTTGGAGGTACCCACTACCCGGGCCTGACGGCTACCGACCAAGGCATGAGCTCGATTTGGCAGCGCATTATCAACGCGCCGCTCATCGACGAGAAATGGAAGGATAAGCGCAATTGGCCGGGCGGCATGCTCGAAGAGATCGGCAGCGACATGGGCCTGTCAGCGGCGGGATGTTACCGCGAGCGCATGTGGGACAGTTTTCGTAAGCAGCGGCAGATGATCGACGAGTTCGAGCCCGACTTCATCGTTATCGTCGCCGACGACCAGTATGAAAATTTTAAGGAAGACATTATCCCGCCTTTTTGCGTTTTCGGTCTCGACGACGATTTCGAGCAGGAGGTGTGGGCGCACGGCTTCATGGCCGGCAAGGACAATTACTGGAACGAGCCGAAAGATTTGAAGGTCACGTTCCACGGCCACCGTGACGGCGCCAAGCATCTTACCGCCGGGCTGCTCGAACGTGGCGTTGCGATGCCGTATGCCTATCAGATGCTGCATTCGCGGACATTGGCGCACGGGTTCAATTACACGGCGCTTTATCTCGATTTGGAGCGCCAGGGATTTCCCTATCCAATCATTCCATTCCACGTTAATTGCTATGGCAGCGCCGTGATCAGCTCCGCTGGAGCCTTCGCGCATCTGTTCGAAGAACCGAAGGAGAATGGTTTGCCCGATCCGCCCGGTCCCAATCCGGCGATGTGCCACGATGTGGGTGCGAAGATGGCCGAGACGCTCGCCGACAGCCCCTACCGTTGCGTTATCATGGCATCGTCGAGCTGGTCGCACTGTTTCTTGTCGACCAATACTGGTTATGTCATTCCGGACTTCGAATCCGACCGAATGATGCTCAAAGCGCTTAAACAGGGCGATTACGATGTGTGGCGGCAGCGCACCATCGAGGAAACCGAGGCTGCCGGCCACCACGAAATGCTAAACTGGCATGTGCTGACGGGTGCGATGGAAACGCTAGGACGCAAGCCGGACATCATCGACTATGTGGAAACCTTTATTTTCCAATCGGACAAGTGCTTCGCTGCTTTCCCGCCGAATTGAGTTGTTGAGTTAGATAGACATACCGGCGAGTTTTAAGTTCCCGTGACGTAGACGCGGGCCTATCCTCGCCCCATTAGGCGCTGTTACGAAAACACACCACGTCGAAGAACGCTCCCAACAAGGCAAAATTTGTGAAGGCCGCATGGTTATGCAGACCTTGGAGGACGGCAATCGGTCTTGGAAGAAAAAATCGTAGGCTGAATTGGATCTGACGAAAACCACGCCAAACTCTAACTTAAGTAGTGGACCACTTAACGGGGGCAGGCCACATCGAAGACCAGGGTGATGCCGTGGCGTCCGAGTATCTTGGCGAGGTGCGGCCAATGGCCGGCGGTGCCGAGATAGTGCGCAATATTAAAGCCTAAGGAACGGGCGAGCTTGCAGAATATGCCGACCATCGCGGTCAATTGCTGCGGTCTGTTTGCGCCCGGTAGATGGCGCTAGAGGTATCGCCAAGCCGCCACAATGCCACAGCTCCGGCGGTGGAGCCAAAGCCCATCACGGCGAAGGCGGCGAACCAGGCCAGTGAACTTTGCTGGCCGCCGGCCAGGTCGAGCGCCAGACCGACCATCAGCGGTCCGAGCAATCCGCCGCTGAAGCCAAGGATCGAATGCACCGCCAGCGTCGCACCGCGGTATCCGGGTGCTGCGGCTGCCGCGGCACCGGCGGTCAGCGACGCTGAATCGCCCATGACGAAGCCATTATAGACGAAGAAGACTACCACCGCGGCGGTGAGCGAAATGCTGGGGCTGAGGCCGGTCGCCAGTGCGCTAAAGACGGCGAGAACCATCACCACCAGTATGGTCCGACGGCGCCCGTAACGTTCGGCGAATTCGTTGCCGATAATGCTGGCTGGTACGGCGAACAAATTGGCGGCGCCGGCGATTACGGTGGCGCTCAACAGCCCGGCACTGGTCTCGCTCGCGCCCGCGAACACCAGAAAGGCGACGATCCAGCTGCGCAGGGCGAACAGCTCCCACGAATGCCCGGTGTAACCCAGGGTGAAGGCCATCGCCTGGCGGTTGCGTAACACGGGCCGGAAATCGAGTAGATGGGTGTCGGGGTGGGTTTCGTAGTCGGGTCGGCGGGAGCTCAACAGCAGGAGCGCTATCGACGCTGCGGCCAACGGTCCCAGCGCGGCGAAGGCAAAGGCGAACTCCCAGCCGAGCCGATTGGCAATCTCACCAGAGACGACGAACGAGATAGCGGTGCCGACAGAAAAGGCACCGGTATAGAATGCGATCGCCCGCGACGGCGCGCCGTCGGGCAGGCGATCGGTCATCACCCTGAGCCCGGTCATGTAGGTGCCGCCGACACCGGCCCCTTGCACCGCCTGCCAGATCATCGCCGACCAAAACCCGGTGGTGGCGAAGGCGAATCCGGAAAGGCCCGCCGTCGTAATCAACAAGCCGGCTAGATAGACACGGCGCGAATCAACCCGGTCGGTGAGGCTTACCAGAATCGGAACCGCCGCCACGTAGCCGCCGAAAAAAATGCCGCTAATCCAGCCCGCTTGCGTGTTCGACAGTTCCCACAACGGCACCAGCGTCGGCAGTAGGGCCGGGAAGGTCGCAAAGCCGGCCATGCTGAACACATGGGCGGCGCACATAACGGTGATGGTCTGCCAAGACTTCATCGCCGCAGGTTAGCACCTCGGAGAAACTTTTATACTGCTCTAGTCCGGGTGTGCTGTGGGTGGTGCACTTAAATGTGGATAGTGCGGCCGCCGATAGCTAGAGCAGCCTCCTTAACCGCCTCGCTCAGGGTTGGGTGACCGTGGCAGGTGCGCGCGATATCTTCGGCTGTCGCACCAAATTCCATGCCGACGACGATCTCGTGGATCAACGTGCCGGCGTCGGGCCCGAGGATATGAGCGCCGAGCACTTGGTCAGTTGCGGCGTCGGCCAATAGTTTGACGAAACCGTCTGTGTCGTTGGCGGCGCGCGCGCGGCCATTGGCCGAGAACGGGAATTTTCCGACCTTATAGTCGATGCCAGCCTCTTTCAGTTGCTCTTCGGTCTGGCCGACCGAGGCGACCTCTGGCCAGGTGTAGATGATGGCGGGGATAGCGCCGTAGTTCACATGTCCGGTCTCGCCGGCGATGATCTCGGCGCTGGCCACGCCTTCATCTTCGGCCTTATGGGCTAGCATCGGGCCAGGCACACAATCGCCGATGGCGAAAACACCCTCGACATTAGTCTGGTAATGGGCGTCGACGGTAATGAATCCGTGATCATCCGTTTTGATGCCGAGCGCCTCCAACCCCAGGCCTTCGGTATAGGCCTGGCGGCCGATCGCCACCAATACGATATCGCAGTCCAGCGTCTCTTCGTCGTCGCCTGCTGCCAGTTCCACGGTCAGCTTGATCTTGGTTTTGAGTTTTTCCGCTGCCGTCACCTTGGCGCCGAGGCGGAAATCGAAGCCTTGTTTCCTCAGGATGCGCTGGAAGTGTTTGGCAATTTCGCCGTCCGTACCAGGGGTGATGCGGTCGAGAAACTCGACCACCGTGACCTTGGCGCCCAGGCGGCCCCAGACCGAGCCCATCTCGAGACCGATTGTGCCGGCGCCGACAACGACTAGATGTTTTGGCACCTGGGATAGGCACATCGCGCCGGTGGAAGTGACAATGCGCTCTTCGTCGATGTCGATGCCGGGTAGCGGCATTGATTGTGAACCCGTGGCGATCAGGATCGCCTTGGTGTCGAGGATTTGCGCGTCGCCCTTTTCGGGCATTACCTCGACCTTACCGGCAGCGCCAATGCGCCCGGTGCCGACAAAACGCTCGATCTTGTTCTTCTTGAACAGGAAGTCGACACCTTTATTGTTGTCGGCGACGACGGTGTCCTTGTGGGCCATCATCGCCGGCAGATCGAGCTTAACGCCGCTGACTTTGATGCCGTGGGCAGAAAGCGCGTGTTCGGCCTCGGAGAACTTCTTCGACGACGACAGTAGTGCCTTTGATGGGATGCAGCCGACGTTGAGGCAGGTCCCGCCTAGGGTCTCGCGCTTTTCTACGCAGGCGACGCTCAAACCAAGCTGGGCGGCGCGGATCGCGGCGGTATAGCCGCCGGGCCCACCGCCGATGACAATAAGGTCGTAAGACGTACTCATTGAGATTTTAAACCCCCACTAATAGCCGTTGCGGGTCTTCTATAGCCTGCTTGATGCGTACCAGGAAGGTGACCGCCTCGCGTCCGTCGATAATACGATGATCGTAGCTCAACGCCACATACATCATGGGCCGGGCGACGATCTTGTCGTCAATAACCGCCCCGCACTTGACGATGTTGTGCATGCTCAGAATATCGGATTGTGGCGGGTTGAGAACTGGCGTCGACAGCATCGAGCCGAAGATGCCGCCATTGGTGATAGTGAGGGTGTCGCCGGTAAGCTTGGCCATGGTCAGCTTGCTGTCGCGTGCGTGGGTGCCCAGCTAGCGCCGCTTAGCTCGTCCAGAAGCTCGCGCACATCGTTGTGCAGTATAGCGAAAAAGTCGCGTCAACTGGGGTCTACGCTGTCAGGATTCTCGAGGTATTTGGCGTATATTTCGGCAACGAATGTCGCGTTGGCGCCATTCAGAAACGACGTTTGTTGGATAATTCTGCCCATTTATCATCCGCGGCGTTCTGCCACGTTTTCCAATGTTGCAGCGCCTTAAGGCGTTGCTTTGCGTCGCCGCTAGCCGTTCAACGCCTTTAACATGGTGCTGCCGAGCGCTGCTGGTGAGTCCGCGACATGAAATCCAGCCGATTTCATGGCCTCAATCTTAGCTTCGGCCGTACCTTGGCCCCCCGAGATTATAGCGCCGGCATGCCCCATACGCTTGCCCGGAGGCGCGGTTACACCGGCGATAAACCCCATCATGGGCTTTTTTACGGGCGATTGGTTAACAAAGTCTGCAGCTTCTTCTTCAGCAGAACCGCCGATTTCACCGATCATGATGATGCCTTCGGTCTCGTCATCGTTAAGAAACATGGAGATAGCGTCGATGAAGCTAGTACCGTTCACCGGATCGCCGCCGATGCCGATGCAGGTCGACTGTCCTAGTCCGGCGGCGGTCGTTTGCGCCACGGCCTCGTAGGTTAGTGTGCCCGAGCGCGAAACGATACCAACGCGCCCACGGGTGTGGATGTGGCCCGGCATGATGCCGATCTTGCATTCGTCCGGGGTTATAACGCCCGGGCAATTGGGGCCGATCAGGCGGGTTTGCGAGCCGTCTAGCGCACGTTTGACCTTGACCATGTCGATTACTGGGATGCCCTCGGTAATGCACACCACCAATTCTATACCGGCGTCGATTGACTCCAGGATGGCATCGCTGGCGAACGGCGGTGGCACGTAGATCGCTGAAGCGTTGGCGCCGGTTTTAGCAACCGCCTCGTCGACGGTGTCGTAAACCGGCAGGTCGAGATGGGTGGTGCCACCTTTGCCCGGCGTCACGCCGCCGACCATCTGGGTACCATAGGCGATTGTCTGCTTGGAATGGAACGTGCCCTGTGCCCCGGTGAAGCCCTGGCAGATGACCTTGGTATCGCGATTGACCAGTACAGCCATGGGTCAAGCCGCCTTTTTTACGGCGTTTACGACCTTTTCCGCTGCGTCCGCCAGATTGTCCGCCGACAGGATCGGTAGGCCCGAATCGGCGAGGATTTGCTTACCTAAATCGACATTCGTACCTTCGAGCCGGACGACCAGGGGGACGTGCAGGGCAACCTCACGGGCTGCGGCGACGACACCCTCAGCGATAACATCGCAGCGCATGATACCACCAAAAATGTTGATCATGATGCCTTCGACGTTGGGGTCGGACAGGATGATCTTGAACGCCGCGGTGACGCGCTCCTTGGTCGCTGCGCCGCCGACATCGAGAAAGTTTGCCGGCTGGCTACCGTACAGCTTGATGATGTCCATGGTCGCCATGGCCAGGCCGGCACCGTTGACCATGCAGCCGATCGCACCGTCGAGCTTAATGTAGTTGAGGTCGTGTTTCGACGCTTCCAACTCCATGGGGTCTTCTTCGTTCTCGTCGCGCAGTTCCATCACCTTGGGCTGGCGGTAGAGCGCGTTGTCGTCGAAGTTCATTTTGGCGTCGAGCGCAATAACCTCGCCGGCGCCTGTGACCACTAGTGGATTGATCTCCACCAGCGAGCCGTCCAGTTCAGCGAACGCCGTATAAAGCCCGGAAAGCAGCTTCGAGGCGCTCTTGACCTGGTCGCCCACAAGCCCCAACCCAAACGCGATTTTGCGCGCGTGGAAGGGCATAAATCCGGTTACCGGATCGATCGCCACGGTAAGAATTTTTTCTGGTGTATTGTGGGCGATGGCTTCGATATCCATGCCGCCCTCTGTTGACGCGATAATGGTGATGCGCGAATTGCTGCGGTCGACCAACATGGAGATGTAGAGCTCGCGGCCGATGTCGTAGCCTTCCTCGATATAAACCCGCCTTACTTCCTTGCCGTTGGGGCCGGTTTGTTTGGTAACCAGGATCTGGCCAAGCATTGCCGCGGCGTTTGCTTTCACCTCGTCGGCGCTTTTCGCCAGGCGGACACCGCCGTCGCCGTTGGGTTCGTTGGCAAAGCGGCCGGCGCCGCGGCCGCCAGCGTGAATCTGTGACTTCACGATCCACACGTCGCCGCCGAGATCTTGTGCCACCTTGACGGCCTCGTCTGGCGTACAGGCGACGCCGCCGCGCGGCACCGCGACGCCATAGGTCGCTAACAGGGCTTTGGCCTGGTACTCATGAATATTCATTCGAAACGCCTATCCAATTCGGCGAGTTTCAAAGTACGCACTTATGACCGTTCGATCCCTAACAGTGCGTTTGCAATTCAGTCAGCTAGCGCTTTTTTTTTGATTCGCGCTGCAGTTTTTTCGTAGTTGCCACCAGGTTTTCCACCGCCTTGACCGATTTACGGAAGGCGGCGCGCTCGGGCGCCGTGAACTTGACCTCGACAATGCGCTCAATCCCGCTGGCGCCGACGACCACGGGGACACCCACATACATGTTTTCGACGCCGTATTGGCCGGTCAGATACGCGGCGGCGGGCAGCACGCGCTTTTTATCCTTCAGATAGGCCTCGGCCATGGCGACCGCAGATGATGCGGGAGCATAGAAAGCCGACCCAGTGCCCAGCAACTGGACGATCTCGCCACCTCCCATGCGGGTGCGCTCTACAATCGCGTCGAGGCGTTTTTGCGTCGTCCAGCCCATCTTGACCAGATCGGGTAGGGGGATGCCGGCGACCGTAGAATAGCGCGTCAGCGGTACCATAGTATCGCCGTGGCCACCGAGTACGAAGGCGGTGACGTCCTCGACCGACACGTTGAACTCTTCAGCCAGGAAATGGCGGAAGCGGGCGCTGTCGAGCACGCCGGCCATGCCGACGCATTTGTTGGGACGCAGTCCCGCGGCGGTGCGCAGCACGCCGACCATGGCGTCGAGCGGGTTGGTGATGCAGATGACGAAGGCGTTGGGGCAGTATTTTTTGATGCCCGCGCCGACCGTCTGCATGACGCCGGTGTTGATCCCGATTAGATCATCGCGGCTCATGCCCGGCCGGCGCGCCACGCCGGCGGTGACGATCACTACGTCGGCGCGGCGGATAGCGCTGTAGCTGCTGGTGCCCTTCATAGCGGCGTCGAAACCCTCGACCGGCGACGATTCGACAAGATCAAGCGCTTTGCCTGCGGGCATACCCTTTACGATGTCGAACAGAACGACGTCGCCCAATTCCTTGAGGCCGATCAGATGGGCCAATGTGCCGCCGATATTTCCGGCGCCGATCAATGCGATTTTATTGCGAGCCA
Source organism: uncultured Rhodospirillaceae bacterium (assembly GCA_964530225.1). Taxonomy (GTDB): domain Bacteria; phylum Pseudomonadota; class Alphaproteobacteria; order UBA6615; family UBA6615; genus CAZHBA01. The sequence continues at coordinate 29,248 of CAZHBA010000129.1, read as the reverse complement.
TAAATGGGGTATCCCAGCATGTCAACTTAAGGTGAGGACGCGGTGTCAACGCTGGTTGCACCGCACAAACTGCGCGGTGTGTAACGCGAATGGCCGGGGGGTTCAACCCGCGCCCCGACACGGTTTCTGTGCCGTACCGGCTAAGTTAAATGCGGCGCGGTGATGTAGTCCTCGGCTTGCATCTCGATTAACCGCGACGATGTGCGTTTGAACTCGAAGGCGGTGTCGCCGGCGGGGTAGATTTCGCCGGGAACGACCTCGGCGCTGGCGAACAGATTGACCCGGTGTTCGTACAAAGTGTCGATGAGCACGACGAACCGTTTGGCAACCTCACGCTCCTGGGCCGAGAGTTTGGGAATGCCATCGATGATGACGGCATGGAAGCGGGTGGCGATGGCCAGGAAGTCGGGCGCTGCGCGCGGCTCGCGACACAGTTCGTCGAAGGTAAAGCGCGCCACCCCGCGCGCGGCGATGGGCACGGTCACCGTGCGGCCCAGCACGGTCAGTTCCACGGCTTGGCCTTTGGCGGCGTCGGTGAGGGTTTCGAACGCCGTATTGAGCCGTTTGGTAGCCGCCGCACCCAGCGGCATGTGATAGACCGGCTGGCCTTTCAATCGGTCGAGGCGGAAATCGACGCCGTTGCCGATGTCGAGCACGTCGAGACGCTCGCAGATAAGGTCGATGAAAGGCAGGAACCGGTCGCGCTGCAAGCCGCCTTGGTAAAGTTCCTGGGGGGCGGAATTCGACGTCGCGACGACGACCACGCCACGCTCGAACAGGTCCAGGAATAGCCGCCCTAGGATCATGGCGTCAGCGATATTGATCACGTGAAATTCGTCGAAACACATCAGCCAAGTTTCGTTGGCGATATCCGAGGCGACTGCCATCAACGGGTCGTCGCGCTTGGCCGTCCGGCGTTCCTCGGTAAGGCGTTCCTGGATTTCGAGCATGAAAGCGTGGAAATGCACCCGGCGTTTACGCTCGACCGGCGCTGAATCGAAGAACAAATCCATCAGCATTGATTTGCCGCGCCCGACCGGTCCAAAGATATACAGCCCCTGGGGCGGCTCGTTGGTGCTGCGGCCTAGCCCGAAGCGGTCCTTCCAGCTAGCCAGCCAGGTGCCCTCGGCGGGCTGATAACCGTTCAGGGCATGGTGAAGGCTTTGCAGCTTCTCTGCACCCAGTTCCTGGACCGGATCGGCCTTGATCTCGCCGATGCGGCGCAACGTTCGATAGCGCTGCAGTGGCAGTTCGATCTCCGACTCGGTATCGATGGTTCCCTCGGGCATGGCGGCGCGTTCCTTACGATGCGTAACCAGTTCGCGCAACCACCTTTACGGCCCGCCAGTAATCTATTGCGCTGCAGCGGCCCGTCCGCTGAACATCGCCTCCATCTCGCGGCGCACCTGTACCGCCTGGCTGGTAGCGTCGATATCGACGTTTGCCCAAGTCACCGACTGATCTTTGGCGACGGCGGTCTTCAGTGTCACGTCGTGGGCCAGGCCGATGGGTAATCCACCGCACGCCAAACTATCTTCGGCCGGCATCAGCTTGCCGTAGACGGTGTAACCGCCTTCGCCGTCGAGCTTCTCGCCCGCTTGCAGATCGCGCTTGGTCGTTGCCACGGCGTCGCCCCTGAACCCGGTGGGCTGGCCGGTTGGTTCACTGCGCAAGGCGATGCTGGCGACCGAGATACCCAGCTCGAGGCCGATCAGGTGATAGGGCTTCCACAGCGCCGAATAGCGGCAGGTAGTATCGGTCAGCAGGCCATATTCAGTGAAGCACGCGGCGACGTAGTCGCTCGGCGCCTCGAACACCACATAGACGCCCCAGCGCAAATCGCCGACGACGTGGCGGCCGTCGCGTTCCTCCGATGAGATCACCTCGACCTGTCCTTTGTGATGCAGCCGCCCGCCCTCGGCCTCGGGCCGCATGATGTGCGGCAGGTCTTGCACACCGACCGGCGGGAAGGCCAAGCCGGTGGGGGCGGGGGTGAGACCGGTGGCGTTGGCGACGGCGGCCATTTCGATCGCCGACTTGGTGCCGTCGAGGAAGGAATTGAACATCTGCGGGTTCATGCCGCCGGCCGCCGCTTGCTCGGACGTCAGCCCGTAATGCTGCCAGACATCGTCGGGAGTTACATAGTGGTAGCCGTCGAGATATTTGGTACCCTTGCCGGCGGCGATCACGTCGAGACCGATGGTGCGCGCCCAATCCACTTGTTCGCAGATAAGCGCCGGCTGATCGCCATAGGCTAGCGAATAGACGATCCCCGCTTGTCGTGCCCGCTCGGCGAGCAGCGGCCCGGCCAGCGCGTCGGCTTCGACATTGACCATGACAATATGCTTGCCGTGCTCGCAGCAGGCCAGCGCGTGGGAGATGCCGGCGGCAGGGCTACCGGTGGCGTCGATCACCACATCGACGCTGTCACTAGCGACCACCGCCATGGCGTCGTCGGTAATAAGCGGCTCGCCGATGTTGGCGCGGACACATGCGTCTTTGGCGCGCGCCGGATCCAAGTCAGCTAATGCGGTGATTTCAATGCCGGGGGTACGGCTAGCCTGCGACAGATACATGGTGCCGAACTTGCCAGCGCCGATAAGGGCGGCGCGCACGGGATTTTCTGCCGCTTCGCGGTCGAGCAGCATGCGATGCAGGTTCATGGCGCACTATTTTCCATATGCCGTTATTCTGTTATGCATAAAACGACAATATAATATGCTAGGAGGCGTACAGGGAGGAAGCAGATGACTAATTATTTAGAAAACGCCCGTGTCAGCAGCGTTGCGCGCGAAGAATTTTCCGCCGATAAGGTGGAGATTTTCGACCACATTATGGAATCGCGCAAAATGCCTTTCATGCCTGATCTGTTTGGCATGATGGGGCACAGTCCCGGCGCGTTGCAGGCGGTGGCCTCGGTCGGCGAGCATGTGCGTTTCCACAGTGCCCTCGACGAGGTCTTGCGCGAAATGATTATCTGCACCGTGTCGCAGGAAGTCGGCAATCTGTACGAATGGTGCCACCACATCCACCGCATGCCCGACGATATGCGAGCGGCAGTCGGCACCCCGGTGGCCGAGGAACTACCGTCGCCGGTGGGTCCGGCATTGAAGTTTTCCCGCTTGACCGCCACCAACCAGCCCGTCGGCGATGCATTGATCGACGAACTACGCACCGCTCTGGGCGGGCAGGGGCTGGTCGATCTGACGGTGATGGTCGGATACTACCAACTCATCGGCACCTTCTGCACGGTGATGCAAGTGCCCATCGAAGAGGGCATTGAGCGACCGCCGTTCAAGAAATAGCAGATATTTACCCCCCCTTGTGGGAGAGGGTTTAGGTGGGGGTGAAGTTTCCCCGCGCCAATTCCAGCAGGCAATCGTTGGGCAGGGGCTCGATTGGGGTAAAATCGCGGTGGGCGATCCATTCCGCCCGTTTGAACTGGCGGATGTGATTATCGATATGACACAAGCTCAGATAGACGATGGTGCGATCCCAAGGACTGATATTGCCCGGCGAAGCGTGCACCAGGTTCGAATGGAACAGCAGTACCGAGCCGGCTTTGCCATGTGGTGCGACCATGCCGCCTTCTTCGGCCAACTGGGTGACGGTTTCCTTGTCTAGCGTCCATAGCGGATAGGACGTGGTCAACGTGTCGTGCCCGGCCTCGATGACGCCGGATTTGTGACTGCGCGGGATGAACATTAGCGCGCCGTTGAATTCGGTAACGTCCTCCAGGAACAGCGCGATATTCATCGCCCGCGGTTCGGGCATCAAATCGTCGCGCGCCCAGGTGCCGTAGTCCTGGTGCCACTGCCAGACATCGCCGTCGAAGGCGGCTTTGCCGTTGATCTTGAACTGGTGCATGTAGACCGGTCCATCGACCAGTTGCATAACCGGTTCCAGCAGGCGCGGATGGGCGCCAAGACGGCGGAACGCCTCGTTATAGGTATGCGCGGCAAATGCGGTGCGCACGGCAGCGCCGTCTTTTTCGCGCCACACTTCGTCGCGGTGCATGGCGAAGATTTTTGGCACTTCGGCAGTGAGCACACCGACCTCTTCCGGTGAGAACGTTTTCGGCAGGAAGACCCAGCCTTCCTGGTCGAATGTCGCGAGTTGTTCGCTGGTTAGTTTCATGGCGTGATCCCCGGTTTTACTGGCGTTTGTTTGTGGGATGGGCCAATTATACCCGAGCATCGAGGTGGCTGCGAGTACAGGAATACGGTATCGGCGTTGGCGGTGCACGAGTCGATACCCTAGGTTTACCTCTGCACCGTATTTTGAATAAAACTGGATAGAGCGGGTGATACTACAACTCATCACCACGGCCATCGAATTGGCCGCCAACCCCTTCGCGCTGGTTGGTTATATCCTGCTCGGCGTCTATTCCCAGACCCTATGGCAGGCGCTCAAATACGGGTTCCTGTGGGGGGTGGCGATATTTATCTTCATCGTTGCCCTGGGAGGGGCGCAATTGGAGGATGTCAGCGCGCTGTTGGTGCGGCTTGGGTTGCATTTGGTCGGGGCGATCATCATCACGGTCGCCGTGTTTTACCTCTACCCCATGCTGCGCCGGGTGAAGTAGCTAAACCCTCCAGTATCAGCTGCGAGAGCGCCTGGCCGTCTTCTCTACCGTCATAGGCGAGGGGTGCTGTAGGCGTGGACGACGGTATAATTCTGCGTTGGCACCGCCGGCGCATCCGGCTCGTATCAGGACGGCGAGACGTAGCTGTAGGGGCCGCGAAACACTACCAGCGCTTTGCCGTCGAAGTTCTGCCAGTGAGGATTGTTAAGCGCCATCCTGCAACGTGCCGTTGGGACCGTTTTCTTGGTCGAGCAGGAATGGCAGGTGCGAAACGAACGGCGCTGACTCTACATTAGTAATCAGCATGGTAAACTTGTAAGTCTCAATCAAGCCGTGTGGGCGGGCGGTATTAATTTTTGCGAAGGCGTCAGGAATATACATCGTGCTGTCCTCTACAACGAAAAAGGGCCGCTGGAAATTCTGGCGACCCTGATAGGTTTGTTATTCGTCAGCTAATCGGCTCAAAGCTGCCGCTCAAGCATCATTTTCTTGATTTCGGCGATCGCCTTTGCAGGGTTGAGGCTCTTCGGGCAGGTCTTGGCGCAGTTCATGATGGTGTGGCAGCGGTAAAGCCGGAACGGGTCCTCCAACTGGTCGAGGCGGTCACCGGTCTGCTCGTCGCGGCTGTCGGCGAGCCAGCGGTAGGCCTGCAACAATATCGCCGGGCCCAGATAGCGGTCGGCGTTCCACCAATAGCTGGGACACGAGGTGGTGCAGCAGGCGCACAGGATACATTCCCACAGTCCGTCGAGTTTTTCGCGCTCCTCGATCGATTGCAGGCGCTCGCGTTCGGGCGCTTGGCTGTCGGTCTTCAGCCATGGCTCGACCTCGCGGTACTGGGTGAAGAAATGGGTCATGTCTGGCACCAGATCCTTCACCACCGGCTGGTGCGGCAGCGGGTAAATTTTCACGTCGCCCTTCACCTCGGAATTGTAGGTGGTGCAGGCCAGCGTGTTAGTACCGTCGATGTTCATGGCGCACGAGCCGCACACGCCCTCGCGGCACGACCGCCGGAAGGTGAGGGACGGGTCGATCTCGTTCTTGATTTTGATCAGCGCGTCGAGAACCATAGGGCCACAGGTGTCCATGTCGACGGTGTAGGTGTCAACCTGGGGGTTGTCTTCGTCATCGGGCGACCAGCGGTAAATCTTGAAGGTGCGCGTGTTGGTCGCGCCCTCGGGCCGCGACCAGGACTTGCCACCCTTGACCTTCGAATTTCTGGGAAGTGCGAATTCAACCATAAACCATTAATCCTCTTTCACCCGTGTCGCTTCGTCGGTTCGGCAACCGGCCTAATAGACACGCGCTACCGGCGGGAAGCTTTGCACTTCGTTAGTTAGTGGTTGCAGCACAACCGGGCGGTAATTGATGCGGGTCTTGCCGTTAGCGTCGACCCAGCAGATGGTGTGTTTCATCCACTCATCGTCGTCGCGCTCGGGATGATCCTCGCGGGCGTGGGCGCCGCGGCTTTCGGTGCGATTGACCGCCGAGTTGAGCGTGGCGATAGCCTGGGTCATCAGATTGTCGAACTCCAGGGTCTCGACCAGATCCGAGTTCCAGATCATCGATCGGTCCGACACTTTGAGGTCGTCCATACCGCCCCAAATCTTGTCGAGCTTGTCGACGCCTTCTTGCAGCACCTCGCCAGTGCGGAACACCGCGCAATGGTCCTGCATGGCGCGTTGCATCTGCAGGCGCAGGTTAGAGGTCGGTGTACCGCCGTTGGCGTGACGAAACTTGTCGAGGCGGGCCAGGGTCTTGTCACCTGCGTCGGGTGGCAGCGGTTTGTGCGCCTCGCCCGGGGTGACGGTCTTTGCCGCCCGGTTCGCCGCGGCGCGGCCGAATACCACCAGGTCGAGTAGCGAGTTGGAACCTAGCCGGTTGGCGCCGTGCACCGAAACGCAAGCCGCTTCGCCGATCGACATCAGGCCCTGCACCGGTGTGCCGGGATCGCCGTCTTTCAGGGTGACAACCTCACCGTGATAGTTGGTTGGCACGCCACCCATATTGTAGTGGCAGGTCGGCAGCACCGGGATCGGTTCCTTAGTCACGTCGACGCCGGAGAAGATGCGCGCGGTCTCGGCGATACCGGGCAGGCGTTGATTGATGACGTCGGCATCGAGATGTTCCAGGTGCAGATGGATGTAGTCGGCGCTGTCGCCGACCCCACGTCCTTCGCGCATTTCGATGGTCATCGAGCGGCTAACTACGTCGCGGCTGGCCAGGTCCTTAGCCGACGGCGCGTAGCGTTCCATGAAGCGTTCGCCCTCGGAGTTAGTCAGATAGCCACCTTCGCCGCGCACGCCTTCGGTAATCAGGCAGCCGGCACCGTAGATGCCGGTCGGGTGAAACTGCACGAACTCCATGTCCTGCAGCGGTACGCCGCCGCGTGCCGCCATGCCGACGCCATCGCCGGTCTGGGTATGGGCGCCGGTGCATGAGAAATAGGCGCGTCCATAACCGCCTGTGGCTATCACCGTTTGATGGGCGCGGAAGCGGTGAATGGTGCCATCGTCGAGGTTCCAAGCCATGACGCCACGGCACTCGCCGTCCTCGTCCATGATCAGGTCGAGGGCGAAATACTCGATGAAGAATTCGGCGTCGAACCGCAGTGCCTGCTGATAGAGCGTGTGCAGGATGGCGTGACCGGTGCGGTCGGCGGCTGCGCAGGTGCGTTGGGCCGTGCCTTCGCCGTAATTGGTGGTCATGCCGCCGAACGGGCGCTGATAGATCTTACCCTCTTCGGTGCGGCTGAACGGCACACCCTGATGCTCCAGTTCGATAATCGCCGGCATCGCTTCGCGCACCATGTACTCGATGGCGTCCTGGTCGCCCAGCCAGTCCGATCCCTTGACGGTGTCGTACATGTGCCAGCGCCAGTCGTCTTCGCCCATATTTCCCAGCGCCGCCGAAATACCACCCTGAGCGGCGACGGTGTGCGAACGGGTCGGGAAGACCTTGGTGATACAGGCGGTTTTCAGACCGTTGTTAGCCATGCCGAAGGTTGCGCGCAGGCCTGCGCCGCCGGCGCCGATGACGACGACGTCATAATCGTGGTCGATAACTTTATAACTGCCGTTGGTCGCCATTACGCGCCTCCAAATGCAATCGACAGCACGGCGAATATCGCTGCGATTACCAACACGATTGCCGCGCCTTTAACGAGCAACAGTAACACAATCTCGGTCGACTTGGTGTGCACGTAATCCTCGATCACCACCTGCAGCCCTAGTTGCGCATGGTGGAAGGTAGCGGCGATGAGCAAAATCATTAGCACCGCCGTGATCGGATTGCCGATGAAGGTGCGTGCGCTGGCGTAATCACTGCCGGTCGCGGCAACCATTGCAATTACGAACCAGACCACTAGCGGCACCAGTGCTATGGCGGTCAGCCGTTGCGCCCACCAATGTTGGGTGCCCGATTTTGCTGAGCCGAGACCCCGCGCGCGGCCCAAAGGAGATCGTAAACTCATGTTAGCCTCCCAGGGCGGCGTAGCCGCCGACCCAACTGGCGATGGTGAGGACAACGGAGGCGATCACCACCAGCCAACCGCTCGAATAAGCTGTTGCGAGTTCAAACCCGCGACCGGTATCCCAGGCCAGATGGCGGATGCCGTTAGCTAGGTGGTAAAACAACGCAAACGTCCAACCCAACAGCAACAGGCGGCCAATGACCGAGCCGATGAAACCTTGCACGGTGTCGTAGACTTCCGGCCCGGTAGCGGCGGCGATGAGCCACCACACCAGCAGCAGCGTGCCGAACGCCAAGATAACGCCGGTGAGACGGTGAAGAATAGACAGCATCGAGGTGAACTGTGGTCTGTAGACTTGCAAATGCGGTGACAGGGGACGGTTATCGGTTGCCATGAACGTTATTCTCCAAAGCCTCCGCTTATCGACGCCGCTGTTGAAGACCGCCGGGCGCGCCCCGGTTGGTGTCGAAAAGCAAAATTGGTTTAGACCGGCGAATTGGGTTCGTCAATTGCGTCGCCCGGAAATGTGTGGCTTTTCACTGCCGTCGATCAGATATCTCTAGCTAATCGCCAGAGTTGCTCATGGCCTCTGTGGAAAACCTGTGGAGGAACTGTGTCCATCGTCGCGTTTTATGCACAGAAAACTTTGCTGAGTCGGCTTTTTCAAGTTGCCGATAAGGGCCTTGGAATCGGAACATACTCCCTGCACGCGCAAGCGTGACGGCAGATCGTTCGCCGCTTCCGGAGTGACCGTTCGCGGTTCTTCGGAGGAGCCGAACCGGCCTCGAGGGGGCGGCAAGGTAAGGGGGAGCGGTCGTCTGCCGGGAAGAACAGCCGTTGTTTTCGGACAGCGGATGGTTGGCCCAGCAGGTTAAGTCGGTAAACGGTGTTGGCTCTTCGGAGCTCCTTTTCTCGGAAGGACCGTTTGCGCCGGGTCGTCGGGCGTAGCGAAACGGGTGACCGTTTCGGTGACGCAGACGGCCTCCGGCGAGCCCGTGCCGAGCGAGCGGTTCGTACCCCGGCTGCCGTGTCTTCGGACTTCGGCGCTGATACGAGCGGTGAGTTTGGCATCCGCGGGACAGCTGTGGCTACCTTCGGGAGGTTATGGCAGTTCCCGGAGGGTCGCTGGAAGCAGGAGGTTAGTCGCCGCATTGGCGGCTTTTCCAGGCGGCGGAGACCTTCGGGTCGACGGTGTCGCCACCCCGGGAGCTTCGGCAGAAAGGGTGGACATGGCAGGTAGGTGTTGCCGCTCCGGCGGTTGGCGTCAGCAAGCCAAGAGGAAGAGACGGCGTTTCAATTCCAGGGCACTCGCAGGCCGGGAATTCGAGGCGTAGCCAGAAGCCAGGGAAGGATCGTTCGCGAACCGGAACCGGTGGACCGGCAGTAGCGGTTGGCAGCCCCCTGTGGGTTCAGGTTTCGTAAGGGTTATTGGGTGTGTGGTGTAAAAGCCGGATATTCGGTAGCCGCCGGGAGCCGGGGATGACGTATCGGCCAGGGGTGCGTCTCCAACGACCAGGCGGTTCCAAGCGGAACGGCTTGCGAGTGTTGAGGGTTGGTGTCGCCTGGGCTTCGGCCGAGGGGGATTAATCCGAAGGTCTCAGAGGTAAGGGGAGCAATCTCCGAACTGAAACGACCAGGAAGGCGTCAGGCGTCACGGGCTCCGCGTCCATGCACCTGGCGCCTTCTCTTTTGCGCTAACCCCAATTAGGTTCGGTCTCCAAGAAAAGTCGAAAAAGGGTCCAGTGTTTCCACCGGACCCTTTTTAAGGCGTCACTTTATAGGCTCCGCTTCCAAGCTTGTACGGCAGTTCTGTTATCAACAGGGATTCGCGTCGGTCAAACAAAATCTTGTAATTAGCGCCTAGTTAGCTACGAAATCTTGCTAAAGGACAATCGGCAGGGGCCGGGTCACTCGTTTTGAACATACTTTCCATCCAATCGCACGTTGCCTACGGTCATGTCGGAAATGCTGCCGTGGTGTTGCCCCTGCAACGGCTCGGGCATAATGTGTGGCCGGTCCACACGGCGATGCTGTCGAACCATGCCGCTTATCCCGACCATGGCGGCAGCGCGGTTCCGGCGGGCGAACTCGCCGATGTGATCGACGCCCTCTACCGCCGCGGGGCGCTGGCTCGCTGCAACGCTGTTCTTTCGGGCTATCTCGGCGACGCCGCTAAGGGCGATGTGGTCTTGGATGCTGTTGCCCGGGTGCGAAAAAACAACAACAGCGCACTTTATTGCTGCGATCCTGTCATGGGCGATGACGGTGCAGTTTACGTCGCCGACGACATTCCTCAGTTCATGCGAGATCTCGCCGCGCCGGCGGCTGATGTCCTGACTCCGAACCTATTTGAACTGGCGGTGCTGACGGACAGTTCACCGGAGGTGCTGGCCGGAGCGTCGTTGGGCGAGATTGTTGCCGTTGCCAAAAAACTTGTCGCAGCCGATCGCCGCACCTCAACTGTGCTGATAACCAGCCTTGCACATGCGGGCTTGCTGCTGACCGAGGTGGCGATGGCGGCGGTGACCGTTAACGGCGCGTGGCTGGTGACGACGCCAAAATTAGCTTTTGAAGCGCCACCCCGTGGTGCCGGCGATTGTTGCGCTGCGTTGTTCTGCGCGGCCCTGCTCGCTGGGAGTGGGGGCAGCGGCGATACGGAGGTAGCGCTGTCGCAGACGGCAAGCGCGATCTATGCGCTACTGCACGAGACGGCGCGGCTGGGTAGAAACGAATTGGCTCTAGTCGAAGCCCAGGAGCTTATGCTTTCTCCAGCAAAAATATTCAGCGCTGAAAGTCTCACTTAACTTGCGGAATTTTATATGGCGGTATTTTCTGGTATTGAAGTTGTCACGCTCTTCAACACAAGGAGCGGCAATCACGCCAACCGATGACACACTCCTGACTTGACCGACTATATATTAATAAATGGCTTTTTGTTCGGGCTGGTGCTGGCGGCCCCCGTGGGTCCAGTCGGTGTGCTGTGCGTGCAGCGGACATTGTCGGAAGGGCGCATGCACGGCCTGTTATCAGGCCTGGGCGCTGCCTTCGGCGACGCCATCTACGGCGCAGTCGCTGCGTTCGGAATCAGTGCTATACAATTGTGGATCACCGATCATCAGGCCGGGTTGCGCACCGTTGGCGGCCTCGTCTTGCTGATACTTGCCGCCAAAACAGTGTTCGTGCGCGCGCGTCGGGCGGCACAGGCGAAAGTCGGCATGGTTCACACCGAAAGCTTGCTGCAGGATTTTATCTCAACCTTTTTGCTGGCGATCACCAATCCGATCACCATGTTGACCTTTGCTGGTCTGTTCGTGACCCTCGGCGTCACCGAAGCTGGGGACTCGGTCGATAACGCGGTGCTTCTGGTGGCCGGCGTTTTCGTCGGGTCGGCATTTTGGTGGTTCGCACTGGCATCCACCGCCAATCTGGCGCGGCCTTACCTCGATGGCGGTTACCAAACCGTGGTGACGCGCATCTCCGCCGCGATATTGGCAGGCTTCGGCGTCTATGCACTAATCACTGCCCAATTCTATTAGGCTCTGGTAGGGTGCCAATTGGGTAGCGCCATCTCAAAGTTCTCGAATTCGAACCCCGGCGCTACGGTACAGCCGACCAACGTCTATGCGCCCATTGGCTCCGCTGATTACTAATAGCCTGCCTCTACCACTACTTGTGGGCGTTCGCCGGCCAGCAGTTCGGGGCCGAGCCGGACTTCCGAAGTCTGTTCGCCAACGGGCGATGTTCACAGTGCCGACAGCGCGCCGGCACATCAGTGCCAAATTTCGCTGGCGTCGGTAACCCGGTGCCACGCGGATATTTCACCCGCCTGCAGCAGGTAATAAATGGTGGTACAAGCGCTACGTGCGCCGTCGGCGTTTTGGTTCGAATCCCGGAAAGTTTCGACGAAGTAGCCGCCCTTGGGATACGGCTGCATCGACAGCAGCTCGATTATCTGTGCGGCCGTTAGGGTGTTCATGGTTGGTGCGAGGTCAAGCCGTTGGATCGGTAGCCGTCATTGAAGCGCGCTCGGCAAAGCCCGCGAACCAATTGGCAAGTTTGGGGTGCGACGACCGCCAATCGACTTCAGCAAATCTGAAATCGCGATAGCCCAGCGCGCAGGCGATACCGATTTGACCTATCGTGACCGGACCGCCAAGTGTTTCCGCTTCGTCTTCCAACGCATCCAGGACCAACGCTACCGAATACTCCTGCCGTTCGACCAGTTTCTGGGAAATTGTGCCGGGCTCATGAAACGTCAGTTCTATGCGCACCGTGAGCGATGCATCGAGAATGCCGTCGGCCAGAGCGAGTTGGCGCATCGCTACCCACCGGTTATCGGGGTCCGTAGGGTACAGGTGCGTGGAGCCCCTGGTCGCCAAATATTCGCAAATCGCGTTCGACTGGAATAGTGGCGGTCCATCGTCGCGGACAAGGGTGGGGACTTTCCCTAGCGGGTTGTCATCGCGAAATCCTGTCGGATCGGCCCAGGGATCTATAGCTTCGGTTTCGACTTGGCCCTCGAGCCGCATTTCAATAAGAACCACACGGGCTTTGCGTGCATAGGGCGACGACACGGAATAAATGAGCTTCATGTTCCCAATCTCCGCTGATTTTCTATCCGGCGTTTACTCGCCAGTTGTCCTGACTATAGTTCATCGGCCTGCATCCGTCACCGTACGCCTTTCGATAGGATATTGTGGTAGATTGGGGCTATGTGGCCGGATGTAATCGATCTTCGGGATTTCTACGCGTCGAGCTTGGGCCAAGTGACATGCCGGCTCGTGCGCCGCCAAATCCGCGACTACTGGACCGACACGAAAGGATTGAACGTGCTCGGTCTGGGGTTTGCAACGCCCTATATGCTGCCATTCTGCGATGAAACTTCGCGAGTATCAGTGGTCATGCTGGCGCGCATGGGCGTGCTTGCGTGGTCGGCGCCGGACGGCGGGACGCGCAATGCGGTGTGTCTGTCCGACGAAGGCGCCCTGCCGTTCCCCGATCTGTCGATGGACCGCATCCTGGTTGTACACGGCCTGGAATACACCGAGCAGGTAAACGGCCTGCTGCGCGAGGCTTGGCGCGTGCTGACCGATGGCGGGCGTTTGCTGGTTGTCGTGCCGAACCGGCGCGGTACCTGGGCGCATGCCGACGATACGCCGTTCGGACATGGTCATCCCTATTCGCTGGATCAGCTGAGCCGGGCGCTGCGCCAATCGATGTTCACGCCGGTGCGCGGAAAGCGCGCGCTATTTATGCCGCCGACCCGGCGGCGCTTCTGGCTGGCGGCGGCGCCCGCATGGGAGAAATTGGGATCGCGCTGGTTTCGCGTGCTCGGCGGTGTTGCCATGGTCGAGGCGGCAAAACAAATCTATGCCGACACAACAGCAGGTGAGCGCAGCCACCGGCGGGCCTACGTCACTGTTCCTGAAGGGGCGCATCCGCAGAGCCAGGCGACACCCCGCGGCTCAACAGATAAATAGCCTCTTCGGCCAACAAATTGGTCCACCGGCCGACCTCGACGCGCGGTGTTGCTCGGTCCGAATGGTTGATGCTGACGATGCGGTCGATCACAAAACCCATTTCGCCGGCCAGAGTGACGAAGTCGGTCAGTGTGCAAAACCGTATGTTGGGGGAGTCGCACCAAATATACGGCAGTTTTTTCGACATTGGGCTGCGGCCCTGCACCAACAGGTCGAGACGAACCCGCCAATACCCCAAATTGGGAAAACTGACGATGGCGTGGCGGCCGATGCGTAAGAGCTCGCGCAACGTTCCCCTGACGTCGTAGATCGATTGCAGGGTCTGCGACAAAATCACGTAATCGAAGGCATCGGACGGGTAGTTGTGCAAATCGGTTTCCGCATCGCCTTGCACGACAGCGAGCCCGAGGCTGACCGACCGGTTGACGCCCTCTTGGCTGAGTTCAATGCCGCGGCCATCGATCCGTTTGAAGTGGACTAGATAATTCAGCAACGCGCCGTCGCCGCAGCCGATATCAAGAACCCGGCTGCCGGGCTCTATCATGTCGGCGACGCGCTGCAGGTCTATGCGGTTAGGAATTTGCGACTGCAATTGGCTAGTGCTCATGGCGTTGCCGTGCCACCGGCGCCTTCCGTACCGCCATTCAGGCCGCGCAGTTCCGCTGCGCCGGCGAGAAAACCCGACAGGATGCGGAAGAATTCCGGTTCGTCGAGCAAGAACGCATCGTGTCCGGCATCGGTCTCAATTTCGACGAAACTAACCGATGCCGCAACGGCGTTGAGCGCATGAACGATCTGCCGCGATTCAGCCGTGGGAAACAGCCAGTCAGAGGTGAAACTAATCAAACAAAACCGCACCTGGGTATCCTTGAAGGCATTCCCAAGGATACCGTCATGCTCGGCCGCCAGGTCGAAATAATCCATCGCGCGGGTGATATAGAGATAGGAGTTGGCGTCGAAACGCTCGACGAACGTGCTGCCCTGGTGACGCAAGTAACTCTCGATTTGGAAATCGGCGTCGAACCCATAGCTGATATTCGTACGATCCTGCAGTTCGCGGCCGAACTTTCGGTGCAGTGCCGAATCCGACAGATAGGTGATATGCGCGGCCATGCGCGCCACCGAGAGGCCCCGGTGCGGCGTATCGTCCTGGTCGTAGTAATTGCCGCCGTGCCAATTGGGGTCGGCCATGATTGCTTGGCGGCCGACCTCATCGAAGGCGATGTTTTGCGCCGAATGGCGCGCTGACCCGGCAATCGGAATGGCACAGAACACCTGTTCGGGATAGCGCGCGGCCCATTCCAGCACCTGCATGGCACCCATGGAGCCACCGGTGACACAGAATAGTTTGTCGATGCCGAGATGATCGATCACTAGCTTCTGCGAGGCGACCATGTCGGTGATCGTGATGATGGGAAAATCCAGACCGAAGCGTTTGCCGGTTTCCGAGTTGATGTCCCGCGGCCCGGCGGTTCCCATACAGCCACCCAGCACGTTGATACTGATAACGCAAAAGCGGTCAGTGTCGATGGGTAGCCCAGATCCGATGACCATATCCCACCATCCCGGTTTACCGGTGATCGGGTGGGGCTCGGCAGCGTACTGGTCACCGGTCAACGCATGGCAGACCAATACCGCGTTCGACCGCTCTGCGTTCAACGTGCCGTAGGTCTGGTAGGTGACGGTGAACGGGCCGAGGCGCTGACCCGATACGAGCTCAAGCGGCTCCGTGCTGCCCAACACTATCGTGTGTCCGGGCAGATCGGTAACCGCTGGTTCGACGGCAATCGATCCCGTTGCGGTGGTGCTAGAATTTGATACGACAGACATGTGTTTGCGCCGTTTGACCTCTGTTCAAAGGGGTAAAGGCCATTATAGTCGGGCGCATTGCTAGGGTGGAGGCCATATAGGTGTCAACGTTTTCTTTGCCAAAACGCTGCTGCCGCACTACAAAGTGGCCGCTTTCCCGGGAAGAAACGAAAGATGAACGACGCGCTCCCCAGCATCGACGCGCTTCGCCGCGAGATTGATACCCTAGACGACGCTCTGCATGATTTATTAATGCAGCGCGCGGCGTTGGTCTCCGATATAGGTGCGTTGAAAAACAGCGAACAAACAGCGGTTTTCCGACCGGCGCGCGAAGCCGTGCTGCTACGGCGCTTGCTGGCTCGCCATGATGGCAGACTGCCGGTGGCTGCCGTAGTGCGTATCTGGAATGCTATTACCGCGGCATCGACGCTGCTGCAAGGTGGCTTGACGGTCGCCTACTGTTCCATTGGCGACGTGGTGACGGCCGACCGCATGGTCCACGGCCGTTTCGGTGCTGGGGTGCCGGTGGTGTCTGTACCAACGCCGGCACAGGTGATCATGGCGGTGACCAGCGGCGAAGCGTCTGTAGGCGTGGTGCCGGTGCCACGCCAGGACGACCGCACGCCCTGGTGGACCTTACTTTACGACCGCAGCGGGTCTGCGGAGGTGCAGGTTGTTGCCGGTGTGCCGTTCGTTGTCGAAGATGACGACGAGGAATTGGGCGGTATGGTCATCGCGCTTGGGACGGCGGAGCCATCGGGCGACGACCGTTCTTTGATCGTGTTCGAATGCAGCGAACTGTTCAGCCGTGATCGTATTCGCGACGTTCTTGGTGAAAACGGAATTGAGGCCGTGCGTACGGTCTCGTATGACGACCCCGCCCAGCCAGACGCGCATTTATACCTGGCCGACGTCGTCGGGCACGTGCCGCTTGACGACCCCCGCTTGGACTGGGTGCGGCTGGCCTTGCCGGCGCAGGCGGCATGGCAGATCGGCGTGTATGCTGCACCGATTGACTTGTGCGGCTAATCCGCGGCGCATAGCAGGAGAACGACAGGCGTGGCGCGACCACAAGCAAAGGATGGCGTTTTGAGGGTTACCCCCTATGTTGGCAGCGAAGCCAAGGCGGAGGGCGGTCAGCTCATCAATATCAGCTCAAACGAAAGCGCGTTCGGGGCAAGCGCGCGTGCGCTCGAGGCCTATGCCGATGCCGGAGCCAACCTCCGCCGCTACCCGGAGATCGACGCCAGGTCGCTGCGCCGGGCGCTCGCGGCTCATTACGATCTCGAAGCGGATAGAATTATTTGCGGCACCGGCTCCGACCAGATCATCGACCTGATCGCGCTGGCCTATGCCGGTGTCGGCGACGAGGTTGTCTACAGTGCGCACGGTTTTCAGATGTATCCGATAGCCGCCCGTGCGGTCGGCGCGATGCCGGTGGCCGCTCCGGAGATGAATTTAACCGCCGATGTCGACGCGCTTCTCGCTACAGTTAGCGCGCGCACCCGCATTGTGTTTATCGCCAACCCTAACAATCCTACCGGCACCTTTGTGACCCGTGCGGAGTTGGCGCGTCTGCACGCCGGGTTGCCCGGCAACGTGCTCCTGGTGATCGATTCCGCCTATGCCGAATATATCACCCAGGCCGACTATGAGCCGGGCATTGAGTTGGTGCGTGCGCACGACAATGTGGTGATGACCCGGACGTTCTCGAAAATCTACGCGCTCGCTGCCCTGCGCGTTGGTTGGGCCTATGGGCCGGTCGAGATTATAGGCATTCTCGACCGCATCCGACCGCCGTTCAATGTCAACGCTCCGGCCATCGCCGGTGCCATTGCGGCGCTGGAAGACCGCGAGCATACCGAGAACTCACGCTGCCACAATGATGAGATTTTGCCGTGGTTTACCGCCGAGGTCGTGGCATTAGGCCTGACGGTTAATCCGTCGGCCGCCAACTTTGTGATCGTGCACTTCGATCCCGAATCACCGAAAAACGCGGAAGCGGCCTACCTATACCTCCACGGTAAAGGCATCGTGACCCGGCGCGTCGACGGCTACGGTCTGCCCGATTGGGTGCGCATGTCCATTGGCACGCGCGAAGAGATGGAAACTGTGCGCGACGCGTTGAAAGAGTTCTTGGAAAAAAATGACTGACACATTGCTCTTCAAACGCGTGGCGGTTATCGGTATCGGCCTAATCGGGTCGTCGCTGGCGCGGGCGCTCAAGGCCGCCGGCCTGGCCGGCCATGTCGCTGCCCATGATACTGACGTCGACGCGCGTGCGAGCGCCGAAAAGCTCGGTGTTGCCGATAGCGTCCACGAGGACCTCGGTAAGGCGGTTTCCGGCTCTGATCTGGTGGTTCTCGCTATTCCTGTCGGCGTCTACGGCACCACCGCAGCGGCCATGGCGCCGCACCTGGCGGCTGGCGCTATCGTCACCGATGTAGGCTCGGTCAAGGAAGAGGTAATCCGCACGGTCAAGCCCGCGCTTCCCGCCGGTGTCCACCTGGTGCCGGGCCACCCGGTCGCCGGCACCGAACATTCGGGGCCGGAGGCGGGTTTTGCAGAACTATTCAGTGACCGCTGGGCCATTCTCACGCCGGAAAATAGCGCCGACAAGCAGGCGGTCGAGAAGGTTGCCGAGATGTGGCGGCGGGTCGGTAGCGATGTGGAAATCATGGATGCCGCCCACCACGACCGGGTGCTAGCAATCACCAGCCATTTGCCCCATCTGATCGCCTACACCATTGTCGCCACGGCAGCCGATCTCGAAAGCCAGTTGCAAGCCGAGCACGAAAGCGACGATGTCGTCACCACCGCCGAGGTGATCAAATACTCGGCCGGCGGTTTTCGCGATTTCACGCGTATCGCCGGTTCCAATCCGATCATGTGGCGCGATGTATTCCTGACCAACAAGGATGCTGTGTTGGAAATGCTCGGCCGGTTCAGCGAGGATCTGACCGCGTTACAACGTGCCATCCGCTGGGACGATGGACAGCAGCTCGAGCAGCTATTTACCCGTACCCGCGCCGTACGCCGGGGTGTCGTTGAAGCACGCCAGGCCGGCCGTTTTCAATATACCGAGAACGGTGACGATGAAGCTGACAGCGAGGCAAACAAGTAGCGTTCATTCCCAGGAGATTGGCTTAAACTGGACCAGCGGCACCGGCCCCAGGCGCAGGGTTCTATCCTGCAACGTGATCGGAATTTTGACATGAACCAGTCCTTCGTCTTCCGACCGCCGGGAAAGAATGGATAAAATTGTGCGTGCAATGGCGGCGTCGCTTGGCGACAAGACACTGCTGATTTCCATCTCCGTAATGAGTTGCTCGAGGCCGGCGATTTGTGTGGCGAAGGAGCCGACAGGTTGCAGGTCGTCATCGAGCGCTAGCGTTCCGTTGGCGTCGATCTGAACTGGCCCCCAGTGCAACTCGATTGAGGTGATTTCCACCGTACCGCCGCTGTCGCGCCACGCGGTGAGGGAATTTATATCGATCGAGCCGCTATTCAGTTCGCCGTTGACCAGAAATTCGGTCGAAAACGCGTTGATCAGGGGATCCAGGGTGTCTAGGGCGTTAGCTCTCAGTAAATCCTCGGGCACGTAGATATCTTGCGTTGCCAGTCTAAGTTCGAACGACGCTCCCTGCGGATGAACCGCCTGGGGATCGACCGGGGTTGCGGCACGGTGCGTGACTACAAAATTACCCTGGTCGACCGTCACCGCTTCGACCAAATTACTAGGCGTCACGCTGAGGCCGGCAAACCGGCCGGTAAGTTTCTCGATGCGCCGGTAATCGTTGGGCGAAAATAACGCCTGGCCTTTCAAGGTTTCCGCATCGACGACTACCGACCATGTCTTGTCGTCAGTGGCGAGGTGTAAATTATGGGTGCCGGGGCTGGAAAAACCGATTGCGCGGGGAGCAGTTGAAGAGAATTTCAAGGTCAGTAACGGCGACTTCCAGGTCGTCACGCGGTTGGGTTGGCGGACAATTAACTCAGGCTCGCCGACCTGTGCGTTGACCCGGAACGGGTAGCCGCTAAACCCTAGACTTTGCCATGTGACCTCAACGCCGTTTTCACGCTGGGTACCAGCCCATTGGTCAATTGCCCGCTGCGTCTGATGAACGAAAAAGAACCAGGCGATGGTTACCGCGATGGCTACCCCGACGACAGTTACAGACGCGATTTTTGCGATACGGCGGCGCATTCGATTAGTTACTCTCCAGAATTCTAACGAAATCCATATATACGCCCTCACGCGAATCGGTCGAGACTATTGCCTGCAGGAATGTGGCGCAGTATCTGGCCTGTATGGTTCGATCTCAACCGGATTTGCGACACCTCACCGACCAGTACGATCTGACCGGGGATGAGTTCGCTAAAACATTAGACGCCGTTATGGCGTCGCATGACGCTGGTCACGATTTGTGGGTGTTCGGCTACGGCTCGCTGATGTGGCGGCCGGACTTTCCGCATTTGGAGCGGCACTTTGGTGTCGTGCACGGGTTCCACCGCGCCTTTTGCGTGTATTCCCATGTCCACCGGGGTACCCGCGAGCGCCCGGGCTTGGTGCTGGGACTCGATAATGGTGGTAGTTGCAAGGGGGTCACCTACCGGGTGTGCGCCACTGACGCTGAAGGCGTGGTCGAATATCTCATGCGCCGCGAGATGGCGACCCGGGTCTATATGCCGCGGTGGGTGACGGTGCGAATTGGCGATCGTGCGGTATGTGCCCATACCTACACCGCCGCCCACAACCACGAGCAATATGCGGGCAAGCTGTCACCCGATCAGGCGGCCCGCTACATCAAAAACGGCATTGGCCACAGCGGCAACAACGTTGAATATTTGCGTAACACTATAGCTCACTTAGAAGAGTTGGG
This sequence comes from uncultured Rhodospirillaceae bacterium, assembly GCA_964530225.1. Classification (GTDB taxonomy): domain Bacteria; phylum Pseudomonadota; class Alphaproteobacteria; order UBA6615; family UBA6615; genus CAZHBA01. Next base: position 9,019 of record CAZHBA010000129.1, on the reverse strand, counting down.
TATCGACGCTGTGCCGTTCCGGCTTATGCAGCGCTTGGTAACCGCCTGAGAGCCGTGATTCAGCTACACTTCGAATAATCGCACGACGTACAGACGTCGCAGTTTTCCTGACGGGTCAGGGCGAACTGTCCACACTTGGGGCAGGCGCGTCCGGCGCGTGGGCTGATTTGCACCTGCTGGTCGTCGACGGTGTGGGGTAATTCATGCAGGACACGTTGGCGCTCTTCGCGCGATTCTGGTAGGAAGCCGATGTTGACCATGTGTTGCTCGATCACTTCACCGATTGCCGCCAGCAGCGATGGCACATAATGGCCCTCCATCCATTGGCCGCCGCGCGGATCGAACACCGCCTTTAGCTCCTCGACGACGAACGAAACGTCGCCGCCGCGCCGGAAGACGGCACTAATCATCCGCGTTAACGCCACCGTCCAGGCGTAATGCTCCATGTTCTTCGAGTTGATAAACACCTCGAAGGGCACCCGGCGTGTGTCGCGGACGATATCGTTGATGGTTATGTAGATCGCATGATCGCTGTCGGGCCAGCGAATTTTGTAGGTCTTGCCTGGCAACTCTTCCGGGCGCTCCAGGGGTTGGGTCATATAGACCACCCCACCGGACTCGAGCGTATCGGCCTCCGTCGTCGCCGAGGCCGGCTCCAATACGGTGCCACGCACCACCGACGGCCGGTATGTGGTACAGCCCTTGCAGCCGGTTTCGTAGGCGAGCTGGTAGATATCCTGGAATTCCTCGAACGATATGTCTTCGGAACAGTTGATCGTTTTCGAGATTGAACTATCGATATATTTCTGCGCTGCGGCCTGCATAACCAGATGATCGCGTGGGCTGAGCTGACTAGTGTCGACGAACGCTTCCGTCAGCTCCGTGTCGGCGAACTTGTCGCGATAGGTACGATACGCGAAATCGGCGATTTCGACGGTTTTGCGGCTGCCGTCTGGTTGCAGGATGTGGCGGGTGTGATCGAAGCTGAAGACCGGTTCAATGCCCGACGAGACGTTACCGGCGAACAGTGAAATCGTACCCGTCGGCGCGATCGAGGTGAGCAGCCCGTTGCGCAAGCCATGTTTGGCGATGGCATAGCGGACATCATCACCCAGGGTGGCGACGAAGGGGCTGGCGAGATAGACGTCGCGGTCGAACAGCGGGAACGGGCCCTTCTCCGCTGCCAGGCCGGCGGATGTCAGATAGGCTTCGCGTACCAAAATGCGCAGCCAGTCTTCGGTTTGCGAAACCGCCTCCGCGCCGCCATAGCGCAGGCCACACATGATCAGTGCGTCGGCCAATCCGGTCACCCCCAGCCCGACGCGCCGCTTAGTGGTCGCTTCGTGCTGCTGCTGCAGTAGGGAAAACCGCGATACGTCGATGGCGTTATCGAGCATACGCACAGCGGCGCGTACCAATTCGGCGAGGGCCTTGGCGTCGATGTGGGCTTCGGCGGTAAACGGTGCTTCGACCAGGGCGGCGAGATTGACCGAACCCAGCAGGCAGGCTCCATAGGGCGGCAGGGGTTGCTCGCCGCAGGGATTGGTCGAATAGATCGTTTCGCAGTAACTGAGGTTGTTCTGGGTATTAATGCGGTCGATGAACAGGACGCCGGGTTCGGCATAGGCGTAGGTGGCCTCCATGATCTGTTGCCACAGGTCGCGCGCCGCCAGGGTTTTGTAGGTCATGCCGTCGAACGAAAGCTGCCATGGCTGGTCGTCGCGCACCGCATCCATGAACGTATCGGTAACTAGAACCGATAGGTTGAACATGGCGAGGCGTCCCGCCGTCTGCTTGGCGGTAATGAATCCCTCGATATCCGGGTGGTCGCAACGCAGCGTCGCCATCATCGCGCCGCGCCGATGGCCCGCCGATATGATGGTGCGGCACATGGCGTCCCAGACATCCATGAAACTAACCGGTCCGGAAGCGTCGGCGCCGACGCCGGCAACCGGCGCGCCCTTCGGTCGCAAGGTGGAGAAATCGTAACCGATTCCGCCACCGTGCTGCATGGTGAGCGCCGCTTCGCGCAGATGCTCGAAGATGCCACCCATGTCATCGGGAATCTTGCCCATGACAAAGCAGTTGAAAAGCGTGACATTTCGCTCTGTTCCTGCACCGGCAAAAATGCGTCCGGCGGGTAGAAAGCGGAAATCTTTCAACGATTTGGCAAAGATTGTCGACCATTGATCGCTATCGGATTCACCGGCAGCTAATGCTTCGGCAACCCGGCGCCAAGTGTCGGCTACGGATTTATCCACAGGGGCTCCGCCAGCGTCTTTTAGCCGGTATTTCATGTCCCAGATGTGCTCGGCGATAGGAATCATGACAATTGTCCAAATGAAATACTATTAATGGTTAACGTTTTGACAATAGGAAACATAGCACCCATTGGGACTATTAGGAGTTACCTTAGTCTATATAAGCCACAGCTTCGGTGTTGCCATTGGTTGGGTGTCACTTATTGAGTAATCGGGCGAATTTACTTTGCGCTGGCTACTGATACTTGGCAGTGGGTGTGGGTGCCGATAATTCCACAAGGTTATCCACAACCCTTTGCTGGCTCTTTCTGGGTCTTTGATTTTTCAGGGAAAAATTGCTGTAGCGCCTCGCCATGAAGTCGTTCTGCTGCTCCCTCGATAGCGCTTTCAAGCTCGCTCACCAATTCTTGCCGTTTGCGGCCGGCAGGAATGAGCGGCAGAAATTCGACGGTGATCGTGCCGGGATGCATCCGTAGCGAGCGGCGCGGCCAAAACAGGCCGGAATTGAGCGCCACCGGGATGACTGGAAGATAGAGGGCACCATATATTGCCGCAATGCCAGGATGATAGGGATGGCGGGTGCCGGGCTTGGTCCGTGTGCCTTCCGGGTAGATCACGATAGGACGTCCCTCGCTCGAACGTTCCCGCGCCTGTGCCACGATTTGTTTGAGCGCCGCACCGCCGCCTTTTCGATCGACGGCAATGTGTCTGAGACGCCACAGGCACCAGCCAAATATTGGAATGGAAAGCAGTTCTTTTTTTAAAACAATTGCCGGGTGGTGCACCAGGATGTTTATCGCCAGTGTGTCCCACGCCGATTGATGTTTCACTGCCAGGATCACCGGTTCGTCTGGCACCAAGTGCTGGCCCCGCACCTGATGGGTTATGCCAACCGTCGCGCGGAGAATACCCAGCGCGCCTCTGATCCAAAAACGGCCATAGGCATGAAGGAGCCGCGAAGGGCCTAGCAATAAGGGCAGGACCACAATGCCAAGAAGCGTCGTCCAGCCGTAAAACAATACTGTAAAAGCAAGGACGCGGTAGGTTTGCATTTGATGGCGGAGCGGAACCGTAAACTACGGCGTCAAAAAAGTGCGAAGGAGGGTGGCGATATACTTCGAGTATTCGCGCGTCAGAAGCTGGATTGTGCCAGGCCAGCGCCACCAGTCCTCGAGGTGGACGTCGGTGGGGTGGACGACGCGTGGAATAAATTCAGCGTTGGGCAAGGCCGCACGGAATTCGACCAGGCTGCGTGGCATATGATAATTGGCGGTGACAATATAAAGTGATGCAAATCCCTCCGTTTTCATCCAGACGGCCGTTTCTGCGGCATTGCCAAATGTGTCGTTGGCGCTACGGCCCAGCGTGATGCAGCATTCCAGGGTAGCGGCATCAATCGGCCTGTTCTGCAGCAGCACTGTTTTGTCGACTCCAGAATCCACGCCGGAGATGAACAGCTTTGCCGCGTCTCCCCGGTTGAGCAGGAGAAAGCCCATATCCAACCGCCCGCCACCGCCGGTTAACACGACGATGGCGTCGGCTTTCGGCCCACGATCAGTGGGAGCCTGATCGCGAGGGATTTTCTCCAAATACACGAAAAATCCGGCTCCCCACAGCACTATCGCCAAGACTAGCACCAAGAAGAACTTTGTGCTGACCAACCGTGCGCGGCGGCGTTTTTTGCGGTGTCTCATAGCGCCAGCGTCATGGCATGCTTGCCAGCGTACGCAGAACCGTCACCCGCGCGGTCGCCATGGCGATAACCACGGCGACAACCGGCACAATAATCAGCAAGGGCCACTGAATAGGAGAGAGGGGTGCTGACGGTATAAGTGCCACATCGATGCCGGCGGACATGGTGGTCAAAATAAGAAGAATGACTAAAGCGGCGATACTACCGATGATACCACCACGAACTCCCAGCATCATCGCCTGCATTTGAAACTGCTGGGCAATATAGGCGTCCTGGGCCCCCATTACATGCAACAGGCTAATGATTGCAGAGTGCACGGCGAGCCCGCTGCGCGTGGCAAATATAACCGCGGCGATAGCCGTCAAACCGATCAATGCCAAGATGGCGAAGGCGATCAATTCGGCGGTGCGAGCCATCCGGATAAGTGGCGCCAGCCACACCCGGTGATTGTCGACAATGATGCCGGGCGCAATTTTTATAAGCCGGCCGGTGAGCAGATTGACGTCAAATACGGTGCCGGCGGCAGTCTCGACATCGATTACGGCGGGAAGCGGCAATTCAAGATCAACGCCGACAGTGCCTAGCCATGGCTCGACTAACGCGCGGGTGGCCTCGAAGTCCAGCGTTTGGGCCTTGGTAATGCCCGGCGTCGCGGTTAAGGCTTTGACCAAGCGCGCCAACGTATCTGGACTCGCCCGGTTAGCTGGCACTTGTACTGTGATGCGGCCCGTTAGGTTCGTATCCCAGCGCTCGATGGCGCTGCCGATGGCGGTTGCCGCGGCCAGCGAAAGGGCGCCGAGAAATACCATAAGGGCTACGATCCACGGTAAAAACCGCGTCGCCTGATCACGCTCGAAGGGTAGGTCTGCGCGAAAGTGGATCATAAAACCGGCTCCAAATGCTCCGAACGCGCTGCAACGACATTAAGCTCGCCATCATTGAGCTGTAGCAAGGGGTAACCGAATTTTTTCAACAGTGTCTCGTTATGGGTGGCGATAACGATTGTCGTGCCAGTTTTGTTGAGTTCTTCGAATAAATGCATTAACCGCAAAGCGATGTGATCGTCGACGTTTCCGGTCGGTTCGTCGGCGAGCAGCAGGCGAGGCCGGTTGATAATCGCCCGCGCAATGGCCACGCGTTGTTGCTGCCCCCCCGATAGGGTGGGCGGTTTCGCATTCAGATAGTCGCCCAAACCCACCCAACTGAGCAGCTCGCGAACATGACTATCGATCGTGCCTTGCTTGATATTAGCCACACGCAACGGCAGGGCAACGTTCTCGACGGCGCTCAAATGATCGATCAGCCGGAACTCTTGAAATACGACGCCGATTTGACGGCGCAGCTCGGGTAATTCCGCCCGCGGCGTTAGCGATATATCGCGGCCGAAAAGGTGAACCAGGCCGCGGGTCGGTCGTAGCGCCATATACATCAATTTGAGAAGGGTTGTTTTGCCCGCACCACTGGGGCCGGTGAGGAAGTGTAGCGAACCGGGCTCGAGCGCGAAATTTATATCGCGAAGTATCTCCGGTCCGATACCGTAGCGCATTCCGACGTGTTCAAAAAGCAGCACGGCAATGACGGCTCCCTGTTCAGCCGGCCTTGGAGCGCGAGCAATCCTGACGAATCGGGCCGACTCGGAGCTTCAATTCGAATCAAATTGGCACGTCGCCGGGCCTCCGTAAAGACAGCGTGGACAGCCGTATGTGGGGCCCCGCCTGCCCAGAATACCGGTGTGAAAATTTTAACCCTTGCGGTGCACGCTTGTTTGCTCGAAATTCCCAATAATATGTTGGGTTTGTGTGGTGCACGCGGGTGCGCTGGTTGGCGGAACCTCGATGATTGTCAATTGTTCTGAATGCAGTACTCGATTTGCGATTGACGCGCAGGCGCTGCGTCCGGACGGGCGGCGTGTTAAGTGTGGCAAATGCGATCATGTCTGGTTCGAGGAACCGTCGGCGCCCAGCGTGGTGGAGCCGCTCAGCGTTACGCCGCTGGAACCCGACGAACTGTCGACCATTCCGACCCCGAATTTGCCGGCTATCACGACAGCTAACCAAAGACGTTCAGCGGGTGCGGCCTGGATAATGGTTGGCATATTGCTGGCGGTCGTTTTGGGCCTTGGCTGGTTTGGCCGTGGTTCGATTGCGTTGGCATGGCCAACAGCCAAGGTAATCTATGCTTCGGTCGGCATCAGTGCGTTCCCGCCACCCGGTGAAGGCCTCAGTCTCGATATGGAGGTAAAGCGTGGCGACGAGAAACTCGAACTCGTCGGCAAGGTGTTGAACACCACCGACCAATACCGCGCTGTGCCGCCGGTTTACGCGGTCCTCCAGGACGCCAACGGTGAACAACTGCGGAAATGGCAGATCGATGTCGGGGTTGAAGAGCTGGGACCGGGTGAAAAAGTGCCTTTTTCCACAGAAATTGACACTGTTCCTGAAGGAACCGCAACCGTTAGAGTTTTGTTTACCAATCCCAACGACAATCCTTAAATCGTGGATCACCGCGTCTTTCGCGTCCCCGTAGGGCCGAATTGGAGGCGATATGACTCCTCTTCGGCCCACATTGCGTGGTTTACGATTAATTCGTTCAGTCCCGGTCTTGCCACGCCGCGAACTGTTCGCGTTCCAGCTGCTGCCGGACGCTCTCGCGCGGCCGCACCAGGGTGTAGTCGCCGCCGTTAACCAACACCTCCGGCACCAACGGGCGACTATTGTAACCCGAAGCCATCACCGCACCATAGGCACCAGTGTCGCGAATCACGAGAAATTCACCAGCCGGCAAATCGGTCAATGCACGGGCTGTGGCGAAGGTGTCGCCGGTTTCGCAGACCGGGCCGACGATATCGGCCTCGCTGAGCGCGGCACCCGGTGCGGGTTCGCGTATCGGCTCGATGGCATGATTGGCGCTGTATAGCGCCGGGCGCATCAGATCGTTCATCGCCGCGTCGACGATGACGAAACGACGCTCGCTGTTTTTCTTAACGAAAATGATGCGAGTCAAAAGAACGCCGGCGTGCCCGGTCAGATAACGGCCGGGTTCGAAAATCAATTCGCAATCGAGGCCGCCGACCGTTTCTGTCACCATCGTGGCGTAGTCGGCGGAGGTCGGCACGGCCTCGTCGCTATAGGCAATACCCAGCCCGCCACCAAGGTCGAGGCGGCTAATCGTCACTCCGTCGGCGCGTAGCTGTCGGGTGAGTTCGGCGATGTGGGCGAAGGCGGTGCGAAACGGCGCCACATCGGTTAACTGACTGCCGATATGCACCGCCACCGATACCGGCGTCAGGCCGGGTAGCGCCATCGCCTCGGCGAAGGCCTCGGGCGCGCGCGCGATTTCGATGCCGAACTTGTCCCTCTTGCGGCCGGTGGCGATTTTGTCGTGGGTGACGGCATCGACGTCTGGATTGACCCGGATGGCGATTTCCACACTGGCGTTTTTGCTGGCCGCGACTTCTGACAGCGCCGCCAGTTCGGGCAGCGATTCGACATTGAACTGCAAAATACCAGCGTCGATGCCAGCGGCCATTTCCTCAGCCGTCTTGCCGACGCCGGAGTAAACGATACGGTTGCTCGGGATTCCCGCGGCCAGGGCGCGTGTTAACTCGCCGTCTGACACCACATCGGCGCCGGCGCCGAGTTCGGCAAAGGTGCGTATTACCGCCAGGTTGGAATTTGCCTTCATAGCGTAACACACCTGGGCGCGCAGACCTGAAAGGGCTTCCACAAAACCCCGGTACGCTTCGGTCATGGCGGCGGTCGAATACACATAGACAGGCGTGCCCTCGGCGGCAGCGATTACCGATAGCGCGACGCCCTCGGCATGTAGTTCGCCGTTCTTGTAGGTGAACGCATTCATAACGGTAGCGCTTTTAGCGCGATGGATAGGTGCGGGGATAGGTTACTTTTTCGTCTTCCGGCGGTTGAGGTGAACTCTTTTTGCCGCAGGCCGTTAGCGCCAATGCTAGCGCCAGAGCGATCAGTAGAGAAATCGACTTACGCCGCACATCAGGCCTCCAAGAATCGCTGGCGCGCCGCCGCCGCGGCGGCGCGAACGTTATTGGGCGCTGTCCCGCCTTCGCTGGTCCGGCGCGCCAAGGCTGCTTCGATGGATAATACCGAAAGAACGTCGTCGGTGATACGCGCGTCGATCGCCTGCATGTCACCCACTGGTACTTCGTCGAGCATGGCGCCGCACGACTCCGCCAGCTTTACGATTTTGCCGGTTACGTGGTGGGCCTCTCGGAACGGTAATCCGGCGACGCTGACCAGCCAGTCGGCGAGATCGGTCGCCGTCGAGTAGCCTTTCTCGGCGGCGTTGCGCATGGCCTCGGGCACCGGCTCTATATCGCCGACCATTCCTGCCGTTGCAGCTAGGGCCAGGGCCAGAGAATCGGCGGCGTCGAACACCGGCTCTTTGTCTTCCTGCATGTCCTTGCTGTAGGCCAGCGGCAATCCCTTCATCACCGTCAGCAGAGTCATAAGGTCGCCGAACACCCGTCCGGCCTTGGCTCGCGACAGTTCGGCGGCATCGGGATTGCGCTTTTGCGGCATCATTGAACTACCGGTTGTGTAGGCGTCGGAAAGGCGTACGAAGCCGAAACCGTCGCTGCACCAGATGACGATTTCTTCCGCTAACCGCGAGACATGGGCCATGGTAATTGATGCCGCGGCGAGAAATTCGAGCGCAAAATCGCGGTCTGAGACAGCATCGAGCGAATTTGCTATCGGCCGGTCGAAGCCGAGCGCCTTGGCCGTGTGCTGGCGGTCGATGGGGAACGACGTGCCGGCAAGGGCACCCGCTCCCAGCGGCGATTCGTTGAGTCGCCGCCGGCAGTCGGCAAATCGCCCGCGGTCGCGGCCGAACATCTCCACGTAAGCCAGCAGGTGGTGACCAAAGGTAACCGGCTGCGCAGTTTGCAAATGGGTAAAACCCGGCATGATCAGCGCCGCGTGTTGTTCGGCGCCACCGATCAGAGCCGCCTGTAAATCGTGCAGTTGACCGTCGAGGCCGTCGATGGCATCGCGCACCCACAGGCGGAAATCCGTCGCCACCTGATCGTTGC
>CAZHBA010000128.1:0-15315 GCA_964530225.1 uncultured Rhodospirillaceae bacterium | reverse complement strand
GGTGCGGCTGTCGATCTTGGTGGTGACTTGGAAGCTGATGCGCGTCGGCAAATTGGCCTTAATCGTGCCGGTGATGACGTCGACCGACGGACGTTGCGTTGCCAGGATGAGGTGAATACCCGCGGCACGCGCCATCTGCGCCAGTCGTTGAACCGCTGCTTCTACTTCCTTGCCAGCGACCAACATGAGGTCTGCCATCTCGTCGACGATGACGACGATGAATGGCAACGGCGCCATGTCGAAGGGCTGTTCCTCGAACACCGGTTTACCGGTTTCGGCCTCGAACCCGGTCTGCACCTTGCGCGACAGGACTTCGCCCTTCTTGCGCGCCTGCTCTATACGTTGGTTGTAACCGGCAACGTTGCGCACACCCAGTTTGGACATCGAGCGGTAGCGGTTTTCCATTTCCCGGGTCACCCATTTGAGCGCCACGACCGCCTTCTTGGGATCGGTGACGACGGGTGCTAACAGATGGGGGATGCCGTCATAGACTGATAGCTCGAGCATCTTGGGGTCGACCATGATGAACCGGCACTCTTCGGGTGGCAGTCGGTACAGCAACGAGGCGACCATGGCGTTGATGCCGACCGATTTACCCGAACCGGTAGTGCCAGCGATTAGCAAATGCGGCATGCGGGCTAGGTCGACCATCACGGGTTCGCCGCCGATATCTTTGCCAAGAGCGAGCGTAAGGCCGTTCGATTTCTTTTCGAAAGTTGACGAAGCGAGAAGTTCACGCAAGCCAACCAGTTCGCTGGCGAAATTGGGCAACTCGATACCGATAACGTTGCGCCCCGGCACGACGGCGATACGTACTGATATGGCGCTCATCGAGCGCGCAATATCGTCGGCCAGTCCGATGACGCGGCTGGTCTTGGTGCCAGGTGCGGGTTCCAATTCGTAAAGCGTAACCACCGGACCTGGCCGCACATGGACGATCTCGCCATGGACGCCGAAGTCCTCCAGCACCGATTCGAGCATGCGCGCGTTCTGCTCCAGGGCATCTTCGCCGACCCGGTTGGCAACCCGGGTATCCTCGTCGACCTCGCCCAGCAGGTCGAGCGGTGGTAGCTCATAGGCGTCGCCGGGTATGAGTAAATTAAGTTTGGCCTGCCTGCCTACCTGGGCTTGGAGGCCAAGTCGCGGAGCCGTTGCGCGCGGGGCGACGCGCTTCCGTGTCGTCGCGGTTGAAGTCTCTGGCTTAATCCGGGCCGACGGCTCTTTGGTCCGAGGCGATCGAATTAATTGCGGTTCCTGGCGTGCGGCGGTGCGGCTCCGCCATGCAGCGCTTAGGCCGGCTGAGCCCGACCGCGCTGTGTTGGCACTGCGGCAGGCCATCCAGCGGGCGGCGTATCCCGCGTGCCGGCCGGCCCAACCGATAATGCGCGACACCATTCGCCAGTCGCTCCAATTTATGGCCAGGGCGCTTAAGAGACCGATCAGGGCAACGGCAGCCGCTAGGGCGACCGGCACGCGCGGCGCGATCTCATAACCGGATAGAAATGCAACCGCCGGATCGAACATCAAGTGGCCGAACGTGCCACCCATTCCCGTTCGTATTGGCCAATTTTCGGGAATGGAAGCGGCGTTAAGTGCAAACGCGGCGGCGCAGATGGAGACCAAAACCGCGAGTAGCCGCCAGCCGAAGTGGGGCACCAAGCGGTGGCGTAGGAGCCTCCCGCCCCAGGCTAGCAACACAATGATGGGCAGTGCTGCTGCCAGGCCGAAATATTGCAGCGACAGGTCGGAGGCGATCGCGCCGCATAGACCCAGTGGGTTATGGATAGGTGCGGCGCTGGCGCTATTCAACGATGGATCGAGACTGTCATAGCCGACCAGGGCTATCGTAAAGGCAACGCCTGCGGCGACGGCAAGCAAGCCTATAAATTCGGCGAATCGCCGCCCAATAAAATTGCGAATCGGCTCCGGTAGGAAATTTATTCGCCCAAAAAAGCTGCGGATTAATCCCCCACGTATCGATCCATTATGTGCTCTGGCAACCATAGTTCGCTAATCCCTCACGTTATTGGCCTCTTATGGCCCAAGCGTTTCGTAAATACGGTTTATGGCGTCACGCGTGATCTCAATGTCGTGGACTAGCGCGACCCGAATATAATTTTGGCCCGGATTACTGCCGTCGGCGTCGGTTTGGGCGAGGTATTCGCCGGGCAAGACGCGAACACCCGCATCTGCCCACAGCTGCTTGGTCGCGGTCTCGCCATTGCCGACGTCGAGCCACAGGTAGAACGCCCCACCTGGCCGAGTCGCGCCAAATGCGCCGCCGAGAATCTCCAGCGCCAAATCGAATTTTTCCCGATACAGCGCGCGGCTCTGTTTGACATGGGCTTCGTCACGCCACAACGCCGCCGACGCATTCATTACCGGCAGCGGCAGCTGCGCACCGCCATATTGGCGCAGGCGCAGCAATAGTGCGATAAGATTGGGGTCACCAGCGACGAAGCCAGAGCGCAGGCCTGGTACGTTCGAGCGCTTGCTCAGACTGTGAAACACCAGCACGTTGCGGCACCCATCCGCGAGATTCGCACAGGCGGAAAGGCCGCCGGCCGGCGCCTCGGCGGTGTAGATCTCCGAATAGCATTCATCGACCGCAAGGACGAAATCATACTGACGCGCCAACCCGATCGCGGCTTCCAGCATTTCCATATTGGCGATCGAACCCTGCGGGTTGGCCGGCGAATTGAGGTAGGCCAGCGCGGTACGCTCGAGAATGGCCGGATCGAGGGACGAGAAGTCGGGTTGAAATCCGGTGTTCGGTCCGGCAGGCAAAAGCACCGTTTCCGCGCGCGCCATCGCCGCGGCACCGACATAGACCTGGTAGAATGGGTTGGGCATCAACACGACAGGTTTGGCACCGGCCTGTTGTTCTGGTACCGCCAGTAGCGCTGCCATGAACAGCGCTTCGCGGGTCCCCGATACAACGGCGATATTGTGTGCCGAATCGATCATTTCTGTTGGCAAATTGTAACGTCTCGCCAGCCAGTTCGCGATTGCTTCGCGTAGCTCCTCGGGCCCGTTCGGCAGCGGATAACGGCCCCAGTCGGCCATGTTGTCGACCAGGATGGGGCCGATGAAGTCGGGCGGGGCGTGCTTGGGTTCGCCGATTTGCATATGAACTTGCGGAAGCTCGGATGGCGGCTCGACATCACGCAGCAACGCCCGCAACCGGTCGAACGGGTAGTCGGTTAACTGGTCGAGAATATTGTTATGCATCGGCAAATCGCCGTGACCTTGCCAAGGTTTCCGCATCTAATACTACTAAAATCATAACAGAGTCAGAACCTTGTAGCTATATGCTAAGATTTGACTCAAGAGATACTGTGTCACCCGCTGCAACCGGTGCCGCTTTTTGCAGCAAATTGAGTCGGTTACGGCCAACGAGATGGTCGTTCGCTGACAAGTTTAGAGCAAAAAAATAGGCTCAGCGGGATAACCGCTAGGCCCTTAAGGGGCCAAACAGGAGCCTCGCCCCCCGTGTTTATTGCACAACTCTATTGCACGACTTCTCCGTAGAGGTTGATGTCGAGGTCCTCGATCTCTGTATCTTGATCGACACGCAGGTCAACAATAATCAAGACAAGCGCCGTAGACGTGAGCATCCAGGCGGTGTTGCCGGTATCGAGCTTGAACGGTTTGATGATTGCCGCCACCATTGTCGTTGGGTCTCCTAGCCCTCAGGACCGGCGAACTATCCTCACCATTTCAAGAAGCGTGTCAGTTGGGGTGTCTAGGCCTAACCAGTTGATAAAAAAAATTAAATGGGAAGACTGTTAGTCTCACGGCCCTGGTTTTGGCTAATGTTTCGGCGATTGTGGAGAATTGCTCGATTTTTATGCAATTAGGCGGACAGCCCTGTGACAAACGATGCGTGGACAGTCTGGCGGCGAAGTTGCAATGTTGCGGTTATGACCGCGCCCCGTCCCAAAGATAGCGATATTAACGTCGAAGCCTTGATCGTTGGCGGCGGTTTGGTCGGGATGACCCTCGGCAGCGCACTTGCCGGCGCCGGACTGCCGGTTGCCATTGTCGACCGCGCCGACCCCACCGCGACCGCGGCACCGGAATTCGATGGCCGGGCGACCGCCATCGCCCATGCTAGCACACGCGTTCTGCAAGGGGTCGGGCTATGGGAGGGCGTTGCCCCTCATGCCAGCGCGATCAACGATATTCGGGTCAGCGATGGCGATTCGCTATTGTTTCTCCACTATGACCACCGCGAAGTCGGCGACGAGCCACTTGGGCACATTATCGAAAACCGCTATCTCCGGTTGGCGATGATCGATCGCGTACTTTCGCTCGATACGCTGGAATTGTTGGCACCGATGGAAATCGTCAATGTAACGCGCGCGCCGGACGGAGTCGTGGCGGATCTGGCTGATGGGCGGTATATCAGGGCGCGGCTATTGCTGGGCTGCGACGGGCGCAATTCGAATGTTCGCGAGGCCGCTGGTATCGGCGTGACCCGGCTGCCCTATAATCAGACCAGCATCGTTTGCGCCGTATTTCACGACCGTCCTCATAACAATATTGCCCACGAGCGATTTCTCCCCGGCGGACCGTTCGCTGTTTTGCCTATGCGGGATGCAGACGGTCGTCACCGCTCGGCGGTCGTGTGGTCCGAGCGCGATGACTTGGTGCCGGCGCTGATGGCGCTGGACGAAACGGCGTTCGTGGCCGAGATGACGCCCCGTTTCGGCGACATTCTGGGGGCGCTCGAACTGGCTGGCCCGCGTTGGTCGTATCCGCTAAGCCTTTTGCACGCGCAAAGTTATATCAGCCAGCGTCTGGCCCTGATTGGCGACGCGGCGCACGCCATCCACCCCATAGCCGGCCAGGGTTTGAACATGGGCATCCGAGATATTGCCGCGTTAGCCGAGGTGATTATCGATGCGCGCCGGCTTGGGCACGATATCGGTGCATCCAATATTCTGACGGAATACGAGCGCTGGCGACGCTTCGACAATATGGTGCTAGCTGTGATGACCGATGTTATAACTAGGGTTTTTTCAAACGATATCGCGCTGTTACGCGTAGCTCGAAGTATGGGCCTGGGAACGGTAAACCGGATCGCACCGCTGCGCCGTAACTTCATGCGCCATGCTATGGGCACGGTCGGCGATCTACCACGGCTGGTGCGCGGCGAGGCTCTTTAGGGATCGCGTGACAGGCCGAGCGCCCGGAGTTCGGTCAAATAGATATGCCAAATTTCGTCCTGGCGTTCGCCCAAATCGTAGAGATGGCGCCAGGTAAAGATCCCGGTGTCGTGCAGATCGTCGAAGTGTATCCGCACCGCGTAGTTACCGACGGGTTCGACCTTCATAATGCCGACATGAGAGCGGCCAGAGACGATTTGTTTTTGGCCGGCGCTATGTCCCTGGACCTCGGCTGACGGGCTTTCGATGCGCAATAGTTCGGCGGGATAGGTGAAGGTGACCCCATCGTCGAAATCGGCAATCAAGTTTTTGGCCGCGGCTTCATAGCGAATTTCGAGCGGCCTGGGCACGGCATCCTTTTCGTGTTTGTCCATTATCGAGTGGCCGTTGGTGGCGCCTCGTCGGGCTTCAACTCGCGCGCCTCATCAACCAGCATAATCGGGATACCGTCACGGATTGGGTACGCCAAACCGGCCTGCTGGCTCACCAGTTCCTGATTGTTCTTGTCGTAACGCAACGGTCCCTTGGTCAGGGGGCAGACCAAGATCTCCAACAGCTTAGGATCGACTTCGGCTCGGTTTTGGGTTGCCATGCGCTGGCTCCTGTAAATTTCCTGGCGCGTCCGGTCTTTAATTCATCGCGGCCGTGCCGCCATCGTCGTCGCGGCGCAGGGCGGCCTCGATCAGGCCGATAATAAGTTTGCAGCGATGAGCGAGATTGGCAGATTCGAGTAGGGCCTGTTTTTCGTTCGGCTCAAACGGACACACCATGGCCAAGGTGGATACCAGCCGGTCATCGGGGGTTTGCTCGATGGTCTCCCAATCCGCCTCGATATTTTCCATTTCGAAATACGCTTTCAAATCGGAAAGCAATCGCGGCCGATCGATTGTGGTACTGTCATCGGGGGAAAAGTCGTTTTTGTAAGGTGAGTAATCGGAACGCGTCCGGCGAAAGCCGTTCAGTAAGGGCAGCTCGTCAACGATGTTAAACCGGCAAACACCACGCAGTGTGAGCTGAAGCTGACCGCTATTGCTTTCCTGAAAACTGGTGATCCGTCCGGCGCAGCCAGCCTGGTAGAGTGCCGTTCCGTCGGGGACGCTGAGACCGGCCTGGCCATCCTCCATCGGCTGGACGATACCGATCAGGCGTTGATGGGCCAGCGCGTACTCGACCATATTCAAATAACGCGGTTCGAAAACGTTCAGTGGCAACCGGCCGCGCGGCAACAACAAAACGCCGTTCAACGGAAACAGCGGCAATTCAGCTGATAAGTCCTCGAATTTTAAATCGAGCGGATTGTCGCTCATGAAAACAGGATCGACGATAGTTTTCGGCGGCCCAATACCGTTACTGGGTCGGTTGGGCCCAGGGCTTCGAATATTTTCAATAATTGCTGGCGCGCGGCATCATCGTTCCAATCGCGCTTGCGGCGGATTATCTCCACTAGCTCATCGATAGCGGCTTCCGCATCGCTGCTACCGTAGAGCGCGACGGCGAGGTCGAACCGTGTTTGCAGGTCGGCAGGATCGTCGGCTAGGCGTGCGCGTAGACTATCTGTTTCGCCCGCTGCCGAGGAGCCAGCTTCGGCTAGCTCAAGCGCTGAAATGACCGCATGTAATTCGTTTCCGCCCCGCAGGTCCTCGTCGATCTGGTCGACGATTTCGCGGGCCTTGTAGATTTTTTCCGCTTTCAGATAGCATCTGGCCATGCCGGCTAGGGCCTTGGTGTTTTGTTTGTCTTGATTAAGCGCTTGCGCGTATAGCGCGCCGGCGCCACCTATATCGCCGGCTTTGAACGCTTCTTCAGCCGCGGCCAAGGCTTGATCGACCGGTGACGGTTCGACCTCGCCGCCGTGCTTGGTGACCAACTGGTCGACCCACTTTTGCACCTCGCTTTCCGGCAGCGCGCCCTGGAAGGCGTCGACTGGCTGTCCGTCCTTGAAGGCGTAGACCGTCGGGATCGACTGGATGCGCAATTGGGCCGATAGGTCGGGACTTTTGTCGACATCGACCTTCACCAGGCGAACCGCGCCGCGGGCCTTGGCGACGACGCTTTCGAGAATGGGTGTCAGTGTTTTGCAGGGACCGCACCAGGTGGCCCAAAAGTCGACAATGATCGGCACCTCGCGCGAGGCCTCGATTACATCAGCCATAAACCGGGCGGTATCGGACTCTATTGGGGCGGGTGCGGCGGTCGCGCCGTCCGTGGGGGCAACGTTGCCATCACCCGTGATGATCGATTCCATAATTGTCAGCTTCCAAACACCAAAATATTGAGATAGTCGCCAAAAATGGCGGTAACAAGCGTCGGCATCAAGTCCTGATTGGAAATAATTTGGCGCTCGGGGTTGCCCCTATTCTACCGGCCCGGCGTAGTGGCACAATCAGGGTAAATCGATAATCAACGGCGGATGGCCGCAGGCCTCTAAAAAGTGCAGCAAATCAGCCTTTTTAATAGCCGCGGTCGCTTTATTGTGCAGTGGGTGTGCGTTGATTGGGTCGTGGTCCAGGACGCCGCTTGCCAACACCATCGTCACGTCTCCGACGTCGTCGTTCATGACGGCGAACGGGGTAACCGATCCCGGCTCGACCCCGAGATGGTTGACCAGAAGTTCGGCATTGCCGAAGGAGAGATTGCCTCTGGCGCCGATGATATGGCGTAGCACCTTCAAATCCACTTTCGCGTCCTCTGGCACGGTGACCAGCCATTTGTTGCGTTTTTTATCGCGCAGGAACAGGTTCTTGATGTGTGCACCCGGCAGTTCTCCACGCAGTGCTTGTGATTCCAACACCGTGTGCAGGGGTGGGTGACGGTGAATATCCACCACGATGCCGAGCTCGGCCAAGCGCGCCAACAGCGGTGCTTCAATTGTATCCGGGATGCTCATGCCGACTGTCTATAGCCTGCCGGAAGGCGATTGATAAAGCCACATCGTTGGACTTGCATTCGACGCATCGATGCGCTTACTTCCCCACGTTCCTGGCGGGAATAGCTCAGTGGTAGAGCATCACGTTGCCAACGTGAGGGTCGCGAGTTCGAATCTCGTTTCCCGCTCCATCTTTTCAAGGGCTTAGCCGAAAACCGGCTAAGCCCTTGTTCATTTGGGTAACATGGCGGGTAACAGCGACGCTTATTTTTGGTAGTTATTGTTGTCGCTTAACCCCTTCCTTGGGGTGGCCACCCTACCGCCCGCATGCTCTAGCGCGTATATGCCGACGCGCTCGATGCCTGCGCTCGGTATTAGGCCGACCGCGTCGGTGTGGGTGGATGGTGTTTTCTCTGACGCCCCGTGGTGCGGTCGGAGGTCGCAGACCCGCTTTGGCGTGTTCTAGGTAGCTGGTGCCCGGATGGTGTCAGTCGTCTCCCCGTACCATGTCGCTACGAGGTGACAATCGGTGCGCGCCAGTGAAGCGGGCATAAGCGGCTGTTCCAACAACGGGTTGTAAGAGCCTCAGTGAGACCCAGAATCAATCATAGATGCTGATTGGGGCCTCGCATTACCAACGCAACACCGATAATGGCAACACCCATTCCAAAAACGCCATAAAGATTAAGCGTTTCTCCAAACAAGAAGTATCCCATGACTGCGACCACGGGCGGCATCAGATAAAACAGGCTGGCGACCTTTGAGATCGGATCGATCCGGATCAGCAGATAGGTCAGCGCTATGGCCCCGATGGACAGACCGAAAACTAGCCAGACATGAACGAGGATAAATTTGCCCGTCCATTGGACGGCCATGGTCTCGAATATGGTGGCCAGTATGGCCATGACGATAGCCGTTGCCGTAAATTGAATAACCATGCCAGTTCGCATATCCAAGGAGGCTCCATGGCGCTTTTGGATCAGCGTGCCGGCGGTGATACCGAACAGAGACATGAAGGCGTAGACGGAGCCATAGAATGCCTCGGTCCCTACGGAGAACTTGTTAGAGACCACCAGTGCCACGCCGGCAAAGCCCAGAAGCAAACCAAGGCTTTGCCGCCTCGTCACCCGCTCACCGAAAAAAGGACCGGCGAAGACAGCGGTCAATACAGGTTGCAACCCTATAACGAGAGCGACAATACCGGTTGAAACGCCATGGCTGACTGCCAGGTAACTTCCGCCCAGGGCAAAACCGTGTAGTAAGATGCCTATCAGGGCCATGAAGGCGATTGTCTTTCCGTCCCTAGGCCATGTGGCCCGCATCAGCAAAGAGACAGCCCCCATGAAGGCTGCTGCGGTAACGCAGCGCCAAAAAATGAGCGTGAAGGGTTCACCAAAAAAAAGGCTTAACTTTGTGCCGATGAAACCAGTGCTAAACAGCAGGACCATCGTTATCGGTGCGGTCCGAACCAAGAAACTCTTCACAGGTTGCGGCCTCCATGCCGTCGTTTCTTTTTCGGAGAAGGATCGGTGCTACCCTGCCGCAATGTCCGCCGGCTCCTTATCCTCCACCACGTACCCCACCGACGCTATCACCGTGCGCTGTGACCGGTGTAACCGCATGGGTCGAACCATGGATTGAATTCGCCGGTACTAATTTGCCGATCCAGCAACTGCGCACAGCCTCCGTTCATCATCGCGCCCACTTGCCAAGCTTTGCGTGCCCCACCCAGGTATCGCGGGGATGTTTATCGCGCAATCTTAAAAGGCCGCCAAGTAGGCCACCGTGTGAGGCGAGCGCGAGATTGTCTGAACTGAAAGGGGGCATTAACGGGTGGCCGTGATTTTCGTATGGTGCGGTGGAACCAACCACGCCGCGGGGGCGTTGGCAATAATCGCTACCGCGCGGCACATAGGTTAAATTCAGAGGGAGCACCATGTACGCCGACCACACGACGCTGCAGATCGTCGGCCAGATTTTTATTGCCGTGCTGTTTCTTGGCACGGCGCTCATGAATTCGACGGTCAAGGTAAAGCAACACGCTGGCCGCATGGCGTTGCTTAGCGTGCCGATGCCCTACGTGACGCTGTGGGTAGGTTTTGCCATCCAATATACTGGCAGTATTCTCGTGCTGCTCGATTTTCGCACCGATATCGGCGTCTATCTGCTAATCTTTTTTACCATCGTCGCTACGGCTATTTTCCACAGGTTTTGGCTAGTTGCCGACCCGCTGATGCGCCACCTTCACATATCGTTTCTGTTTAACAATATTGCTGTCGTGGGGGCTTTGCTCTTATTGCTGTGATCCGGGTAATCTGGACCGAAAGGGGTGCTCGACTATGAACCGAGGCTTCTTCCGGACAATCGCTATCGTGATCTGCGCGACCGATTTAGTTTATGCACTTATCGTCCTGACAGGGATAGTGCGTTACAACGCATGTGGGGAGCTTTGACAAGTGGTGGGTTTGGCGGCTTTCCGTTGTAACAAACGGTCCAGGGGGACAGCTGGATATAACGGTTAACGCGTTGCCCTGCTCAAATCGCCATTAATGTTATGCCCAACGATCCCCCCCTCGCTGACAGCTTAATTATCCCCTACGGTGTTGCCCGTGTGACACCTGAAAATCTGCGCTACGCACCGCTGGTGGGAATCGATATTGCGGCCCACGCGCCGTTGCGCTTGGGCGATGGTCCCTATCGCCACAACGTGGTCGCCGAGGAAGTGGACGATCCGTTCGGCGATGACGATGCAGGCGTGGGCGCTGCCCGCCTTAATATATTGCGGCGCCTTCATCTGCGCGACTGCGATGTATTCGATAAATATCTACGCCGCTGGATCGACCTCTATTTCGAATTTGTGGTGGCTGAGGTGCGCGAAAACAGCGAGGAACTACAGGCGCTCGTTCTTGCGCCCGAGTTGGCTTTTGATCCTCTGTTGTGGGGTATGGCGGCGCTGCGGCCCCTGCCGCGTGCGCACATACCGATTACCGATGGCGCCTTCGTTGGCGTCGATATCGCGATATGGGATGGTCACGAGGTTATTGCCATAGTTTTCGCTGGCGGCGAAAAAGCCCAACATGCAAAGAAACTGGGCGGCCAGGTGCGGCTGGTGATGGTCGAACCTCTCCTCGAGCATGGGGGCGAGGCGGGAGGGCTCGACATAATCGCGGAACGGTTGGGTAACACCGTCACCAGATTTTGGCGCGGGCTCGTCGTGCCGCCAGATCCCTTCGGGCCGGCGCCGTTTCGTTTTGGCCAAGAAACTGCGCCGTCGTTTTGATAGCGCAGTGGATTCCGCAGCGGTTAAATTTCCAGTTCAAGAATGTAAAGGCCGCCGGCATGGCGGTCGACGCAGTAGACGATGCGGTTTTCATCAACATAGACGTCGTTGATTTGCACCGCGTCGACGATGGAATTTTCCGGCTTGGGCGGGATGAAATAGGCGACTTCCTGAGGTTGGAACGGGTTGGCCATGTCGAATACCCGCAAGCCACCATTGAAGAAGGTACCAAAGATCAGATCGTCGGAATGAAACGCCGGACCGGGCCGGTTCTCGTGCAAATTATGCGCCCCAAAGCGGCCGCCACGGGTGTTGAATTTCTCGATCGGCGGCAGCGGTAGCGTGCCGATCGGTACCAGATTGTCTTCCCTACGCATGTCGACCACCCAGGCCAGCTTCGGCCAGTCCTCGGCATTATCGCGGATACTCTCGTCGGTGACGATCAATAGGTCGCGGCTGAACAGCGGCAATGCGGTGTGGGCAAAACCCGGGTAAGGCGGGTGTGGGTTCCAGGAACCGACCACCTGCGGGTTGGCCTTATCGGCGATATCCATAATGAACAGGCCGCCGTCGAGGTAACACATGTACAGGCGGTCCGGGCGCTCGGGATAGACGTTGGTATTGTGGGCGCGGAAACCTGAGTTGTACTGTGGATGACGCGGTGGCGGCGGCGTGTTGTCGCCTTCTCTCGTGCCGGGATACCACCAGCGTCCGGCTTCGGCCGGCCTCGACGGATTACGCACGTCGATACACATATAGAATTGATCGTCGAGTGGATCGGTTGGCGTGAAGTCGGCATAACCGGCTGCGCAATGGACATATTCGCCATCGGCGAACCATAATTGATGGACGCCGCGCGAATGGGGGCCCGAGCAATCAAAAAATGAAATCGATTTAGGGTCTTCGGGTGACGACAGGTCAAACAATTCGACGCCGGCGGGTTCCATGCCCTTGCCTTTGGTCTGGTAGGCGACCGCCATAATATTGCCAGTGACCTCAAGCGAGTTCGAGCGCACGTCCATGTGGGGTAACTCGGTCTGCACGATGACTTTGGGGTTTTTGATGTTGGTAACATCGATGCCGGTGAAATTTTTGGGCGCCGATTCATGCGCCGTCCACATGATGCGTCTGCTATCGCCGGTCACCTGCATGCACATACCCTCGCCCATACCACCGAACCCGACCAGCGTGTCCTGGGCGATGAGCTTCATATTTTTTGCTTCTGCTTGCGCCATAATAATTCCTCGTCGATTTACGAAATGTACTGACCGGGGAGCCTGTCCGCCCCCCCGGGGGTGTTGAAACGTTATAGGTCTCAGTGTCCTGACCTAGTCGTCTTCAACTTCAGCGAATTCGTCTTGTTCCATACTGAAGTCTTGTTCGAATGTTTCCCATTTCTTCGGCTTCAAAGCGAAATAGAGCGCGCCCACAATCATCACGATGATGATGAGCGATACCGGACGGCCTGCAAGGTAGGGGACTATGTTGCCGTCGGTGAGGACGAGCATGTTGCGGAAGCCCTCTTCGGCGATCGGCCCGAGGATAATGCCGAGGAGGATACCGGCCGGCGAGAAGTTATACTTCTGCGCGAAGTAGCCGATAAATCCGAACGCGATCATAATCCAGACATCCCACGGGTTGCCGCTTGCGGTAAACGTCCCCATTACGCAGAAGACCATGATAACTGGCGCTAGCACACCGCGCGGCACGAGGGTCACATAGGCCATGGTGCGCGCGAGGACCGCGGCGATGCCGCCCATCAGGACGTTGGCGAACACAAAGCCCCACATCACCGTGAAGATAACCTCAGGCGATTTCTTGAACAGGGTGTCGCCGGGTTGCAGGCCGTGGATCATCAGGGCACCGAGAATGACGGCCGCCGATATGCCGCCGGGAATACCGAGCACGAACATTGGCACCAGCGACGTTCCAGTCACCCCGTTGTTCGATCCTTCGGTTGCAGCAAGTCCCTTGATCTCGCCTTTGCCGAACTGGTCGCCCGGTTTGCCGCGCTGGATTTCCCACGAGTAGGCAATCCACTGGGCGACGCTACCGCCGGCTGCCGGTATCATGCCCATCACGAGGCCGGTGACCCAGCCACGCACCAGCGACCACCGGCAGTAAAGAATCTCGCTGAACTTTGGCCAGATATTCCAACTCAGCTTAGAGACCCCTGAAATGTTCGATTTGGGGCTACCTTCGCATAGCGTGAGGGCCTGCGCGAAGGCGAACAGGCCGATCACCGAGGGCAGGACCCCGATGCCTGATAGCAGACCGGTCATGCCGTAGGTGAACCGTGGGAACGCGGTCATTGTATCGACGCCGATCGTACTGACGAACAGGCCAAACATGCCGGCGGCAAGACCGCGCATAAGCGCCCCGAAAGACACCGCAGCGATCGCGGTGAGACCGAGAATGGCGACCAGAAAGAACTCCGCCGGTCCGAACAGGAGTGAAACCTTGGCCAGCGGTGGTGCCAGGAATAGCAGCACCAAGCCGCTGATTAAACCGCCCATCACGGAGGCGAAGGTCGACATGCGGATTGCTTCGATTGCCCTGCCGCGCTTGGTCATCTCGAATCCTTCGATCGACGACGCCGCAGAGGCGGATGTACCCGGAGCTCGCAGAAGGATTGCTGTGAACGACCCACCGTATATGCCGGCGGCGTAGGTGGCGACCATCATAATCAGCGCGGTCTGGGGTTCCCAGGTGAAGGAAATGGGGATCATCAGGGCAATCGCCATGGGCGGGCCGAGACCGGGGATGGCGCCGATGATTAGGCCGACGACGATGCCGAACAGCATAGCCCCCAAATTGGCCAACGAGACTACGTCACCCACATGCGAAAACGCTTCCATTGCCACTACTTCCCGTGCTGATGCATTACAACAAAGCCTGTCATTATCGCGGTCAGATTAAAATTCCCTCAGGCAGATCAGCGTCGAGTGCCAAATTGAAGAAGATGAACAACAACGGGAACAGAACAAGCGCGGTCGCTACCGCGGCCTTGTGGTTTCTAAACCCTGTCATATAAGTGACCAGGAAAAAAAACACGACCGACGAGACATAAAACCCGACCTTGAAGATGCAATAGCCGTAGAACACCGCGACGATCATCGTGTAAACCGGTTTTACCGCCGTATACGAAAAATCAAAACGAATCCCGCCCGCAAACTTCACGTCGCGGGTTATGAAGCTGCGCCCGATCATGGCTAGGGCGAGAATGATGATCACGTACTCGGTGAACTGCGGAAACGTGCCGGCCGTGCTCGGAAGGTCTGTCGACTGCGTGATGAAGAAGGCGGCCACGACAATCATTCCGAATGCGGTTAGGCGCTCGGCCCATAATTTGCTCATGCAAGTGTCCCCAGGCTCGTTTCCGTTTCGGAACGCGCCGCATGATTGACCGCGGCACGGACGATCAGGAATTACAGAATAACCAGTGCGCCGCCGTACCCTGCTGGAAAGTTCAAGCAGGGCACGACGTTAGTAACATTGGAAATCGAAGTGCGACTGCTACTTCTTTTTCTTAGGCGGTGCAGGCGGCCCTTCCCAGTAAGCGGCATCTTCGGCGACCTTCTGGCCGGCCCGCAGCAGCTTCCACATTTCGTCACCCTCGCGGAACATTAGGAAGTTGCGGTTTGCCGTTTCCCTCTGAATGTATTCCGGATTGCTCATCGCCGCCTTGATAGCCTTGAGGTAGATCGCCCGCTTTTCTTCGGACAATCCGTTCGCGGTCGCCAAGGTGCGGCCAGCATAGGTGATGTTTGGTTTACCAACAATTTCTTGGAAGGTTGGCACGCCGGGTAGCACAGTCCAAGGCTCGTCGTGCAGGACGGCGATTGGACGCAGCTTACGTTCCATGACGCTGCGCACGTAGTAGCCGACATTGCCGGCAACCATGTCGACGTTCTTGCCGAGAATTAACGCGATTTTCTCGTTGTCACCACCGCCGCTGAAGATCATTTTCATCGGCTTCATTTCGGGTATCGCTTTTT
>CAZHBA010000127.1:0-14911 GCA_964530225.1 uncultured Rhodospirillaceae bacterium | reverse complement strand
CGATGCGACCGCCACCGCACTCCTCGACAAAGCAGTGTTCTACCTGGTACCCAACATGAACCCGGACGGTAGCCGGCGCGGCCATCTGCGCACCAACGCCGCCGGCACCAACCTCAACCGGGAATGGGTTGAACCGGCGATGGGGCGCAGCCCGGAAGTGTTCCTGGCGCGCAGCCACATGCACGAGACCGGTGTCGATTTCTGCCTCGACGTCCATGGCGACGAGGCGCTGCCCTACAATTTCCTCTCCGGCATGATGGGCATTCCCTCACTGAGCAACAAACAAAAGGAATTACAAGCTGCTTTCGATCAAGCGCTACTCGACGCCAGCCCCGAGTTCCAAACCGAGCACGGCTACCCGGTGAGCAAGCCCGGCTTGGGCAACCTCACCATGTGCGCCAACTATGTCGCCGAGACTTTCGGCTGCCTGTCTCTGACCCTGGAAATGCCATTCAAGGACAATGCCGACCGGCCTGAGCCCGAGTTCGGTTGGTCGGCGGAGCGCTCGCGCACTTTCGGTGCCGCCCACCTCGACGCCATCGCCGCCATCGTCGACAACTTACGGTAAGCCCCTCCCCTATGGAGATTGGAAGTTAATTCACCTGCAATTGCACTGGCGCAAAGCCCCTCTCCTTTTCGGAGAGGGTAATTCCTCTACTCATCAATAACCGTATTACGCAGGGTGCCGATGCCGGAGATTTCCACCTCGATGGTATCGCCGGCCTGCATGAACAGTTTCGGCGTGCGGCCGTTGCCAACCCCGGCCGGCGTACCAGTGGCGATGATATCGCCCGGCTCCAGCGGCGTGAAGTCGGAAATGTAGGAAACGATATTGGGGATCGAGTAGATTAACAGATCAGTGGTGGCGTTCTGCACCACCTCGCCATTGAGGCGCGTGGTCAACTCCAATGCCGCGGGATCTAGAATCTCGTCCTTCGTCACCATCCACGGCCCCAGCGGGCCGGTGCGGTGGAAGTTCTTTCCCGCGGTCACCGAATGGCGCTGGTAGTCGCGCACGCTGCCATCGAGGAAACAGGTATAGCCGGCAATATGCGACAGCACGTCGGCTACGGCGATGTGGCGGCCGGGCTTGCCAATAATCAGGGCGAGTTCGCCCTCGAAATCGAAATTGTCGGACACGCGCGGCCGCACGATGTCGTCGCCATGGGCGACTATTGTGTTGTGTAGGCGGGAAAACAGAGTGACGTGTTCCGGCATCTCGCGGGCGAACTCGGCGACGTGATCCTTGTAGTTCATGCCGGCACAGACGATCTTGTCCGGGTTGGGAACCACCGGCAGCAACGTCACCTTATCCATCGTCGTATCGGACGTAGCGCCTTCGACAAGCGCGGCGACTTCGTCCAGCCCACCCGCCGTCAGCGCCGCGCGCAAACTCGGAAACGGTCCCTTGCGACCGACATCGACGACACCGCCGTTATCGTCGACGACACCGAACGACTCACCGTTAGCGTCGCGAAAACTAATGATCTTCATGTCTCTCCCTCTTTTTTTATGGCCGGGCGGTAATATCGGTCCACAGCCGGTCAGCACCGCGCGCCGCGACCGCGCAACCTAAACGTTCCGCCCAGTAGCTTTCCGCGCCAAATTCTGAACGCCATGCCCATAACCGCCGGGTCAGATAGTGTAACCGGTGTTCGTCGGTAAAGCCGATGGCGCCGTGCACTTGATGGCCGATCGCCGCTGCCAACCCGGCGGCCTCACCAGCCCGTATCTTCGCCGTTGCCACCTCGAAGTCGAGGCCGTCCGCCATATTGCTCCGATCGGCAGCGCGGCATGCCACCCGCGCGGCGGTCTGCGCCGCCGCCGCTTCGGTCGCCAATCGGGCGATCTGGTGTTGAATCGCCTGGAACTTGGCCAGGGGCCGGCCGAACTGCGAGCGCTCGCCGGCGTAGCGTACGCAATGGTCCAGCACCGCAGCAGTGGCGCCAGCCATCTGCACCGAGCGGGCCAGCGCCCCATAGACCAGAAGCGCGTCGGTACCCATCCCCGCCGGCGGGTCAATAACGGCAACCGGGGTCGCACCGTCGAACGTCATGCCATCGCGGGGATCGCGGCCAATATTCATATCTGTCTCTGTCGTGGCACTGTCCGGCGCCAACAAAACCAACTTCTGCTGTCCGCTGCTTTCAGCAACCGCCAAGACATGTGCCGCAGCTTTACCCCACGGCACCCGGTCGAGGTGGCCCGAGATGTTCGATTCGTTGAATGACAGATCACCGCCACCAGCAAGCGTAATCGCGCCCTCGGGCGTCGCCACACCCGCCTGTGCCAACAGCCAGCCAGCGACGACGGTCTCAACCAGCGGCACCGGTGCGCTGTAATAACCGGCGGCGTGGAGGATTGGCGCGGCATCCAGCCAGCTTACACCGGTACCTCCCTGCGCTTCCGGCACCAAGGCTCGGGTCAGGCCGTTTTCCTCGAGCACCGACCACAGATCGCCGGGCCAAGCGCCAGCTTCAGTGTCGCGCATGCTGTCGGCGGTCACCAGATCAGCAAACAATCGGGAGCAGGTTTCGGCCAACAAGGTGCTGATCTCGCTCATCGTAGACCCAACCCCCTTGCAATCACCCCGCGCAGGATTTCCGTGGTGCCACCGCGTAGCGAAAACGACACACAGGCCTGCTGCACATAGGCCAGCGCCTTCTCAAAATCGCTGCCACCCACCAGGCGCGGTGACAGGCCAATCAGCTCGTGGGCGATCTCCGGGACCGACTGTTCGAAGGCGACGCCAAGATCCTTGACCACCGTCGCCTCGACCACCGGTTGCGCACCGGCGTCGAGCATGGCGGCGACTGCCAGCGACATCTGCCGCAAAGTGACCAAGTGGGCGGTCAGCCGGCCGACAGCGATGGCGGCCCGCTCACCTGGTTGCTCACTTGATATACGAATAAGCTCCGTTAACAATTTGAAACTACTTAAAAATCTGTCCGGCCCACTACGCTCGAAGGCGAGCTCAGCAATCACCTGTTGCCAGCCATTACCCTCCGCGCCGACCAGCATGGAATCGGGCACGAAAGCATCATCAAAAATTACTTCGTTGAATTCCTCGTCGCCGATCATGTTGCGGATCGGCTGCACGGTAATACCCGGCGCCGCCAGATCGACAATGAACTGCGACAAGCCCGCATGGCGATCGTCGTTCGTCTCGCCAGTGCGTACCAGGGCGATCATGTAGTGCGACTTGTGCGCATACGTCGTCCACACCTTCTGTCCGTTAATCACCCAGCCGCCATCACCGCGCACCGCACGGGTGCGAATCGACGCCAGGTCGGAGCCCGAGTTGGGCTCGCTCATGCCGATGCAGAAAAAGATTTCCCCGGCGGCGATCTTCGGTAGCAAAAATTGCTGCTGCACGTCCGTGCCGAAACGCAGGATCAGTGGCCCGCTCTGGCGTTCACCGATCCAGTGGGCTGCCACCGGTGCGCCGGCGGCGAGTAGTTCTTCGATGACCACATAGCGCTCAAGCGCGCTGCGCCCCGCCCCGTACGGCGCAGGCCAGGTCATGCCGAGCCAACCCTGAGCACCCAGCTTGCGGCTGAACGCGCCATCAAAGCCAGCCCATGAACGCGCGCGACCCGCCGGCGGATAGTCGGTCAGGTTTGTATCGAGGAATACACGCACTTCGTCGCGCAGCACCGTGGCCGCCGACGGCAATTCACACAGATCGAGATTAAAAGCCTGCATCGTCCCCTTCCCGTCTTTCATAGCTTAGCGGAGTGGCGGCTCTGTGCTAACAGTAGGCAACAAGAATTCCGGGAGGGACAGATGGGCGATTTTCTGAACTACGAGCAGAATGGCGCAGTGGTCACCTTGACCATGAACCGGCCTGACGAGCGCAACGCGCTATCGGGCGACCGACAGTTTCGTGACTTCGCCGATGCCTGCGACCGCATCACGAGCGACGATAGCGTCTCGGTAGTGATTCTAACGGGAGCGGGATCGGCCTTCAGCGCCGGCGGCAACGTCAAGGACATGCGCGACCGCAAGGGCCTGTCGGCGGGCACCCCTGCCGAAATTCGCAACAACTACCGGCGCGATATCCAGAACATTCCGCTCAAGCTCTACGATCTCGACGTACCAACCATCGCTGCGGTAAACGGCCCAGCTATCGGCGCCGGCTGTGATCTGGCCTGCATGTGCGATATCCGTATCGCCTCGAAGCGCGCGCGCTTTGCCGAGAGCTTCGTCAAATTGGGTATTATTCCCGGTGATGGTGGCGCCTGGCTGCTGCCGCGTCTGGTCGGCTTATCCAAAGCGGCTGAGTTGACCTTTACCGGCGACACAATCGGCGTCGAAGAGGCGCTGGCCTGCGGGTTGGTGTCAAAAGTGGTACCCACCGACGAGCTAATGAATGAAGCGCGGGCGCTGGCTAACCGCATCGCCGCTAACCCAGGCAATTCGCTACGCATGGCCAAGCGCCTGCTACGCGAAGGTCAGCATGTGCGTCTCGACACGCTGTTAGAAATGTCGGCGGCGTTCCAGGCCATCGCCCACCACACGGTGGAACACGATCAGGCAATCGAAGATCTGCTGGCGCAGCTGGAAGCGGCTCGGCAGAAATAGCCGAATTAATAATATTGCAGCTAGCTAGCCGACGGTGCAGCTACGCCGTTTCAATCTGGAGCGTCGATGCTCGGATCATTCCGATCGAGGTCAGACGGCTTGGTGCCAACGAGTTCGATTACGACCTCGTCATCAGGATCACAAATCTCTTCACCTTTGGCGACCCGAAGCAATGCGCAGTCCTTGCGCAGCTCTGGGCTAATCAGATAGCCCTTGTAGGCTACCGGCTACTCCAACGTCTGTTTGGCCGCAGCCTGCCAATATCCGGTCCAATGTATCTCCAATCCCAGGTGCCATGGGCGCCCTTCTGCTCTGTCGTTACGGCCTGACAGATCGATTTATCCTTCCAAACCTGGCTCCGTTACAAACCATTCTAGTATTCGGGCTGGTGCTGGCCTACGCTCGGCACCAAACACCGGCTCAAAGGCGTATTTCTAGAGGAGAATCGGGGACATGGCCAAACAACAGATCGGCGTCGCAGTTATCGGTAGCGGCCGACTCGGCACGCTGCGCGCCAGCCTGGCGGCAGCCCATCCAAGCATTAATTTTGTCGCTGTGTCCGACACCGAGCAACGCCGCGCCGACATCCTGGCACAGCGCATGGGCGCTGACTTCGCCACCAGTAATAACCTCGAAGCAATCAACCACAACGCCGTCGACGCGGTGTTCGTATCGACGCCGGAGAACGATCATCGCACCGCCATTGTACAGGCGCTGGAAGCAGGCAAGCCGGTGCTGGTGGAAAAACCGTTGTCGTTCGCGCTCGACGACGCCAATGCCGTGATCGAGGCCGCCACACGCACCGGCACCGAGTTGCGTATTGCCTATTCGCGCCGCCACGAACGGCGCTGGATGCTGACCAAGGAGCAAATCCTACAGGGCCGTCTCGGTAATATCATTGGCATCCAATCGCGCGTCTACAATTCCCGCGCCCACTTTTTGGAAATACTAAAGCGCTCGGACGAGGCGTCGGCGGTCAACGACGTGCTGACCTACTACGTCGACCTCGCCTGCTGGTATCTGGAAGGTATCCGCCCGGTCGAGGTAGTAGCGCGGGCGAACTCACAGGTGTTCGCCAGCATGGGCCACGACACGGCGGACGTGACTTGGGCGATCATCACGTTTGAGAACGGCGCGGTGGTCAATCTCGGCGTCTGCTACGCATTACCGGCGAAATATCCGTCGATGGGACAAAGCTCGCGCTTCGAAATCCTCGGCGAAGAGGGCGTCATCCTGCTCGACGTCGATAACAAGGACAGCATGCTCTACACCGACAACGGTACACCGCACAATTATGTACCCGACCACCACATGAACATCCTGTTCATGCAGACCACGTCGGCGGCCGATTATGCTGTTGGCGACTATTGGGGCGCGGTCGCTAACGAGACCCGCTCGTGGATCGACCATCTGATGACCGGCCGCGACATACCCCATACGACGCCAGCCGAAGCGCGGTGCACGCTGGCTGTTACTCTAGCGATCGAGGAATCGGCGCGCACCAGAAAAGCGATCGCGCTCAACGTTTAGGTTGCTACGAAGTCTGCCGCGCCCGACAGCACAGGCTGTCAATTTTGGCGCGAGCGAACGGGTCTTCGAGCATTCGCTACACCTCGGCGGTCTTTACTTTGAACAGCAATTCCTATTCGATCTCGACCCAATCGACATAGTTACCAAAATGGACCATCTCGTAGATGCGGCTTCTGATCTGTTCCTGCTTGCCTACGAAGTTCTCTATCATTAAGCGCGGCATTAAAATACCCGTATTAAACGAATGAGAAATTTTAACACTTGCTATTAGTGTTATGCCAGATGGATTACAAATCTGGTAACACCAGGATCGACTCCCGGTGAATTATTTTGGCCTCAAACGGTAATCCCGTATGGTTTCGCCCAGCCAAGGCCAGCGACAGTGCCAGCGGCCGGCTTGTATTCCGCGCCGACCCAGCCATCGAAGTCCAATTCGTCCACTAGGTCTAATAGGTAAGTATGGTCGAGCTCCCCTGTATCGGGCTCGATGCGGCCAGGCACGCCGGAAATCTGGAAATGGCCAATGCCGCCAATAAAGCGCCGCGCCTTGTCGGAGACGAAGCCTTCCATAATTTGGCAGTGGTAGAAGTCCATTTGCACTTTGATGTTGGCGAGGCCAACAGCGGCGACAATAGCGTGGGCGTGATCCTGACGGGTCAGAAAGTAACCGGGAAAATCACCGGTGTTGAGCGGCTCGATGAGGACCATAATCCCCGCTTCTGCTGCCTGCTCGGCCATGGCTCTCAGATTGGCGACGAACACGGCCTGGCATTGCTCCAAGTCGGCATCTTGGTCAGGAACGCCGGCCATCGCGTGAATGCGCGGACAGCCTATAGTCGTGGCGTATTCCAGTGCTTGCCTTGCCTCGGCAGCGAAATCGGCCTCCCGGCCGGGGATCGCGCCGAGGCCGGTGTGACCACCGCCGAACCTGCCGTATGGTGTGTTAATGAGTACACAATCGAGATTATGCTCTACCAGGCGCGCAGCAATATCTTCCGGCGAATATTTATAAGGGGCAAGAATTTCCACGCCCCTGAACCCGTGACTGGCTGCTACGGCGAAGCGGTCGAGAAAATCGAGTTCGGTGAACAGATAGCTGATATTAGCCGCTATGCAAACCATCTCAGCACTCACCGTTAATTAACCGCCAGACAGCTTCGGCGGAGATAGGCGTATCGAGATGGACTACGCCATAGTCCTTCAGCGCATCGTACTCGAAAATCACCTCGAAGGCTCGGACATCTTGGTCGCCCATATGCACTCCGCTTCGCCAAGTTGCAACTGATATAAATCCGTTTATGGCAAAACCGGTGCGCGGCGGCAATTCCAGTAGTTGCATGAAGGGGCTATGCGCCCGACCTATCCGCCAAGATTGATCACACCGGGCCATTCACGCTATGCCACACAGGTCAACGCGACCACGTAGCCAGAAAAACCCATAACCAGTCCTCGGGGGAGATCACCATGTCGAGAGTTCTTGTTGTCACCGGCGGCAACCGCGGTCTCGGCGCCGCCACCTGCATTGGCGCTGCCGAACGCGGTTACGAGGCCATCTGCGTCAATTATGTGAGCAACAAAGCACGCGCCGACGAGACCGTCGCCGCGTGCGAGAAGGCTGGCGCCAAAGCGCTCACCGTGCAGGCCGATATCACCAAAGAAGAAGATATCATGCGGATGTTCGAGACCGTCGACAAGGAACTCGGAACGGTCACCCAACTGGTCAACAGCGCGGGCATCGTTGGCCCCTATGCGCGCGTCGACGAACTACCCTATGAAGCGATGGAGAAATTGTGGAACCTCAATATCACAGCGACGCTAATCTGCTCGCGCGAGGCAATCAAGCGTATGTCGACCAAGCATGGTGGCAAGGGTGGCGCCATCGTGAATTTGTCATCGGCATCCTCACACTTGGGCGGCGCCGGCTTCAACGTACCCTACGCCGCCTCGAAGGGTGCAGTCGACTCGCTCAACTGGGGTATGGCGCAGGAAGTGGTGGCTGAAGGCATCCGCGTCAATTCGGTTAGTCCCGGCCTCATAGATACCGAAATTCAGCCACCCGGCCGGGTTGAGAATATGGGGCCGAAGCTACCAATGAAGCGCGCCGGCCAGGCGCACGAGGTGGCCAACGCGATTCTGTGGCTACTGTCGGACGAAGCGTCCTACGTAGCCGGCACCAAGCTATTGGTCTCCGGCGCGCGCTAAATCTCCACCACGATTTTGCCAAAGTGGCGGCCATTGCGCATATAGGCGAAGGCGGCCGGTAGCTCGTCGAGGCCAAAAACGCGCTCGTCGAGGACCGGATGCAACTTGTGCTGATCGATGGCGCGCAACATCGCCTCAAACTGTTCGCGGCTACCGCAGGTGACGCCTTCCAAACGGATCTTGCTGGTGACCACCAACGGCAGGCGAAATTCGTGATTGGAGCCCGACAGCACGCCGATCAGGCAGATCGCACCGCCCGGCCGCACCGCCTTAATCGATTGCTCCAACGTGCCCGCGCCACCGACTTCGACCACCAGATCGACGCCACGGCCATGGTTGACATCGCGCGCCGACCGTGCCCATTCGGGCGTCTTGGCGTAGTTAATGGTGTGATCGGCGCCGAGCGCACGCACCCGCTTGAGCTTGTCGTCCGACGAAGACGTGGCGATAACCTCGGCCCCAGATAATTTGGCGAACTGCACTGCGAAAACCGATACGCCACCGGTACCCTGGGTGAGAACGATATTGCCCGGTGCCGTGCGGCCCTGATCGATAACAGCGCTCCACGCGGTCAACCCGGCGCACGGTAGCGCTGCTGCTTCCGCATCGGTCAAATGGTCGGGGGTATGGCAAATACCGTAATCTGGAAATACCCGCAGTTCCGAAGCAACGCCGTCGAGTACACCGCCCAATCCCGATCGCATATTACTGTGGTCGGGATCGCCAGCCAGCCATTGCTGGAAAAAATTTCCGACAACCCGATCGCCGGGTTTGAAGCGGGTCACGCCCTCGCCCACCACGGCCACTTCACCGGCACCATCGGACAGCGGTATGAAATCAACCGTTCGCTGTTTCGTACCATAGCCACCCTCGACAGTCAGCATGTCGCGGTAATTGAGGGTCGCCGCACGCATACGCACCAACACCTCGCCAACCCCCGGCTCTGGATCGGATAAATCGACAACCGCCAAATTGGCGAGCCCCGGTTCTTTGACGACAGCGGCGCGCATATCGGTTCTCCAATCCTCTCGCTATTCGGCTACGGTCGCCATGTGGGCGACACGCAGGGGAAACGGGATGTTTCTGCCGTTCTTGAATACCCCGGCGCGGGTTACCCGACCGGCCGTGTGTCGTCAATCACTATACCATCGTTGGCGAGCGATCCCGGGACGACGATTTCGACCGTAGCCCGGAGCTTAGTGACATCTGTGATGCTCGCCGCAACCGCTTCAGCAAGGTCTGGACCAGTATCGCCAGCTTCGCACTGCAGCATCATGGTGTCTTGCTCGCCCTCACGTGTCACCAACAGACGCCCACGGACAATTTCGGGATGCCGTTTGATAACGGCGTCAACCTGCTCGGGCCGGACGAATATACCCTTCACTTTGGTCGTCTGATCGGCTCGACCCATCCAGCCCTTGATACGTATATTGGTGCGCCCGCACGGGCTAGCCTCTGGCAAAATAGCGGAGAGATCGCCGGTGGCAAAGCGGATTAGAGGATGTTCCGGATTCAGCGTGGTGACCACGACCTCCCCCACCTCGCCCACCGGCACCGGATCGCCTGTACCCGGTCGGACTATCTCGATAACGATACTTTCGTCGACCATCATGCCATCGCATAATTCGCCATTGGCTCGGGTCTCATAGCCAATCAAACCGAGGTCGGCGGTGGCGTAGCATTGCAGAATCTGGACACCGCGATCTTGCAATTCCGCACGTAACGAAGGCGGCAGCGCCGCGCCCGATACCGCGGCCTTGGAGATCGACGAGGCGTCACGGCCCAGATCTTCTGCCTTATCGAGCAGGATCTTGAGATAGTCGGGAACCCCGGTATAGGCGGTGGGCTTCAAGTCTTCGATAACTTGCACTTGTTGTTCAGTATTGCCGGTTCCCGCTGGTATGACCGGACATCCTAGCGCCTGCGCCGCCGATTCCAACATAGCGCCAGCAGGGGTTAGGTGATAGGCAAAGCTGTTGTGCACGACATCGCCCTGGCGAAAGCCGGCGGCATGGAGCGCACGCGCTAGCCGCCAGTAATCGCCGCTCCTGCCCTGCGGTTCGTAGATCGGTCCCGGCGAGGTGAACAACCGCGCCAGTTCAGATACCGATTGCGCTACAACACCGCCAAAGGGTGGATTCTGGCGCTGCATTTCGATCAGCGCGCCTTTGCGCAGCACTGGTAGCTGGGCCAGTTCCTGCCGATCGGTTACGCTACCGGGGTCGATATCGGCCAGGGTGTTGGCAAAATAGGTTGCATTTGCTTTTGCGTAGGCGATTTGCGCACGGACCGCGACAAATAGCTCGACTTCGCGCACTTCTGGCTCGCGCGTTTCCTGGCTATCGTAATATTGAGGTTCGGCCATTACGGCGACTGGACTTAGACGAGCCAGCGTTTGCGCCGACGGTAATGCTTGACGTCGCGGTAGCTACGCCGGCCCGCGGTCGACAGACCGAGATAAAATTCCTTGACGTCCTCGTTGCTGCGCAACGCTTCGGCATCACCATCGAGCACCACACGCCCGTTTTCGAGAATATAGCCGTAATCGGCGTACTGCAGCGCGACGTTGGTATTTTGCTCGGCCAGCAGAAAGGTCACGCCTTCGTTCTTGTTGAGCCTATCAACGATCTCAAAAATTTCCTCGACCAGTTGCGGCGCCAACCCCATCGACGGTTCGTCCAGCAGGATCATGCGGGGTCGCGCCATAAGCGCCCGGCCCAGAGCGCACATCTGTTGTTCACCGCCCGAGGCATAGCCGGCCTGGACGCTGAAGCGCTCGCGCAGCCGGGGAAAATAGTCATAAACCTTGTCGAGGTCGGCGCGGATCGCCGCCTTCCCATCACCTCGCACATAGGCACCGGTCAGCAGGTTCTCCTCAACAGTCAGGTGCTCAAAGCAATGGCGACCCTCCATAACCTGGACGACACCGCGCTTGACCAAGTCATTGGGGGTGAGACTTTCGACACGCTCGCCATCGAACTCGATGGTCCCCTTGGTGACGTCACCACGCTCGGATCGAAGGAGGTTCGAGATCGCCTTGAGGGTGGTCGTTTTACCCGCACCGTTGGCCCCCAACAGCGCAACAATACTGCCTTTGGGGACCTCAAGAGAGACCCCTTTGAGTACCAGAATGACGTGGTCATAGATGACCTCGACGTTATTGATACGGAGCACCAGTTCGGCCGCGCCGGTGTTGGTGTCAGCTGGCATTGCAGTGGTGACGTTTGTCATGGCGGCGGTCGAATTCAGAATGAGACAAAAAAAACAAGTGGGCGAGGCCGCAAACGACCCCCGCCCACCTGTTATTACCAACAATCAATTACAGCTGCGCGGCGTGATGCCATTCTCGGTGGCGTAGCTCGCAGCCGCCTTTTCGACCATGGGTCGTACCACCTCGCGGATTGGCGACACCCAGTCACTAACAATGTTCCAATTGCTGCCATCCCACTGCTGAATGATGATCGGCCCACCAGTCTCATGGTCCTTGCAACTGACTTTGACCGGCCTCGTAAAACCTTCCATGCCCAACTCCTTGAGGCGTGTCTTGGTAAGGTCAAGGTTTTCAAGGCCCCAACGTACTTCGGTCCCAGTTAGTGAGCGTTTGCCATACTTGCCCTGGGCCGTGCGGATAGCCTCGACTGAATACATGGCGTTTACCATGGCCCGGTTGTAGAGCACTTCACCAAAGCTGTTGGACCGCGCCTTGGCGGCATCGCCACCGTAGACATGCTTGACGATGTCAGCGTGGACCCCGAAGTTGCTCTTGGGCGAGTGGAAGGTGGCCGACTTATAGCCCTTCGCCCCAGCGGCGGCGGGAACCACGTCGGCATCTGAACCCGACCACCAGTTACCCACAAAGTGATCCATGGGATACTTGATCGCCACGGCTTCCTTAACCGCCACCTGGTTCATCACTCCCCAACCGGACATAAATACCCAATCGGGCTTGCCTCGGCGAATCTGTAGCCAAGTCGCCTTCTGCTCCTGACCGGGATGATCGACCGCCAGCAGGGTTAGCTTATAACCATACTTCTTGGCCAAAACTTCGAGCGTCGGGTTGGCTTCCCTACCATAGGCCGAGTTGTGGTAGACGTGGGTAATCTTTTTACCCTTGAGGTTGGCCTCGCCACCCTCCTGCTGAGCGACGTAGCGAATGAACGCCGATGCCTGGCTCCAATAGGTGGTGGGAAAGTTGAACACCCACTCGAACACTCGACCGTCGGCGGCTGCCGTGCGGCCATAGCCCATAGAGAAGATCGGAATTTTGTCAAC
This sequence comes from uncultured Rhodospirillaceae bacterium, assembly GCA_964530225.1. GTDB lineage: Bacteria > Pseudomonadota > Alphaproteobacteria > UBA6615 > UBA6615 > CAZHBA01. The sequence goes on along the minus strand of CAZHBA010000127.1, from coordinate 2,323 downwards.
CGACGCCTTGGGGATGAGCTGGTAGGTGATACCGGTCGAGAACGGGTTGACCAGCGACGCACCGGTTGGGCCCTTGTTCTTGAGTTTCTCGTAACACTCGACACCAAGCTTGGTGTTGTACTCGGTTTCGCACTCCTCGAAAGTGATCTTAACGCCGTTAATACCGCCATCGCGGTTGTTGATCATCGTGTAGTAGTCGCGAAACCCGTTGGCCACCGGAATACCGCTGGGAGCATAAGCCCCGGTACGGTAGACCAGCATGGGAATGAACTGCTCGTCGGCTTCCGCTGCCGGCGTGGTTGAAACCAGCCCGGTTACGCCGACCGCTGCGCCAAGCAGAGCAAGTGTCAGATTACGTAGCATGACGATATCCTCTCCTGTTATCTAAGTTTATTTTGTTAACCCGTAACGTTTTTCCAAGGCTAGCATGCCCATCCTTAGCGTCAAACGCCGCAGATCTCCACAATTAGTAGGGGAAGGGCCATAAACGTAACTTCTCCTTGGTTATTTGCCACAGCCGCGCCAAGCCGTGGGGCTCGACGATGAGGAAAAAGATGATCAACGAGCCGAACAGCATGATCTCAATATGCTTCTGTAAATCGATCGGCATGGAGGCGCCGAACCACTGCGGCGCGTTGGTCAGTAGGATCGGCAAACCAACGATGAAGGTAGCGCCGAGGAACGAACCCAGGATGCTGCCGAGGCCGCCAATAATGACCATGAACAGCACATTGAAGGATTCGTTGATGGAGAATGCCTCGGTTTCAGCGCTACCGAGCCACAGGAATACCATCATCGCCCCAGCCACACCGCAGTAAAACGAGCTTACAGCGAAGGCCACCAGCTTGGTCCGGAACGGGCGGATGCCGATGATCTCGGCGGCGATGTCCATATCGCGCACCGCCATCCACGACCGTCCGAGACGACCGCGCACTAGGTTCTTGGCGATAATGGCAAAAATAACGACTATGGTTAGCACCACCGTGTAGCGCACCTCAGCAGTGGCAGTCGGCCCGGTGACAATGACACCGAACATCTCGCGCGGCGGCGCGGTGATGGTGCCCGACGAATTGTAGTTGTAGAACCAGGCGACCTTGTTGAACAACCAGAGCAAGAAGAACTGCGATGCCAGGGTGGCGACAGCCAGGTAGAAGCCCTTGATACGCAGGCTGGGGATGCCAAACACCAAGCCGACGACAGCGGCGATTAACCCAGCCAGCACGAACACGACTATGATGTTGAGTTCGGGAAAAGCTGTGGTCAGCTTGTAGGTCATGTACGCGCCAACCGCCATGAAGCCGCCGGTACCCAACGACAGCTGCCCGGCATAGCCGACCAGCAGGTTGAGGCCGATGGCCGCTAGCGAAAAGATCAGCAGAGGGATCAACACCGCCTGAAGCAGATATTCTGTAGCTACCACAGGCACAAGCAGAAAAGCGACGGCAAGTGCCACGGCGATAAACCAGCGGTCCTGAACGATGGGAAACACCGATTGATCGGCACCATAGCTAGTCTTGAACTGTCCGGTCTCACGATACAGCACGCGACGTCTCCCCTATACCCGCTCGATGATGCGCTCGCCGAACAGGCCCTGGGGCCTGAACAGCAGAAAGGCCAGCGCCAACATGTAGGCAAACCAGTTCTCGATAGCGCCGCCAACCAGCGGTCCCCAGTAGATTTCGGCGATCTTCTCACCGACACCAATGATCAGCCCGCCAACGATGGCGCCGGGCACCGAGGTGAAGCCACCAAGAATAAGCACCGGCAGAGCCTTAAGGGCAATCAGCGACAACGAAAATTGCACGCCGCTCTTGGCTCCCCACATAACGCCGGCGACCAGACCAACAAAGCCGGCAACCGACCAAACGATGATCCAGATGGTCTTAAGCGGAATACCTACGGCCATGGCAGCCTGATGGTCATCAGCCACGGCGCGCAGCGCCCGGCCGATGCGGGTATAGTGAAAGAACACCGCCAGCACAGCCACCAGCACCGCCCCCGATCCGGCAGCATACAAGTCAAACTCGTTGAACAAGATGCCGCCGACCTCGAATGATTCGCTGGGAATACCCACGTCGAGCGGCTTGACGTTGCTGCCCCAAACCATTTCACCAAAGCCTTGAATCAGGAAAGTCAGGCCGATGGTGGCCATGAACAGGATGATATCCTCCTGATTGATCAGGTGGCGCAGCAAGAAGCGTTCGATGATAAACGCGAGGATTGTCATGACCGCCACGACCAACAGCAGTGCCACAATCACCGGCATGCCGTGCTCCATTAGCCCGACCAGGGTCAGGGCAGCGAACAACACCATCGCCCCCTG
>CAZHBA010000126.1:0-18067 GCA_964530225.1 uncultured Rhodospirillaceae bacterium | reverse complement strand
AGCCATCAGGGGCGGAAATATTGCCGAGTGAGCAGCACGGCCAAGCATGACGATGATAGCGAATGTCCAAAAGGCGGTGTTGGCGTCTACATTGCCCAGCGCGTAGTTCGACCAGGCAAACCCAACGGACCCCAAAATGATTGGAATGTGGGCGGGAACGCGGTCGCCGATCCGGCCCATCAACGGCATGACCAACCCGAGGATTAGGCCGGCGGGGATCAGAACGAGACCGGCGCGTGTCGGGGTATAGCTTTGCACCAGTTGGACGTATATCGGCGCCAGATAGAGCGAGCCGAACAAACCGACGCCAAACAGGAATGAAATAACATTGGCGGCAGCGAATTGGCGCGAGCCGAACTGCCGGACATCGAGGATCGGATCGTCGTGCCACCATTCCCATAGGATAAACGCGGCAGCGCTGAATATACCGAGGGTCAACATAAGGACTACAGTATCCGACGCCCAGCCCCACCGTTGGCCGTTGGAAAGTCCGGACAGCGCTGCGATCAGAGCCACCGCCAGCAGCGCGAAACCGACCCAGTCAAAGGCGGGACGCGGTCCTGATTCTTCGCGCGACGGCAGTACGAAGCTTCCCAGCAACGCCGTCACGGCGGCGATGGGCAATGCGACGTAGAACGTAAATCTCCAGTCGAACGCGTCGATTGCCATGCCGCCGACCCACGGGCCGATACCCGGGCCGAGCACGAAGCTGAGGCCGAACAAGCCGTTCGCCGTGGACCGGCGGTCGGGGCCGAAAACCCGGTACATGGCAAGCTGTGTTAAAGGCAGAATTATGCCGGAGCTGAATCCCTGAATTGTGCGGGCAAGGATAATTATGTTGAATTCTTGGCCGGTGCCGCCGACCACCGAGCTGGTGATGAAGATAACCATCATGCCGACGAAAACCTGGCGCTGCCCGAACGAGCGGATCGCCCAGCTACTCGCTAGCAGGCCCGTCGTCATGGCGGCAAAATAAGCGGTTGCCATCCATTGAGCGAGATCCTGACCGACACCGAATGCGCCCATAATGTCGGGCACGGCGACGTTGACAATGGTGGCCGACATTGCCAACGCCATGCTGGACATCAGCGACATCAAAATGATGAGATGGCCGTGGGTGCGACTTAATTCTGACACATCGCCGCTAACGGCCTGGGATGTCAATTTCCACCACCACTAGCATGCCGGGACGCATCATGGTCTCTTCCTGCTCTACGCTAATGCGGATCGGCAGGCGTTGGGTCACCTTGGTAAAGTTGCCACTGGGGTTGGGGTTGGGCAGCAAGGCGAATTCACTGGTTGCGGCCTGACCGATGCGCTCTACCTTGCCGGTAAATTCTCGGTCGGGGAAAGCGTCCACGTGCAATCTGACTGGCATACCGGGTTTCAAGTGGCGGAGCTCGGTCTCTTTAATGTTGGCCTCGACCCAGATATTCTCGGGATCATGGATCAGCATCAGGCGTTGGCCGGGGCGAACAAACTCGCCCTTGTCGATGAAGGTGCGCGACACGACGCCATCGAATGGGCTGTGGATTGTCCGGTCGTCGATATCGAGCACCTGCCGGTCGTGCTCGGAGGCAATCTGCGCCTCTTGATATCGCAAGCTGTCCAACATGCTTTCGTTGATCTGGATTTGCTTCCGGTCGGCATCGGCTTCGCGCATGTCGGCCTGAGCTGCCGCCAGATTGGCCACGGCGATCTGGTAACGTTCGTCAGACTGGCTAAGGGTGGTGCTTGCCTGGTCGAGGCGTCGCTGGGAGACCACCCTTGTTCCAGTCAGCAATTTGATCCGTTCGAAATCGGTGCGCGCCAGGGCGCGCTGTTCTTCACTGGCCTTAACCGCCGCCTGGGCAGCTTTGACCCGCGAGCCGGATGCTTCCTTGCGGCTGCGGGTTTGGGCATCGACCATGGCGGTCTCGGCCGATATCTGTGCGCGCTGCGAACCGATTACCAAAAAGCGGGCATCCAATTCGTCGAGCTTCAGTTTCGCGTCGCGCGCGTCGATGGCGATCAGCAAGTCGCCGACCGAAATTTGGTCGCCTTCAATGACCGGCAGCTCGGTGACCCAGCCGCTGACCCGGCTCGAGACGGCGATCTGATCGGTGGTGATACGCGCGTCGGTTTCGGTGATTCTTGTCCACTGACCAAACGCCCAGTTTCCAGCCCAGGCCAGCAGAGCGAGCGCAACCCCTATAACGATGGTGTTACGCAGAAGCTGACGAGCACGCCGCCCGCGAACGGGGTCCCTTCCTAAGGGGGTGCTGCTACTGGCTGGCATTTCGAGACGACTATCGTCTGGCATGATCGTAAAACCCCGTGGTCCGGCGCGGACCGTTCCGGTTACCTGTGGTTTAGGTCAAGCCATCATACTTTGCCGAATGGTGCCGTTTGGCAATCCATCTATGCGATTTATGCATAGCTGAATTGTGCTAATAGCGGCTGGATACGGCTTTAAACAGCGGTTCCACCTACAGTTAGGGATTCGAGCAACATCGTCGGCTGGCCGACGCCCACCGGCACCGACTGGCCGTCCTTGCCGCAGGTGCCGACGCCGTCGTCGAGGCGAGTGTCGTTACCGATCAATTTCACCCGGGTCAGGGCGTCGGGACCATTGCCGATCAGCGTGGCGCCTTTGACCGGCGCGCCGAGCTTGCCGTTTTCGATCAGATAGGCCTCAGTGCAACTGAACACGAATTTACCGTTGGTGATATCGACCTGGCCACCGCCGAAATTGACCGCGTAGATGCCGTTGGATACGGCACGGATGCATTCTTCCGGCTCGGCCGTGCCGTTGAGCATGTAGGTATTGGTCATGCGCGGCATGGGATGGTGGGCGTACGATTGACGGCGCCCGTTGCCGGTCGGCGCGACGCCCATCAACCGCGCATTCATGCGATCCTGCATATAGCCTTTGAGAATGCCATCTTCGATCAAAACATTGTAGGAACTAGGCGTGCCTTCGTCGTCGATGGTGAGTGAGCCACGGCGGTCTGGGATGGTGCCATCATCGACGACGGTTATCCCCGGTGCGGCGACGCGCTCGCCCAACAGGCCGGAAAATGCGGACGTCTTTTTGCGGTTGAAGTCACCCTCGAGGCCATGCCCGATCGCTTCGTGCAACAGCACGCCCGGCCAGCCGGGACCCAGAACTACTGGCATTTCGCCGGCCGGTGCCGGGACGGCTTCCAGATTGACAAATGCCTGACGCAAGGCTTCGTCAACTTGTGAATGCCAGTTGTCCGGGTGCAGCCAATGGTTATAGACCGCCCGTCCACCGACGCCGTGTGAGCCAGTTTCCTGGCGATCATTCTCGCCGACGACAACGGAAACGTTGAGGCGCACCATCGGCCGGATGTCGGCGACCTGTAGCCCGCCAGCGCGTACGATCTGGATGGCCTGCCAGTTTCCCGACAGTGATGCCGTGACCTGACGTACACGCGGATCGGAGTTGCGTGCATAGGCGTTGATCTCGCCGAGCAGCGCCACCTTTTCCTCGAAGCTCGGCGATCCCAGCGGATTTATATCGGCATAGAGGTCACGGTTGGTGCCGGCGGGCGGACTGGCGACAGTGCTGGTGGCGCTGCCGCGCACCTCGCGGACTGTTTTACTGGCGCGGGCGATGGCGGCTTCCGATAATTCGGTCGAGTGGGCATAACCGGTTGCTTCGTCGGCCACCGCGCGCAGGCCGAAACCCTGCGAGGTGTCGAAGCTGGCATTACGCACGCGCCCGTCGTCGAAGGTGATGCTTTCGCTCTGGCGATATTCGAGGAACAGTTCGCCGTCATCGGCGTCGCCAATGGCGTCGTCGGTTAAGCCCTCAACGCGCTTGGCGTTCATGCTGGTACGGTCGAAAAATAATTTGTTGGTGCGTGCAATATCGCTCATGGCGTAAATTCCTCGGTCGTTGACGACAGCTGGCAGCACGGCCGCTTATTCCCATCCTCTATATGGAACTATGACGGACGTTTGTCAGCGGCGAATGTCGCGGATAAATTTGTTTAACGCGATTCAAAAGTAAAAAATTCAATTACAAATTGTTTTACCTGCGGCATGCTGTCTCATTGCGATAAGGTGTTTTAAATACTCTGGTCGATGGCAGCATAACACCTGTGCCAACTGGCGCCGTCAGCGTCGAAGGTTATGTGCGCCGCTTTGAAGCCCCGGGCCGATTCACTCCGGACAATGGCCCCGACGCGGGCACGTGGTTTTATCTCGGTCGAGGCTAGATGGTCTCGGCGTTGGAACTGAAAACGGTCGCACCGTACTACGTGCAGCAAGCGCCGGATGCAGCTCCATCCGGGGTCTATCCGGCGGGTGGTATACCCAATTTAGCGCTGCGTAATCCCCATCTGTAGTACGCTCTCACCTGGTACACCTTTTTGATTATGTTGCAGGTTATCTATGTGGTTTTTCACGTTCAGTGCAGGGGGAGGCGCAGGGCTAATGAGGATTAGTGAGATTGATGACATCTAATACAGCATATGAAGACTTGGCGGCGCGGTTTCACCGGGTCGGCGTGATCGACGATGCGCTTGGCATTCTCCAATGGGATCAGGCGACGATCATGCCCGAAGGTAGTGCGCCGGCGCGTGCCGAGCTAGTAGCGACGTTGAGTGTGTTGAGCCACGAGTTGCTCACCGACCCGCAAATCGGCGATCTGCTCGACGCTAGCGATGGGAATAGCGATAGCACCGGCGATAACGATGACTGGTGCGGCGCCAATCTGCGCGAGATGCGTCGCACCTATCTGCACGCCATCGCGGTGCCCGCCGACCTGGTCGATGCCCGGTCGCGCGCCAACGCCGCGTGCGAGCTGACATGGCGAAGCGCGCGCGAGGACAACGATTACCCGAGCCTGCTACCGAGCCTGGAAGAAGTCTTACGGTTGACGCGCGACGTCGCGGCAGCGAAATCTATGGCATTGGGATTGTCGCCCTATGACGCGTTGCTCGACAGCTACGAGCCCGGCGCGCGCAGCGCTGCCATCGACGTCGTTTTCGCTGATCTGGCGGCGTTTTTACCGGGCTTTTTGCAAGAAGTACTTGATCTGCAAAACAGCCGGCCCGTGCCGATTACGCCCGAAGGACCGTTCCCGATAGAGACCCAGCGCACCCTTGGCCGCCAGCTTATGCGCGCCGTCGGTTTCGATTTCGAGCACGGGCGATTGGATAGTAGCCACCACCCGTTCTGCGGCGGTAGCGCCGGCGATGTTCGCATCACCACGCGCTACGACGAGGCCGAATTCATCTCGTCCTTAATGGGCGTGCTGCACGAGACCGGCCACGCCATGTACGAGGCGGGCCTGCCCGAGGCGTGGCGCTATCAACCGGTTGGCGGCCCGTTGGGCATGGCGATCCACGAGAGCCAGTCACTGTTAATCGAGATGCAGGTGTGCCGCTCACGACCATTCCTGACCTATGCCGGCCCTTTGATGCAAAAGGCCTTTGACGGCGTCGGTCCGGCCTGGGAACTGGAAAATGTCTACCGGCTCTATACGCGCGTCGAACCCGGCTTCATCCGTGTCGACGCCGACGAGGTGACCTATCCGGCCCACATCATTCTGCGCTACCGGCTTGAGCGCGCGCTGATCGCCGGCGATCTGGCTTTGCGCGATTTGCCGGCGGCGTGGAACGACGGTATGAAAGAATTGCTCGGCGTTGTGCCGCCTGACGTCCGGCTGGGTTGTTTGCAGGATATCCATTGGTCAGGCGGCGATTTCGGCTATTTTCCTACCTACACCATGGGGGCCATCGCAGCGGCCCAGATCTACGCCGCCGCCCGGCGTGCCAGCCCGGACCTCGAAGCGTATGTTGCCAAGGGCGAGTTTACGCCGCTCATGGGCTGGTTGCGCGAGCATGTCCATGCGCAGGGCTCGCGCCTGGTCGCCGACGACCTGCTCACCGCCGCTACCGGCACGCCGCTCGATCTGAAGGTTTTTGAGCAGCATCTACGTGAGCGGTATTTGAATTAGCGCCTCTGGAGGTCGCGTCCGGAAATCTAAGCCGATTCAGACACGCCCGCCTGTCTGAGAATCTCGATGTAGTAATCCAGGTGCTGCTGGTTGCGGGCGGGGATGTGGTGCGAATTGACCAGAGTCGCACCGGGATCTAGCTTAAAATAGATGTCAAGCTCTGCTTGGCACTCGCCGAGACGGTTAAGCATGAAATACGCCGCCGCCGATTGCCACCGGGAAGCGTGGTTGTCCGGTGCTACTCTGACGGCGCGTAGCGCCGCCGTGGCGGCCTGTTCATAATTTTGCAGCGTGTGGTAGGTCAAGTAGAACCCCATGAGCCAAATAGGCATGAAGCCATCACGCGAGCTACGCCGGATGGCGTCGTTGATAGTTTTGATTGCCAAATCCGGTTCGTCGTCGACCGCCAGAATGGATCCGCACGTGCCGATAGCTGGCGCGGAGTTCCTTTTGCCGGGCAATGGCACCCTCCTTGTCGGCCTCCATAAGCCGCGAGTAGCCGACGATGTTCTCCGCGAGAGTGGCGGTAAGCCTGCGATGGACCCTTTCTTCAGCCATAGGGCTCGCCTTCTCCCCCAAAGGCGCCGGTAAAATTCTATGGCGTGCGGCTTATGGTGTCCATGAACGCCTTCACCCGCTTGTGGCGCCGGGGTCCTTTGGATAGGTTACCCGCGCCCAACCAGGAGCGATGTTACTTGCGCTACATCAGCACCAGAGGAGCGGCGCCGGAGCTCGGTTTCGAGGACGCCGTGCTGACCGGGCTCGCCCGCGATGGCGGCCTCTATATTCCCGAACAGTGGTCAGCCGTGATGGCGGACGATATCCGTGGCATGGCCGGTGCGAACTATGCCGACTGCGCCTTCCGGGTAATGCGCCCCTATATCGACGCTTCGTGCATCGATGATGCGGCGCTGCGCGCACTGATCGGCGAGACCTATACGGTGTTCGACGATCCCGCGATAGCGCCGCTGCGCCAGCTCGACGGCAACACCTGGCTGCTCGAGTTGTTCCACGGTCCGACCCTGGCGTTCAAGGATTTTGCCCTACAGTTCCTCGGCCGTATGTTCGAGTACATTCTGGCCAAGCGCGGCGAACGCATCACCATCGTCGGCGCGACCTCGGGCGATACCGGCTCGGCAGCGATCGAGGCGTGCCGGGGGCGCGACAACCTCGACATCTTCATGCTACACCCGGCCGGCTGGGTATCGGACGTCCAGCGTCGGCAGATGACCACAGTGCTGGCGCCCAACGTTTACAATATCGCTGTCGACGGCACCTTCGACGACTGCCAGGACCTGGTCAAAGGCATGTTCAACGACGAAGCGTTCCGAGATACGCTCAACCTGTCGGCGGTAAACTCGATTAATTGGGCGCGGGTAATGGCCCAGGTCGTCTATTACTTCACCGCAGCGGCGCAATTGGGTGCGCCCGACGCGCCGATTTCGTTCATCGTGCCAACGGGCAACTTCGGCAACGTCTATGCCGGCTACGTTGCGCACCAGATGGGCTTGGTCGATGCCAAGCTGATTGTGGCGTCGAACCAGAACGATATCCTGACGCGGTTCTTCGAGACTGGCGACATGTCGGTGGCCCCGGTTCGCCCGTCCTTTTCACCGAGCATGGATATCCAGATTTCCAGCAACTTCGAGCGGTTGCTATTTGATCTTCTCGACCGCGACGGCGCGGCGGTGGCCGACGCAATGCAAAAGTTTCGCGAGACCGGAACGCTGTCCGGTGGCGAAGAGCTTCGGACGGCTGCTTTAGCGTTCACCGGTTTCCGTACGGGCGAACCCGAGACGCTGGTCGCTATCCGCGAGACCTACGAGGCCAACGACATCTTGGTCGACCCCCACACCGCAGTCGGCCTCGGCGTGGCGCGGCAGACAGACGGCGATGGATCAAAGCGCATTGTGCTGGCGACCGCCCATCCGGCAAAATTTCCCGATGTGGTGGAGCGGACGACGAGCGTTCGACCCGAGTTGCCGGCGCATCTGGTAGACTTGTTCGAGCGCGAGGAGCGGTGCGCGACCCTCGCTAACGATCTTAAGGCGGTGCAAAGTTATGTGCGTGACAATGTGAAAAATGCAGCTTAAACGTTTTTTTAAGGCTTTGATTTCGTGCGCGATATTCAGATAACCACATTACCCAACGGGCTGCGGGTCGCCACAGATCGCATGCCGACAGTGGAAACCGTGTCGCTGGGCGTGTGGGTGCGTGCTGGCACGCGCTACGAGCAGCCCCAGGTCAACGGGGTCGCCCATTTGCTTGAACACATGGTGTTCAAGGGCACGGAAAGGCGTAGCGCCCGCGATATTGCCGAAGAAGTAGAAACGGCCGGCGGCAACATTAATGCTTACACCTCGCGCGAGACCACAGCCTACTACGCCAAGGTGTTGAAAGGTGATGCCGGGCTCGCCGTCGATGTGCTGGCCGATATATTACAGAATTCGGTTTTTGATGATATGGAATTGGACCGCGAGCGGTCGGTGGTGCTTCAGGAAATCGGACAGGCCCAGGACACGCCCGACGATGTGGTGTTCGATCATTTCCAATCAACCGCCTTTCCCGACCAGCCGTTGGGTCGGCCGGTGCTGGGAAAGTCGGAAATCGTCGCCGCCATGCCGCGCGATGCGATTATCAGTTTCCGCGACGAGCACTACCGCACGCCGCACATGGTTGTCGCCGCCGCTGGCAATATCGAGCACGACCAGTTGGTAGATTACGCCCAGGAGACATTCGGTGCTTTGCAAAATGGCGGTGACGCAGCCTCGCAAGAAGCGGTCTATTACAGCGGTGAACGACGCGAGGTGCGGGATCTGGAACAGATCCACCTAGTCCTCGGTTTTCGCGGTGCGCCCATCGGCACACCGGAATTTTACACCATGTCGGTGCTTTCCAACCTGTTGGGTGGCGGTATGGCGTCGCGGCTATTCCAGGAAATCCGCGAAAAGCGTGGCCTCGTTTATTCCATCGATACCTTTATGTCAGCGTTCGCTGATACCGGGCTGTTCGGCGTTTACGCCGGTACCGGCACTGGACAGATCGGCGAATTGATTCCAGTGTTGTGCGATCAGATCACCGGGCTGGCTACCAGTCTGCGCGACGATGAAGTGACGCGGGCACGCACGCAGCTTAAATCGAACCTATTGATGGCACTCGAATCGACGGGCGCGCGATGCGAGCAGGTGGCCCAGCATCTGTTGATCTTCGGCCGGGTTATGCCGATCAATGAGATGGTGGCGCGAATCGACTCCATCGATGTCGAACAGATTGGCGCGTTGGCGCAGCAGATATTTGCGATCCCTCCAGTCCTGGCGGCTGTCGGTCCGCTAGATAATCTGGAGTCCTATAACACCTTTGCGGGTCGTCTCGCTGCGTAACACCAGAGCCTAGGACCAACCCATGCGTCTGTTTCGTAACCTGTCTTCGCCGGTCGGCAATGTTCGCCTCAAAGGCGACAAAGTCTATCTCCGGGCACCGGCGGAGCGGGACTGGCGTGCTTATGTGGAGGTGCGTACGGTCAGCCGCAAGTTTCTTGAGCCGTGGGAACCAGCGTGGCCTCAGGACGCCTTGGGCCGCGAAGCGTTTATGCGCCGTCTCAACCGTTACGCCGAGAATTGGCGCGACGATGTAGGGCACAACTTTTTCATCTTCCGCAGCAGCGACGACGCCTTGATTGGCGGCATCAGCTTATCGAACGTGCGCCACGGCGTTGCCCAGTGCGGGACCCTGGGATACTGGGTGGGCGAGCCCCATACGCGCAAAGGCTATATGAGCGAAGCGTTGCGGCTCATCACCGAGTTCTGTTTCGGTCAATTGGCGTTGCACCGCATCGAAGCGGCTTGTTTGCCCCATAACGAGGCAAGCCAGAAATTACTGCAGCGGGCCGGGTTCACGCAGGACGGTTATGCCCGCAAATATTTGAAAATCCGCGGTGAATGGCACGATCATCTACTTTTTTCGTTGCTCGCCGAAGATTTCCGGCCGCAGTCGCGCGAATAGTTACCACTATAATGCCGAAAATTGCCGCCTCGGATGCCGTTATGGCGCGCGCGCGATTGCGTAAGTTGACCATACTATTTACCAGCAGTTTGATGTTTCTGGCATCGGCGGTGGCGCCTGGGTTGCCGGCGCTTTACGACGATTATGCCCACCTCGCCAATGCCGAAATGCTGTCGCGTATGGTCTTGACCATGCCGATGTTGTTCGTCGCCGTAGCCGGGCCGTTCGCCGGTTTCGTCGTCGACCAGTACGGGCGCCGTAACACGCTGCTCGTAAGTACAATCGGTTTCGGACTGGCGGGTCTCTCAGGCCTGTTTCTGGAATCGTTAATCGCTATCATTGCGGGCCGGGCGATTTTGGGCATTTTTCTGGCGGCGATGCTAACCAGTGTGACGGCGCTGATCGGAGACTATTATACCGGTGACCAGCGCACCAAGGTCGTCGGGATGCAGGGCTCCTTCATTACGTTTGGCACGTTTGTTTTCGTCATCCTCGCCGGATTTCTATCGGAAATTCACTGGCGCTCCAGTTTCTTCCTATTTGCGGCCGCATTCGTGTTGATCATGCCGATGGTGCTTAGCCTGTATGAATCGTCGTCGGCGCAGCCGGCGCGCCACGATCAATCGGCTGAGCCGGCGATCGGGTGGCGCAAGTGGGGGATGATTGGCTGGGTCTGCGTTCTTGCCTTCGTGTCCATGATCGCGCTGTTTATGGTGCCCTCGCAGACGCAGTTTTTCCTGATCGATATTGGAATCGGCGATCCCACGCGCGCGGGGATAGCGATTGGCGTTTTCAACTTTAGTTCCGGTATCGCCGCACTGGCATATCCTTTTCTGCGGCGGCGTTTCAGCGTCGCTTCGATATTTGCGCTGATATTCTTCGACCTCGGTTTCGGATTTGCTTTGGTTGGCACCGCGGATGGTTTTTTCGATGTTATGGTCGGCTTAGCAATCGGTGGATTTTCCGTGGGCGTATTTCTGCCGAACGCTAATTTGGCTATTATATCGCGGACAACGAGAGCGGTTCGTGGACGCGCTTTGGGCGCGATGATGACTATGCTTTTTCTTGGCCAATTCGCATCGCCTTTCTATAGCCTGCCACTAGGTGAGCAGGCCACCCTGGGCGGTGCCTTTACAGTTACCAGCTATTGGGTGTTTGGCCTGGGGGCATTTTTTGCCGTGCTGGCGGTCATCGGCCGGCGAAAGGCCAGGACGGAGTCAGGCGCGGCCGGTGGCACCCGATAGGCTCGACGGGTCGACGCCGATGCTGTTCATCGCGCGCTGCCATTTGGTGTCGACATCGCCGTCGAATACCAAGTCCTCGTTGAACGGTGCGTGCAACCAGGCATTATCGCTAATTTCTTCCTCCAACTGACCCGGTCCCCATCCGGCATAACCCAGCGCTAGCATGGTGTTTTTAGGGCTGCTGCCGTTGGCGAGCTCTTTGAGGATGTCGAGTGTCGCCGTCAGCGCCACTTGCTCGTCGACGGCGACGGTACCCTTGCCGGTGTATTCAGCCGTGTGCAGGACGAAGCCTCGTTGAGCTTCGACCGGTCCGCCAAAATGGATACTCAGTTGTGGTGACGAATCGCTAAGGGTAATTTCTAGCTGGGTCAGAAGCTCTTCGAAATTGATTTCGTCGAACAATTTATTGACCACTAAACCCATTGCGCCTTCGCGGTTATGGGCGCACACATAAATCACTGAACGCTCAAAGCGCGGGTCGGCCATAGCCGGCATCGCGATCAGCAGCTGGCCTTCGAGGTAAGCGGAATCTGACAAATCATTTGGCATCGCGGTTACCGTTAATTAAGTCTTAAATTTCAACAGTTCATAGGGTACGGGCAAGTGATATACAGCTGTGATCCCGACACGTGATTGTGACAAAAAGGTGATCATTCGACCATTATACTTCGTCATCGTATTACCCATATATCAACCCTAAATCGGTATTCGTTCGGCTAATAAATACGGGGCTGTGCACATTTTTATGCTGAAACGCCTATTTTCCATTGCAAAATTTGGCCTGTTGGGCCTGCTAGTAGCAGGCATCCTGCCACATTTGGCCTATGGTAGCGAAGCTGCAAGCGAGTGGGAGAGTGGTCCGAAGGCCGATGTGCGGCTGATTGCCGCGATCATGGCTGTCGGCGAACTCGACGCTATTTTACTCGGGATGGAAGTTAGGTTACAGCCGGGTTGGAAGGCCCATTGGCGCTCGCCTGGCGATGCTGGTATTCCCCCGCAGATCGACTTTACCGGCAGCACCAACGTTGCCTCGACGGCGTTTCGCTGGCCGATTCCAGCCCGCTTTCAGTATTACGATCTAGAGACGTTCGGCTACAGCAAAGAGGTGGTCTTTCCCGTCGACGTCGTACTCGAGCGTCCTGGTGAGCCAGCAGCGCTGCGCGCCCGCGTCGACATGTTGATTTGCGCCGATGTTTGCATTCCTCATACGATGAGCGTATCGCTCGATTTGCCGGACGGTCCGGCGACGCCGTCCGATCACGCAGATTTAATCAATCAATATCGTGCCCGGGTCCCCGGTGACGGCACTGGCGTTGGTCTGACGTTCGAGGCCGCTTCGGTTAGCGGATCGAACACCAAGCCGCTGCTCGAAGTAGCGTTTCGCGGCTCGGTTCCGTTCATCAATCCCGACCTTTTGATCGAAGGTTTTGAGGATCACGCTTTCACCAAGCCCGAATTCGAGATAACCGACGGTGGTATGTTGTTGCTAGCGCGGATGAATGCTGAGGACATTTTCGGCGAGGGCGCGGCGGTCGACCTGACCGCCCAACCGGTGATGTTGACCCTGTTCGACGGTGCCCGCAGTATGGAAACGCAAGTGACCCCGGTGCCCGGGCCGCTCGCCATTGATGGCGCGGCGATGCACTACTTTACATTGTTGTCGATTATCGGTCTGGCTTTGATTGGTGGTTTGATCTTGAACTTGATGCCGTGCGTCCTGCCGGTGCTCTCAATCAAACTGCTTTCGGTGGTCAGCCACGACGCCGGCGACCCGAAGCAAGTCCGGCTCGGTTTTTTGGCGACGACGGTGGGGATCATTGTCTCGTTCCTTGCTCTGGCGACGTTGGCTGTAGGTGTTAAAGCGGCGGGTTTAGCCGTCGGCTGGGGCATCCAATTCCAGCAGCCGTTATTCATCATCGCCATCGTGGTGATTCTGACTCTGTTCGCCGCTAACATGTGGGGACTGTTTGAGATCAACCTGCTGGGCCGTGTCTTGGATGTGGTGGACAAGGCGAGCGGTGGTACCTCGCTGACCGGTAACTTCTTCCAAGGTGCCTTCGCCACCTTGCTGGCCACGCCGTGTACGGCGCCGTTCCTGGGTACGTCGATCGGTTTTGCACTGAGCCGCGGGGCGAACGAGATCTATGCGGTATTTGCCGCGCTGGGCGTCGGTATGGCGCTGCCGTTCATTCTCGTGGCCCTATTTCCAGCGCTGGCAACCAAACTGCCGAAGCCCGGACCGTGGATGGACTGGCTAAAAAAATTCCTTGCGCTAGCTCTGGTGGCGACGGCGGTGTGGCTGTTGTCGGTGATGCGCTACCAGGTTTCTGCGTCGGCGGCGTTCGTCGTTGGCGCATTGATGGCTGTCATCGCTCTGTTGTTTGCAGTTCGCCGTTACGTAACGCCTGCCATGGTGCGCGCGGTGCCGGCGGCGATCGTTATTATCATCGCTGGTGCTTTTGTCACTCCGGCGACCTTGTCGACGTTGAACCTCAATGGCGACGATGCGCCGTCGGCGGTTACATCGTACTGGGTGCCGTTCGACCGTCAGGCCATCCCGCAGCTGGTCGCCTCCGGTAATATAGTGTTCGTCGACGTCACGGCCAAATGGTGCATTACCTGCCAAGTGAACAAAAAACGGGTGCTCGAAGTTGGCGATGTTGCTGTGGTGCTCAATAACCCAAAAGTTATTAGAATGCGGGCCGACTGGACCAAACCAAGCGAGCAGATTGCCAATTATTTAGCCAGCTTTAATCGCTTCGGTATTCCGTTCAACGTGATCTACGGACACAACTCGCCGAGCGGTGTCGTGCTGCCGGAATTGCTGAGCAATGACGCCGTATTTGCCGGGCTCGGTAAGGCTGGCTTCAGCGCCAACGTCGCCACGGCTAACTAATTCGCGCTTAATTAACCGGCGCGGGCTGGAATATTCCGCCAACAGTTTTATCTTTTAACTGAAACTCCCTCGGGTGGTCGCGTTGGCGTCGCTCGTGTCGTGGGCTGGTTTCGAATTAACGTGTTTCAATGTTAGAGAGGAGGAGAACAATGGCTATCAACGTGGGTGACAAAGTTCCTGTGGGGGCGTTGGGTCATAAAACGGTAGACGGCATCAACCCGGTTACAACGGACGAGCTGTTTAGCGGCAAAAAGGTCGTGCTGTTTTCGGTGCCCGGTGCGTTTACGCCGACATGTTCGGCCAAGCACCTACCGGGTTTTGTCCAGCAGGCTGACGCGATCAAGGCGAAGGGTGTCGACACCATCGCTTGCATGGCGGTCAATGATCCGTTCGTCATGGAAGCTTGGGGCAAGGATCAGAATGTAGGCAATGCGGTATTGATGCTGGCTGACGGATCGGCCAAATACGCTAATGCGTTAGGTCTCGAACTCGACCTTAACGAGAGGGGCCTTGGTATCCGCAGTCAGCGCTTCGCCATGATCGTCGACGACGGCATCGTGAGCGAATTGATGATCGACGGGGCGGGTGATTTCGGCGCCACATCGGCGGAAAGCGTCCTCGAAAAACTCTAACCAGATTTCTGGTATTTGATCCAATTGGATCAGATCAACCCTCCCTCTCTTCCCTCAAGGGGGGACGGGGATAAAAAAGAATTCGCCTTATAAAATTGAAGCGTCACGTTTTTGGCACAGGGCGAGCGTCGCCAACATATCGGCGCGTTCGTTCTCTGGATGGCCGGCGTGGCCTTTGATCCAGTGCCAATGGACGTCGTGGTGGGAGATGGCCTCTTCCAGGCGCTGCCATAAGTCGACGTTTTTAACCGGCTTCTTGGCCGCCGTTTTCCAGCCGTTGGCCTTCCAGTTATGGATCCACTTGGTGATACCGTCGCGCAGATAGGTGCTGTCGGTGTAGATATTTACGTGCGCCTGCCGCTTGAGGCTTTCCAGCGCCATAATCGCGGCGGTTATTTCCATGCGGTTGTTGGTGGTCTCCATTTCGCCACCCAACAATTCGTTTTCATGTTCGTTGTAGCGCAGTAAGGCGCCCCAGCCACCGGGGCCGGGATTTCCCGAGCAGGCGCCGTCGGTGTAAATATCGATGATGGGTAATTCGCTCATGCGCCCGCCAATTCTTCGTCGAGCCCATAGGCGCCGGGGCCTTCGACCTGCTGGTGAAAACGCAGCCGGACCAGAAATTCCAAGGGGTCCTTGGGCTGCACCAGCGCACTTTCGTCATGGTGTAGTTTGTCGTAGAGTCGCGTGAGCAGAAAGCGCAGCGCGCTGCCGCGCGCCAGTAACGGTAAGGCGGCGAATTCGGCCGTATTGAGCGGGCGCACTTCGGCGTAGTGGCGTAACAGCGAGCGCGCCTTGGTGATGTTGAAACTACCATCGGCCTCGAAGCACCAGGCGTTCAGACAGATCGCCAAGTCGTAGGTTAAGAAATCGTCGCAGGCGAAGTAAAAATCGATCAGTCCCGACAGCTGGTCGCCGAGAAAGAAGACATTGTCGGGAAACAGGTCGGCATGGATAATCCCCTTGGGTAAATCTTGCGGCCAGCTGGCCGACAAATAGTCCAGCTCAGCCGACAATGTTTTAGCCAGGTCGGACTGGATTTCGTGGGCGCGGGCGCGTGATGCGTCGAGCAGCTTGCGCCAGCCATCAATCGACATATCGTTGGCGCGGTGCATGTCGAAATCGGCGCCGGCGACGTGCATTTGCGCCAGCGCCGTACCCAGGGCGGCACACTGTTGCGGCGTGCCGTGCTTGGGCCACATGCCGGATAGGAACGACACGATGACCGCCGGTTTGCCGCACAGTTGGCGCAGGGCGGCACCGTCGCACCCGTGAATTGGGGTTGGGCAGGTAATCCCGTGCGCCGCCAGATGTTCCAGCAATCCCAGAAAAAATGGCAAGTCTTCCGGACTAACCCGTTTTTCGTACAAGGTCAGAATATAGCTATCGGGCGCGCCACCGCCGGCGGGTAAAGTCTGGAGCAGATAGTTGGTGTTCTCGACCCCTTCGGCGATGCCTTTGCACGAAACCACCTCGCCCAAATCGTACTGGGCGGCGAAATCTTGCAGTTCCTCGTCGGAAACTTCTGTGTAGACGGCCATGTTGTTCAGGCAACGAGCGTGCGTGGCAGATTGAAGTTCACATCTTCCTGGCGCACCGAAATCTCTTCGATGGCCACGGTGAAACGTGCGCTACAGGCATCGATAAATTCTGCCACCAGTTGTTCCGGTGCCGAGGCGCCAGCGGAAATTCCCAACGTCATGTGAGGGGCAAGGTGGCCCCAATTCATCGATTCGGTGTGCTCGACGAGAAATGCGCCCGGGCACCCGGCGCGTAACGCGACTTCGACCAGCCGGTTCGAATTGGACGAATTTGGCGCGCCAATAACCACAATCACGTCGCACTGCCCGGCGATTTCCTTCACTGCATTCTGGCGGTTTGTCGTCGCATAGCAGATGTCTTCCGAGCGTGGCGTGACGATTTTGGGAAAACGTTGTCTGAGGGTGGCAACGATATTGGCCGTATCGTCGACCGATAGCGTCGTCTGTGTCACCAGGGCGAGCTTGCTAGGGTCGGGAACATTGAGATTGGCGACATCGTCTTCTTTTTCGACTAGCGAGATGGCGCCTGCCGGCAATTGACCCATGGTGCCGACCACCTCGGGGTGGCCGTCATGTCCGATCAATATAATTTGATTATCGGCCTTGTGTTGATGTAGCGCCTCGTTATGCACCTTGCTGACCAGCGGACAGGTGGCGTCAACATAGAACAGCTGACGCCGCTCGGCTTCGACCGGAACTGTCTTCGGCACGCCGTGAGCGGAGAAAATGACCCGCCCGGCTTCCGGCACTTCGTCGAGCTCGTCGACGAAGACCGCGCCTTTGCTTTCCAAATCCGCTACCACGTGGCGGTTGTGGACGATCTCGTGGCGTACGTAGATCGGTGCTCCGTATCGCTCCAGCGCGGTTTCGACAATCTGGATCGCCCTGTCGACCCCGGCGCAGAATCCGCGTGGACTGGCGAGCAAGATGTTCAGCGGTGGGTTCGTCATGGTTCTCACGGGTTCGATGGCTGTGGTGGCGCTTGTTCTGGCTGTGCGCCTCTACTAAGTTTCTGGCCTTTCGCGGCGTCGGTTGCAACCTAATATCCTAGCACCACAGCCGCATGCAAGGCGTGGAGGAATAGCGTAATGTCGACCGGCAAAATTGCCCAAAAGGAGCCTATAGCTATCGATGTCATACCTGGGCGCAAATACTGGTGGTGCATGTGCGGCCATAGCAAAAAACAGCCTTTTTGTGATAGCGCACATAAAGGGACCGAGTTTTCACCGGTTATGTTCGAAACTGATACGTCGCAGACAATCTATTTCTGTTGCTGTAAACAAACAGGTAACCGGCCGGAATGCGACGGCACCCACAACACCCTTTGAAAAGTTAGATCTGTTTTGACCATAAGACGATTTCCTACCGCCCGAGGCAGTGTATTTAGCGTACTGGCGATGTTCACCATGGCGGCCTGCTCGTCCGAGGAATCAGCGACTGCGCCGGCGTGTCCGAATATTGTCATAGTCAAAGACACCGCCGAACTGACAGCATTTCGGCCCGGAGCGGGGCGCGATCTGACCGATGTCGTGCTTGATGCCCGTATCGACCAGTTCGACGGGTCGTGTGAGACCGATCTGAAACCAGAACGTATAGGCAAGGTCATTGTCGATCTACAGTTGTTTTTCGAAGCAATCCGCGGACCCGCTGACAATACCCGTGAGGGAAAGTTCAGCTATTACGTCGCCATTGGCAACCGCAATGGCAAAATTTTGGCGAAAAAGGTGTTCAGTACCGAATTCGAGTTCGAGGGCAACCGTAACCGGATCAGTGCCGCAGAA
>CAZHBA010000125.1:0-15817 GCA_964530225.1 uncultured Rhodospirillaceae bacterium | reverse complement strand
CGTTCTGTTATCCAGAAAACCAGGGAGCGGCGCTTACGCACCATCGATCAAATCGTTGCGCATCGCCTGCGCCTTCACCCGCGCATTGTGTTTGTGACCAAACCACACGACCCCGAGTAGCGGCCACATTACATAAAGATTCCAGTCCGCGACTTGCCGGGGCAGAAATGCGACCGCGAAATGGTCAACCAAACCGATGATAATCATCACCCATAACAGATAGGTTAACGGGGTCAGATAGCGGGCGAATAATCCAATCACATCTTCGTTCCTTCTCCCCCCCCCCTCGCGCCTGTGCGGCGCCCAGGGTCCTTATTCGCGCGCGGCCGAGGCTAATTTGAAAAAAATGTTCAAAACTACCTGTTTGCGGTCCAAATTGACGGCATCAGCCCGCGATGCCAGCTCAACGACTTTCTCCCACGCTTTGAGCCAAGGCTCAAGCCCAGGCTGGGTTAACCGCGCCGCGAGTGCCGCTTCTCCTGGAACCACTTCTTCGAAGGAGCCGCTGGCCTTGCCTGCCGTTACCCGAATGGCACGGCCCAGCCACCATTGCAGTAGCGAAATAAAGGTCCGGTAGGCGGGCTCGCCCGAGGCACCGCCAAACCGGTCGGCCGCCTTGTGCAACTGCACGGCGTCGAGTGCGGGCAAGCTGTCGAGCAAGGTAATGAGATTACAGTACAGGTCGAGGCCGCCGGCCTCGGCAAGGTCGAGCGCCCAACCCGGCGCGCCATCGGCCAGACGCGCCAAAAGCTGACAATCGTTGGCCGGCAAGTCTGGCTGCTGTTGCGCGATAATTGCCGCCACCTGATCTTCGGACAGTGGGCGCAAGTGCATAGTTCGGCAACGTGAACGCACTGTGGGCAGCAACCGTGACGGCGCATGGCAAACAAGCAGCAGCAACGTGCGCGGCGGCGGTTCCTCGAGGATCTTCAGCAACGCGTTCTGCGCATTGATGTTCATAGCATCGGCGGAATCGACGACGATGCTCCGCCAGCCGCCCATCGCGGCAGTATGCCGTAGAAACTGTCCGATAGCGCGCACATCCTCGACCGATATTTCGGTACGTAGACGGTGTGGCGGACGGACATTGTGGCTACGGCGCACCAAACGGTTATCGGGATAGGCTCCGGCGATGACCAGGCGCACGGCGGGGTGTTGCGAGTCGGTAGTGAGTGGACCCTCGCCCACCTGATTACCGCCAGCTGCGACAAATCTAACGAATTGCCAAGCCAGCGTTGCCTTGCCGATCCCCGGCGGGCCGGTAAACATCCAGGCATGCGCTAACCTATCGCTATGCCACGCCTCTGCCAGAACAGACGCCGCCGCCTCATGGCCAATCAGGGCTAGCGCCGAACGGGGCGCTTCGATGCGGCCAATAATATCGCCGCTCATCGGCTAGCCCCCTGCCCCATCGTTCGTCAACAAATCGCCAGCAAACCTGCTGCTCACAGCTGACCAGATGAGCGCCGCCACGTCATCAGGTTCGCCACTTGCATCGATCACCGCACAGCGCTCGGGTTCCTCTGCCGCAATCGCCAGAAATCCGGCGCGTAATCGTTCGTGAAACGCCACATCCATGCGTTCGTACCTATCTTCGCCGGCGCCGGCAGCGCCGTTACGTTCGTTGGCGCGGCGCAGGCCCTCGGTCACCGGCAGGTCGAGTACGATGGTCATGTCGGGGTAAAAATCACCTACCGCCGCGCGATACAGCGCGGTAATTAAATCCTGGTTTATGCCCTGACCGTAGCCTTGATAGGCCTTTGTTGAATCGGCGAAGCGGTCGGACAGCACCCAATGTCCGCGTTCCAACGCCGGCCAGATGGTGCGAATGAGATGTTCGCGGCGGGCGGCAAAGTTTAGCAAGGCCTCCGACATTGGGTCCCACCGGTCGGTATCGCCGGACACCAGTACCGAGCGGATGGTATCGGCACCCGGTGCGCCACCGGGCTCTCGGGTCAAAATAACGTCGATGCCAACGTCTTCCAGGTGCTTAGCCAAGCCCGCAATCTGCGTAGACTTGCCAGCTCCTTCACCGCCTTCAAGGGTAATGAATCGCCCCGGTTGCGCATTCGCCATCATGGAGATGGACGTGTCACACCGAAGGGCGGCGCGTCAACTGCTTGGCGCACCGAAAATGATATAGCGAATGGCGCTGCTGATGCGTCTGAAGAAGGCGAGTTGGCCGACTTCTTCAGACGCGAGCAGCGGCTTGCTAATGGGCGCGAAGCCGGATCCAGAGACTTCCAGGATCGCGATCTGCTGGCCTTTGGCAATGGGCGTTGGAATCGGCCCATGGTATTTAACCATCACCTTCATGCCCTTGCGGCTGCTGCGCGACAGGGTAATGGTGAGATCATCTTCGAGAACCAGTGATACCGCAGGCTTATCGCCTAGCCAAACGGTCGCGGTTTCGACCGTTTCACCGCCTTTGAACAGGGTGTAATTGTCGAACTCGCGAAAACCCCAGCCGAACAGACGGCGCGCTTCCTGGCTGCGGGTGCGTATGCTGTCCATGCCATGTATCACCATCACAAGCCGGCGGTCATCGCGCACCCCAGAAGCCGTTAGGCCGAAGCCCGCTTTCTTGGTGTAGCCGGTCTTCAACCCGTCCGCGCCGACACCTTGGTACAGCAAGGGATTACGATTACTTTGGGTTATCGGCTTACCGCCAAGGCTCTTGCCATAGGTGAATTCCCGCTCGGAATAGAGTGGGTAATATTGGGGAAATTCGCGGATCACATAGCTCGCCAACTTGGCTAGATCACGTGCCGTTGTCACATGATCGGGATCGGGCCAGCCGGTCGAATTGCGAAACACCGTATTTTCAAGGCCGATCTCTTCGGCGCGTTTGGTCATCATCTCGGCAAACCGTTCTTCGGTGCCACCGATCGCCTCGGCGGCAACGATCGAGGCATCGTTGCCCGACGACACAATGATGCCACGTAAAAGATCAGCCACGCTCACCTCGTCGCCAACCCGCACGAACATCTTCGAGCCGCCCATGCGCCACGCTTTTTCCGATACCGGCACGGTCGATTCGAGTGTCAAGTTGCCATCGCGCAACCGGTCGAAAACCATCATAACTGTCATCACTTTACTCATCGACGCCGGGAACATAGTCGCGTCAGCGTTCTTTTCGTAAAGTACCGAGCCGGTATCATGATCGAGCAGGATCACCTGCTTGGCAGATGTCTCGAATGTCTGTCCGAATGCCGACGCGATAGCCGCCGTTGCTAAAAACAATCCGGCGACGAATGAAATTGTGCGAGCCATCGCGGTTCCCATCATTGTCATCTCAAGCGGTTTTTGGACCATCCTGGAAGTGTCACAATTTTCATTCCACAATAAGCTGCGCTTCTTTTACCCCGGCGTCGGTCATCCGGACCAATGTCGTGTCAGCCATGGCGACGGACTGCAACGGGCCAATACGCACCCGGTATAATTCCACGCCTCCGGCAAAGTACCGGCTGATTAGCGCCGGTCCCAACGAGTAGATACGGTCGCGCATGCGCAAAGCATTCTCCAGCTTAGAAAACGCCCCGGTTTGTATGTAAATACCGGCGGGGCTGACCGGCAATATTTCGACTTTTCCAGACAAAATCGGGACCGTCGTGCCCGTCCGCGACGGGCCCACTTTGGTACCGGTCCCAATATTCGCCGTCGTTTGAACCGGTTGACCGGAGTTCGGTATGGGCCGCGCCACCACGACCTCGCGCGGTGACGGCGCCATCTGCGGCTGATTCCTGCCTCCATTGAGCGCCGCCAGTTTTAGCTGCCGGCTTTGGTCAGGTAAAATTTCCACCCGTACTTTGGCCGTGCCGTTTTTTTCGAACCCCAATAGCTGCGCGGCGCGGCGCGATAGATCGATGATGCGTCCACGCGCGAACGGCCCACGATCGTTGACGCGTAAATGTATGGCGCGGCCATTATCCAGGTTGGTCACCCGCACCGCGCTGGGCAACGGCAGCGTGCGATGGGCTGCGGTGATCAGATTTTGGTTGAAAGTTTCACCGTTTGCGGTGGGCTTGCCATGAAAGTTGGGGCCGTACCACGACGCGATACCGGTTTCAGCATATTCAAAATTTTCCGCTGGGTAATACCACTGGCCTTTGATCTGATAGGGCTTGCCCACCTTGTAATCGCCTAACGGCGTTGGCGCCGGCGCGTCGGCGTTGCCAATGGTTTTCGCAGTGTGGACGAGCAACTCGGTTTCCGCACATGCCGCCAGGGCCACAAGGCCAAGCAACGCGTATACAAAGGAACGGTTTTTGTGCGCCGTAATCATACGAAATACGTTATATCAGGTGGGTTGCTCACCGGTGATTGCCCAATCCCGCTTTAACGGCCGCGATTTTATCGGACAACAGTCCAACCGCCGTCGCAAAGTATAGCGAGCGGTTCCAGCGCAACAAGGCACGATAATTGTCATAAACGACGTAGGCAGTTTCGCCGACTTCGCCAGGAAAAATCACCGAGGCGGGTAAATCACGTGCTGGCAAATTGCTACCATCGGCACGGCGTACGCCCAAGGTTTGCCATTCGGATAAGCGTTTCACCACCTTGATGTTGGCCAAGGCCGAATCGAAACCTTGCGGCAGACGTACTTCGCGTCCCCACGTGATATCAGCTTTCCAGCCCACACCGGAAAGGTAGTTTGCGGCTGAGGCGAAAACATCGGCTGAGGTGTTCCAGATATCCTTGGCGCCGTCGCCGTTGTAGTCATAAGCGTAATTCACAAAACTCGACGGCATGAACTGGCTTTGCCCCATGGCGCCGGCCCAACTGCCCTTCATGTTCTCGGGCTTGATGTGTCCCTGCTCGACAATTCGCAGAGCTTCGAGCAATTCGCCGCGAAAATATTTGCTGCGGCGGCCATCGAAGGCCAAGGTGGACAAGGCAGCAATGACCGAAAAGCCACCGGTATTTTGCCCGAAGTTGGTCTCGATACCCCACAATGCAACGATAAATCGCGGTTGAACACCAAACTTTGCCGCCACCTCTTGCAGCAATGGCGAGTTTTCCTGTAGCTGGGCGCGGCCACGTTTCACCCGGGCGTTGCTTACGATACGGTCGACATATTGTTTGAAGGTAAGTGTCGATTCCGGTTGCTTGCGGTCGAGTTCAATAATGCGCGGGATGGGCGCCACGCCCTTGAAGCTGGCGTCGAGTGTCTGTTTGCTAATGCCGATACCTTGCGCTTCAGATTGCAGTTCCATCAGCCACGCTGCGAACGCCGCATTGGTTTGCGCTACCGCCGAAGAGGCCGCGATCACCACTCCTAACGCCATAGCAATTGCTGTAGTCCTCATGTGCACGCTATTCCTCCACCGACTACTTAGACCGGAATCCTTCCTTGCCATCTGACACAGTGTCGTTATCTACGCAATCAACATTGCGGTATCCGACCCATTCTCTATTCTAATATCTAATCAAGTGAGTCGTTTGCCGTGACCGCGGGGGCCGGAAACGCTTACAATAGCAACGTTACAAAAATATTAAATTTGGGGACGGGGGCGATGAAACTGGGATTTTTTACCCAACCGGTACATCCAATAACGCGCGACTATCGTGAGGTCCTGCGCGAAGATCAGGAAGCGATTATTCTCGCCGACCAACTGGGCTTTTGCGAAGCCTTCGTCGGCGAGCACATGACCGACCTGGCCGAGCCGATAACCAGTTGCCTGGTGTTTCTCGCCACGCTGATCGACAAAACCGAGAATATAGTGCTGGGTAGCGGCGTCGTAAATCTACCGAGTTATCATCCTGTCCACGTCGCTGCCCATATCGCCATGATAGACCATTTGCTCGACGGCCGGTTTCTATTCGGCATTGGCCCCGGCGGGCTGCCCTCCGACGTCGAGGTGTTCGGCAACCTGGATCTTGATAAGAACGACAAGATGGTCGAGTCGATCGACCAAATTTTATCGATCTGGGCCGGCGAGGCGCCTTACAACCTCGAAGGCAAATACTTCAAGACCTCAACCGAGCGCACCCTGTTCGCCGAGATCGGCCAGGGCGTTATTCCCAAGCCGCTGCAGAAACCCCATCCCGAGATCGTGTTCACCGCGCTGACGCCCCACTCCAAGGGCGTCACGGCCGCTGCCGAGCGTGGCTGGCGCGGCATTTCGTCAAACTATGTCCAGGCCCACTGGATTGCTACCCACCTACCGAGTTTCATGGAAGGCTTGGGCAATGCCGGCTTGCCGAAAGATCCATCGCGGTGGAGTATCGCTAAAAGTATTTTCGTCGCCGAAGACGAAAAGATCGCGCGCGACTACGCCAAAAGCGAGGACGGTCCGTACGGCTTCTATTTCCAGAATATCATGCGTAAGGTCGCGCGCGCTGGCCTGCAGGCCCTGTTCAAATCTCACCCCGATCAGCCGGACGAAGAGGTGACGGTGCAGCATTCGCTGGATACCAACGTCATCGCCGGCACGGTCGACAACGTGGTCGAACAAATCCTGGCGTTCCGCGAGATTGTCGGCCCCTTCGGCACCCTTATGTATACCGGCCATGACTGGGCCGACGTACCGCTGAGCCGGCGCTCAATGGAGTTGATGGCGACCGAGGTCATGCCAAAGGTGAACAAGGCGCTCGGCGAATAATTCCGGGCCACAAAAGGAAACGTTTCAATGCCACTTTACGAAGGCCCTATTGTCGACTCCCACCACCACACCATCTGGGACTACGAGACCAATTACCCGTGGATGTCAGCGCCGATGCGGCCGATGATATTCGGCGACGACTGGTCGGCGATGAAGCAGGAATACCGCGTCGAAGAATTCATCGCCGACAGCGCATCCCACAACGTCACCCAATCGGTCCATGTGCAGGCCAACTTCGATATGTCCCGGCCTGCCGACGAGACCGAGGGGCTACAGGGCTTCGCCGACCAGCACGGCTTTCCGCACGGCATCGTCGCCCACGCCGACCTCACTGATCCGAACGTCGAAACGACGCTGGCCAGTCATCGGCAGTACGCCAACACTCGCGGCATCCGCCAGCAGGTTTATTACCACGCCGAAAACGAATATTGGCGCTTCGTCGATCAGCCGGGGTTCTGCCTATCGAATGCCTTCCGCCGCGGCCTCGCGGCTATCGGCGCACACGATTTCGCCTTCGACTGGCAGGGCTTCGATAGCCAGTTTGGCGACCTGGCGGAACTGGCCAAGGCGCATTCGGGACAGCGCTTTTGCCTGGTGCACGCCGGCATGTTAACCAGCCTTGACGCTTCCACGACCAACGCCTGGCGCGAGGCGTTGCAACAATTGGTGCCGCTGGACAACGTGTTTATTAAGGTCTCAGGGCTGAACACGTTCACGCGCCAGCTCGACGAACCGACGATGACCTACGTCACTGATACGGTGTTGGATATGTTCGGTGCCGACCGCTGTTTCTATGGCTCCAACTATCCGGTCGAACGCATGTGGACACCGTTGGCGGATTACACGGCGGTGCAGAAGCGGATCATGGCGGACCGCTCCGACCAGGTAAACCAGAAGTTCTTCCACGACACAGCGAAGGCGTTTTACTGGATTTGAGGCGTTGTTGGGTTTTCTCTATTTTTACGCTGCGCGACCGCACCAAATGCATCACCGTCATGGGTAAGCAAAGTGGTGTCGACGTGGTGTCGATGCGGGTCACTGAAGGCGACACCGTTGACGTCGAAGGCATGGCGCTGGACGCCATCTACACGCCGGGTCACACAGACGATTCCTACTGTTTCCTTTTCGGCGACCAGGTATTTACCGGCGGCATGCTGCACGAGCTAGCCAAGGCCTCGGACAAGCGCATGATCTTCTACTGCGCCTTCGGTGAACGTTCGGCAATGGCTGTACACGCGGCGCGCGATGGTGGGATGGGGTCGATCTGCAATCTCACCGGCGGTATTGACGCTTGGAAGAAAGCCGGTGGACAGCTGGAATAGTTACGGGATTAGGTTGCACACAAGTCCAGATGAACTAAGCTTTGCGTCTTGGACAGACGAACCCGCCGACACGTGAAAGTAACCGCAAAGTTGGATAACCTAAGCTTTCTAGGCATGCATTATGAAACTCGGATTTTTCATCCAACCCGTTCATCCATCCACTCGCGACTATGGTGAAGTTCTACGTGAGGACCAAGAAGCCGTAATACTAGCGGATAAACTGGGAATGACTGAGGCATATATCGGCGAACATATGACAGATTTAGCGGAGCCTATTACGAGCTGTCTTTTGTTTATAGGAACCCTAATCAACAGAACTTTCCAGATAAAATTAGCTAGCGGCGTAGTAAACCTTACAAGCTACCATCCGGTACATGTCGCTGCACACGTTGCCATGATTGACCATTTACTCGAAGGTCGGTTTTTATTTGGTATAGGCCCGGGAGCCCTTCCCACGGATTTAGAGGTTTTTGGAAATCTCGATATTGATAAAAACGAGAAGATGGTCGAGGCAATTGACCATATACTTTCAATATGGGCCGGAGAGGCGCCATATAACTTAAAAGGAAGATATTTTGCGACCACCACCGAAAGAACGATGATTAAAGAAATCGGTCAAGGAAGCATTCCAAAACCACTGCAAAAACCACATCCGCCGATCGTGTTCACAGCTATAGCACCGCATTCGCAGGGAATTACGGCTGCGGCCGAACGAGGCTGGACTGGCATATCGTCTAATTATGTACAAGCACACTGGGTCGCAACGCATCTTCATAAATTTTTGGAAGGGCGAAGAAACGCCGGTTTAACCGAGGATCCAAGCCTTTGGCGCGTCGCCAAAAGCATTTTCGTAGCTGATGACGAGTCAACAGCTTGTAGGTATGCCAAAAGTGAAAGTGGACCTTTTGGTTTCTACTTCAGAAACATTATGAGCAAAATCGAAAACTCCAAAAAATACATGAAAAGTTACGGACCGGTAATTTTTAAAAGCCACCCAGACCAGCCGGATAGTGAGGTCAACTTGCAGCATACTTTGGATACGCAAGTGATAGCCGGCACTCCGGAACAAGTGGCTGAGGAAATTGTTAAATTACGGGAAATTATCGGCTCATTTGGCACTTTGATTTATACTGCTCACGATTGGGTTGACCCCTCGCTTTCGCGCCGTTCTATGGAACTAATGGCCAAAGAGGTTATGCCGCGCGTCAACACTGCTTTAGGTGAGTAGGATTTCCACCACTCCGGTAAAGCTAGCTAGCCTCTCTATTATTTTTCCTTGATCCACCTAGCCCATTCTTTTAGAGGCGGTATAGCAGTAGAGGGGTCATATCCTACAAAGGGAGTTTCCCCTTTGCCTTTAGTGAGAACGCGTAGACCAGGTACCCCGACCGAACTTACACGAGGAAGCAGTGAAATCACCGTTCGGCCGGCGACAAATGGGATAAAGGAAGGTATGTACAATGAGCAAAGACAGTTAGACGGCCGCGATGATATGACTGTCGAAATGGACCCTTCTCGCATATTTATAGAAGCGTAGCCGCTTGGGTATCCCCGCATACATTATTGCGGGATATGTACTTAAAGCGGCCAGATCGCTTTATCGAGACCTAGCCAAAAACTGTAAACATGGAACTGCAATGAAGATCGGATTCAGTGTTGCTACCCCTGAAGTCAACACCCCTCTTCTCCCCGCTCAACAAGGGGATCTAGCCGGTAATCTCGATGTCCTTGCAAACCTTGGGTATGATGGGGTCGAACTTTCAATCTGCCGGCCGGCAGAACTAGATCGTTCAGCGATCGAAGTGGCAGTTTCGAAAAGAAACCTCGAGGTTGCCGCTATCCATACCGCGGCTGTGGGGTTCCAGGATAAGATTTGGCTATGCCACCCTGACCAGGCAATACGTGAAGAGGCAGCAGAGCGCCTCAACGCTGCGATAGACCTAGCTGGCTCGTTCGGCGTCGCGGTTATCGTCGGATCCTTCCGAGGTAAGCTTGGGCCGCAAGAACAGCGCGAGCACTCAAGAGTATGGATGTACGACGCCTTTAAGCAGGCATCTGACTACGCTGCATCTAAGGGTTCGCGCGTGCTATTTGAACCCCAGGCGAAATTCTCCGTTGATTTCGGCTTTACCGCCCAGGACGGAGTCACTTTCGCCGCGGAACTCGACAGCCCAGGCTTCGGAATCATGCTTGACACGTTCCATATGAACATAGAGGACAAATCGTTCACTAAGAGCATCTATGACGCGCGTGACTGCCTCCACTACCTCCAAATCAGCGATAGTAACCGCCTCTATCCTGGCGGTGGGCACATCGATTTCGGCGCGATTATAGACGCCCTCAAGGCAATCGGTTTCAACGGCTACTTGTCGCTGCAGATCCTACGGGAGCCAAGCTACGAGAAATCAGCCGAACTGGGACTCATGCACCTGAAGAGCCTAATCGGCGACTAGTGGCGTCTGCATTCTAATACCGACGGCACCAAAACCAGCCGCGATACAGGCACAGCACCAGCGGTAGTTCACGCTGTGAGAGTTGTTGCCCTCGGTATGGCAGTTAGCAGCAACTGGCAGACGCTTGAAAAATCTCTTATGCCCATATGGGGCCAACGGCTAGAATGCCCCAATCTCCTCCAGGCTTGGTTTTCACGGGGTATTTCTCATGACGAAATTTGCGAGCAGTGTTCGGTTCAGGATGAAAAACGGTGATAGGGAAACGCTCATTGATGCTCTCAAGGGGTTTGACGTGGCAGATTATCCGGGTGCGTTATCACATCAGATCATCGATATTGGAGATGGAAGATTTCAAACCACGGTCGTATGGGAAAACGAAGGTGCCTTAGTTGCGGCACGTCCAGATTTGGTAAGATTTTTGGATAATTACAGACACCTACTTGATGAAATTTCTTCTGACTTAGGTGTTACCGATCCAATTTCCGGTCAGATTATTGAGGAGTAAAATTCTCAAATCTGGCTTTTTCCCTAAACAACAAACACCCCGGATCAAGATTGCCGCGATCGGTCTCGCCCCGACAATTTGCCAGCTATCCCGATCGGACCCTTGCGAGGAATAGCCGACTCTGCACGGCTACGCGGAGTTGGGACATGTTGCATTGGTGCCAACTTCGGCCTTTCATGTTCGGGCATAGAAGATGGGGAGAGTATAATGAACCGGGTGGCGGATAAAATCGCGCTTATTACCGGCGGCGCCTCGGGCATCGGACGGGCGACAGCCAAACTACTCGCGGCGGAAGGCGCGCGCGTCGCCGTCAGCGACATCAATATCGACGGCGCCCAGGCCACCGCGGCTGATATCGGCAACGCCGCTATCGCCCTGGAACACGACGTCACCGGCGAGGCGTCGTGGGCAAAAATCTTAGCCAAAACCGAAGACAAGCTGGGCGGGCTCCACGTCCTGGTCAACTGCGCCGGCATCGTCAGTCTGGGTACGGTCGAGGAAACCACCCTGGAAGATTGGCGGCGCGTGCACGCCGTCGACCTCGATAGCGTATTTCTGGGTTGCAAATTGGCGGTGCCGGCAATCGCACGTTATGGCGGTGGTTCCATCATCAATATGTCTTCGATTTCTGGCATCATCGCCGGGCATAATCTCGCCGCTTACAATTCGGCCAAGGCCGGTGTGCGTCACCTGACCAAATCGGTAGCGCTGCACTGCGCCCGCCAGGGCAACGGTATCCGCTGCAATTCGGTGCACCCAGCCTTCATCGATACCGCCATGCTCGATGACATCCTACGCCGCGGTAGCCGAGAGGAAGGTCTCGAACGGTTGGCCCGCCAGGTACCACTCGGAAAAGTTGGCGACACCAATGACGTAGCGTGGGCTATCGTCTATCTGGCCAGCGATGAATCCAAGTTCATGACCGGTGCCGAAATGGTGCTCGATGGTGGCGCTAGCGCTATGTAGGAAGCTTGCCCGCTAGCCGGTGGCCCGACACAATGACTGGCAAGAAACAAATAAAGGTGGGAGCGATATGGCATCGCAACACAAGCTGACATCGGTACTGAAGCATCTGCACTGGGGAGCCTTTTCAGCGGAATTTCCCGCCGTAATCGAAGTGGATGACGGCGATCAGGTGATCATCGAGACCATATCCGGCGGCCCCAATCAGGTACCCGCCGAGAAGCGCGACACGTTGCTGCCCGATCATGCCGCCTTCATCGCCGATGGCCGCAAACCAATCCTGCCCGGCCATATTCTCACTGGCCCGGTCGCCGTGCACGATGCCAAGCCCGGCGATGTGCTGGAAGTACGCGTCATCGACGTTCAACTGCGTCAGGACTGGGCGTGGAACATGATCGCGCCATTGAAGGGCTCCTTGCCAGAAGACTTCCACACCCCACGGGTGATTCCCATCGACCTCGACAACGATGCCGGCACCGCCACTCCGCCCTGGGGTATCGAGCTGCCGCTCAATCCGTTCTTCGGCGTCATGGGCGTGGCGCCACCGCCGGAATGGGGCACCATCACCTCGATCGTGCCGCAACCCCATGGCGGAAATCTGGACATCAAGGAACTGGGTGCCGGCGCGACCCTCTACTTCCCGATCTACAATGAAGGCGGTATGTTCTCGACCGGCGATGGCCATGCGCTGCAAGGTGACGGTGAAAGCTGTCTGTCGGCGGCTGAGACGGCGCTGACCGGCACCTTCGAATTTCATGTGCGTAAGGATTTGTCCTTAAACATGCCGCGCGCCGAAACCGCCGACCATTACATCACCATCGGTTTCGATGTGGACCTCGACGATGCCGCCAAGCAAGCGTTGCGCGACATGATCGTACTGATCACCGAGCGCACCAACCTGTCGCGCGAGGACGCCTATACCCTGTGCAGCTTGGCCGCCGATGTGCGCGTTTCACAATTGGTCAACGTCAACAAAGGCTGCCATGTGATGCTGCCCAAGGCTGCCCTGCACGGCAAGAACACCGACGGCAAACGTCTTTAGGGAAAGCTATGGAATATATCGCGCATAAGGGCACGTGGGTGCCGGCGCTTGGGTTCGGCACCTACCCCATGCGCGGCGAGCAGTGTTACGACGCGGTTCGGTGGGCGCTCGACATCGGCTACCGCCATATCGACACGGCGCAAAGCTATTACAATGAGGACGCGGTTGGCCGTGCCCTCGCCGATTGTGGCTTACCACGTGAAGATATTTTCCTGACGACAAAATGCGGTTTCGAAAACGCTACTGCGGAGAATGCCGCCGACGAGTTGGCGGCCAGCCTCGACATGTTGCGCACCGACTATGTCGATCTGTGGCTCTACCACTGGTACCGCAAGGAGGCACCGCTGGACGAGATGCTGGGTGCGCTGGCCGAGGCCAAGGCGGCGGGCCAGGCGCGTCATATCGGAGTGGGTAATTTCACCCTGGCCCTCATGCGCGAAGCCGTCGAGGAACACGGGGCTGATCTGTTTACCAACCAGATCGAGGCCCATCCCTTGTTGCGCCAGCCCAAGGTCGAAGCCGAGGCCCATCGTCTCGGCATGACCATTACTGCCCACTCGTCGATCGCCCGCGGCCGCGCGGTCGACAATCCCGTGCTCGAGAAAATCGGTGCCAAATACGGCAAGAGAGCACCCCAAGTGGCGATCCGCTGGCAGCTCGACAAGGATCAGACTTTGCTGGTGCCGAAATCGACCCGGCGCGAAGGAATTGCGGCAAATTTTGATGTTTTCGATTTCACCCTCGATGACGATGACCGGGCGGCAATCGAAGCCCTGCCCAACGATCTGCGTGGTTCCCGGCCACCGTTTGAACCGGCCTGGGATCCCATCGACTAGACCCCATCGATTAGGAGGCCAATGCGATGACTGGAAAACTCGAAGGAAAGGTTGCCATCGTTACCGGTGCGGGCTCTATCGGTCCCGGCTGGGGCAACGGCAAGGCAACCGCCGTGCTGTTTGCACGTGAGAGTGCCAAGGTTCTGTGTACCGATATCAACATCGATGCCGCCGAGGAGACCGCCGCCATCATCCGTGACGAGGGCGGCGAAGCCAGCGTCATTGGCGGGGATGTCAGCTTGGCCGGCCCTGTTCAAGCAATCGTCGAGGCTTGTCTCGATAGCTATGGCCACATCGACATCCTGCACAATAATGTTGGCATCGTCGCGCCGGGCGGCGCGGTCGAGCAAAGCGAGGAAGACTGGGACCGCGCTGTCGCGGTCAACCTTAAATCCATGTTCCTCACCTGCAAATACGTGATCCCGCACATGCAAGCGCGGAACAGCGGCGCCATCAATAATCTGTCGTCGATTTCCGCGCTGCGCTATCTGGGCATTAACTATGTCTCCTATCCGACGACCAAGGCGGCCATTAATCAGTTCACCAAGGTGACGGCAGCGCAATATGGGCCGTGGAATATCCGCGTGAATTCAATCCTGCCCGGCTTTAACCGCACGCCAATGGTCGACCATGCCGTGGTCGAGATGCTGAAGCGCAGCACCAATACCGACATGACAGTGGAGAAATATCTCGCCTGGCGTGAGGAGAAGATCCCGCTACGCCGTTGGGGCGACGCCTGGGACATCGCCAAGGCGGCGGTGTTCCTGGTTTCCGACGACGCAAGCTACATCACCGGCCTGGAAATGGTCGTCGACGGCGGCACGACACTGGTGTTGGATTAGTCCCACTCAGAGCAAACGGAATTGCTCCTCTCCCGATGAGAGAGGGGCTGAAATGCGCCCCACCCACTTTCTGTTTAGACAACCGTATCACCCTGAAATGACAGGATTAGGAAATATTTTTAACAGATCTGAAACGGTGTTTTAACCTGAAGGCAGGAATGAAAATGACAGGTTAGACGCCCTCTGCAAAATCTGAAGGAAAGACCCTAGGACGGAGAAAAGTCACCAACGAGACGGTGACCGCAAAAATCCTCGAACTGAGGACTGCGAAGAAAACCATTCGGGAATTGCGTCAGAGGTGGGTGTTTTGACCGCAACCGTCCATCGTCAGTTGAAGAAGGTTGCGTGACACTAACGACCGTATTTGACACACCAAAATCGAACTCGAAAAAGTCAGGTTTTCTGGGGTTTCTGGAACACGATTTCTGACCCCCTTTTTGTCACACCCCATACATCACGAAATCAGAGGAACCTCGATGTGAGGAAGGAATCCCGATGGACAGGACTGTCCTACGATGACCTGTGCAAAATCGTGAATGACGCATATCGGGAGAACCCTGATATTTCCATACGGACACTCGCACAGGAACTTGGAGTTCCCTTCGATATCGTCTGGGAATGTCTGGGATTTAAGGATGAGATGGATTGGATGGAGTTGGATGGGGATTAGACCTCAACCCTCAATCCGTGCCAGACTTTCCCGATGAAACGCCTGACCGCAATCCTCTGCCTGACCCTTGCCGTGCTTCTGGGAGGTGCGGGGATGAGTTGGAGTTGGAGATATGAATAAATTGATCACCTTAATAGATGAAGGAGGTATAATATGTCCGTTACCCACCTATTGGAATAGATTGTATAACATCATTGTTAAGTCCCTTCATCCATTAGAATCTAAGGGATTAGTCGTACCCAAATCAGGGACAAATTTGGAATACCCCCACCACTTATCCTTGGAGGTTGGGGTGCTAGTGATGAGGAAAAAAAGAAAGGTTTCTTTTGCACATTACTATCGCTGCAAATAACGACAGGGTTCTAAAAAAGGTCGAAGAGTTTTTATTTAATTTAGATGAAGATAAATTTTACTATGGCGAGTGGTGATTTGCGCCACCCCAAAAACTGGAGGTGGCGATAACGACAGATTGACCTTCGACTCCACTTCCCTTAACCAAGAATTTGACTATGTTGCGACCCGCGGAGGAGTGGCAGAGTGGTCGAATGCGGCGGTCTTGAAAACCGTTGAACTGGAAGG
>CAZHBA010000124.1:0-52869 GCA_964530225.1 uncultured Rhodospirillaceae bacterium | reverse complement strand
GCCACCGCACTTAATGTTGAAAAAACGTCCAGCCAAAGCCAATTGATTTTGGATAGAAAAATTCGAAGAAATCAAGCGGGCCTAACTGTCATGAACCAACCATTTTGGTTGGCAAGGGTACATGGCCAATGCCAGGTTTCCATGGCCAAAAATTAAAGGCTCAGCTTCCAACCACACAAGCAAAAAATGGCCCCATTTCAATGAGGCCAAATTTAAGTTCGCTTCTTCGTATCAACCCTATCCTAGGCTGCGTTAATTATGTCCGCTTTAGAGAGCTGAAAGTTTGTGCGTTGGGGCAGAAGGTGTTGCCCCCTTCGACTTCTCCGACGAGCCACCTTTCGCACAGGGCCTCACGCGGGCACCTAATGCAGCGGCGGCGCACTATTTTTGCGATCGCCACGTTTTGCAGGGCACCGAGCGTACCGGGGTCTAAGCCGACACGCTTAATCATGGCCATCATTCGCCTGGCTGAAGTAGCCGTCATGTTCGACCGAAGCCATACGACGAGGGCGACCGCCACTCCCGCCATGATTATGGCGACGCTGATCTGTGTTGGGTCCATGGTCACATTCTCCCTTTCGCATGCAAGCCGGGCACAGTAGCCGAAAGCGTAAACACGGGACCATTCGCATGGGTCTTTTCGGTGCCACCTCTCGTCTTCGCCACTGACCCGGCATTGTCGAACTGACACCAACCCGAGTTCGAAGCTGCGTAAGATCGTGCCCAGGGTCATTGATACAGATCATTTTGGCGGCGTTTTTCGATTTTTCCGCACCCACAGAACAGGCACAGCGGATAGTGACAAACGTCCGCTTTGGGTCAGGAACGGACATTCGCCATGCCCCGCGCGGTTTGTGGTAAATCAATGATATTGATGTCCGCCTGTTCATAGGGTACTGCTCAACGGTGCTGACCGGCGCGATAACGCAACTAACGGCAACCTTGGTTGCGAAAACACAGAAGCACGACGTCGGTGGTCGCGCTACACGCGCGCGCAGTGTAATGGAGGTGCATCATGTCGGCAGCAGCCGAGACCAATACTCGAACATCCGTATTGCAGTTCAATTTTCTATCGCACGGCACCATGGCGGCGCGCGACCTCGACGCCACGCGCAAATTTTACGAAGAATTCCTCGGCCTCGAGGTGGTGCGCACCAGCCCAATCTCGCTCGCGGTGCGACTGGGCGGCAATCACATCTATGCCGTGGTGTTGGCGAAGGACAAGCCGAAGATGGCAATGCTGGAACACAACGGCCTCGATCTGGAGACCCAGGACGAAGTCAACCACGCCCATGAGGTAATCGTTGCCGAGGCAGAGAAATGGGGTATCACCGGTGTCACCCGCCCGGCGCTGCAGCACGCCACCTACAGCTTCTTCTTCTGGGACCTCGACGACAATTGCTGGGAGATCCTCACCAACCCCAAAGGCGGCTATACTTGGATCTTCAACCAGGGCGACCAGGCAGGCCGTGGCCATCTCGACAAAACCTTCGTGCGCCCGGGCATGACCGACGAGCAGCTCACCAACTAACGCGTCGGTTTATCCAAGCTGGCACTGCGACGCGGGCCGACGAGGTCGCGGCGCAATAAGCACCGAACGCGGGGAAGGTAAACGATGACACTTGATGCCAGTCAGATCGCGCGCGCCGCCGACATCCTGGCCGCCGCACGCGGCGGCGCCGAACTGGTCGACGATCTGCCGGCCGACTGCCGGCCAGACGACCTGGCCGATGCCGAGGCGATCCAGGAGGCCCTCAACGCACACCTGGGCGGTGCCGTTGCCGGCTACAAGCTTGGCTTCACCGCACCGGCGGCGAAGCAGTTGCCGGGCTATGCCGGCCCGATGCTCGGCCGGCTATTCGCCGAGCGCATACTCGCGAGCCCGGCGACGATCGCGCGCGCCGATATCGTTAATCCGGTGATCGAGGCGGAGATCGGCTACCGCATGGCGCAAGACCTGCCACCGCGCGACAGCGACTACGGTGAGATCGAAGTGCTCGAGGCGGTCGACAGCGCGGTGCTAACGATCGAGGTAGTAAGCGCCAGCTACCGTGACATCTTCAAGGTCGCACCGCTCGGCCTGATTGCCGACAACGGCGTCGCCCACAGCCTCGTCGTCGGCCCTGACGTGATCGTTTGGCAGGGCCTCGATTTGGCGGGCTTCGCGGTCGAACTGCTGTTCGATGGCACGCGCGTCGGCGAGGAGCTAAGCGGCGCGGCGCGCTGTGAGCCGGCGTCTGCACTGCACTGGGCAGCGAACCGGCTGGCGGCGACGGGTAGCGGGCTTAAGGCCGGCGACATCATCACCACCGGCGCGGCAGCGGCACCGGCGCCGCTCGGCGACACGCGTACGGTGGTCGCGAACTTCATCGGCGTCGGCGAGGTGACCATCGATTTTACTTGATCAGCACTCGCGCAGTGTGTTGACGCGCAAGTGCACCACTGTCCGCTTTCGGGCGTAAGCTGGACGCTACTGGCAGTATCCGCTAACGGCGGTTTTTTGCCAAAAGCTGCCGTTCAGCAAAAGCTAATAAAGCACTGACTATCGAGCCAACCTACGTTGTCGATGGGCGAAGGTTGGGATCTGTCGGGGTATGGGAGTTAATCCTATATCGGGCAGTACGGCAGTGCATTAAGACCACCGGAGGATTGCGATGAAACTAATCTCAGCCTCCATCCCGTTAGGGAGAGATTAGCGCGGCGCGGTATTGAGTGAAAATAGCATTCACGTCTGTCCGCCATCAAAACATTTGGAACTCTTTGCGCCCTCCTCGGCCCA
This sequence comes from uncultured Rhodospirillaceae bacterium, assembly GCA_964530225.1. Lineage (GTDB taxonomy): Bacteria > Pseudomonadota > Alphaproteobacteria > UBA6615 > UBA6615 > CAZHBA01. Next base: position 50,090 of record CAZHBA010000124.1, on the reverse strand, counting down.
AGCCTCGAGCTCAGCAACTACCCCCATCGAGCCAGCATCGCCCTGATTGCCAACCTGTCCAGCCTGCGCTGAGCGGCATCGGGTCATAATCCACCACCTTTTATTGATCTAGAGCAAGTTACGTCATCCGCCGATACGTTAGCCTTCACGAATTAATCGCCCACCCACCGAGCTGGGCGACCGATTAATTCGATAGGAGAGACAACGTGAGCGTCGACCACAGCACAGGTCTAGCGACCGATATGGGCATTACCGACGAGATGATGGCACAACCGGATCCGCGCGTGCCGCTAATCGATCCGGAAAACATTCCGGAGGAGCTACAAGCCGAGCTGGCACCGGCTTTCGAATGGTCGAAGCAAATGTGGGGGGCGGTACCGCGCTTTTTCCGCATGTTGGCCCATGCGCCCGCCGCGGTCGAGGGGTGGCTGCTGCTCGACCAGAAAATCCGCGTCGACTACCTCGAAAAAGACCCCGATTACGTCAAGATCGAGGAGTTGGTAATTGTCAAAACGGCTCTGCTAACCGAATGCAACAATTGAGTGGGTCATAATGTAGAGCTCGGTCGAGGTCTAGGATTGACGGATTCACAAATCGATTTGCTAACCGGTGACGGTTGGCGCGACAGCGAGTTATTTACAGACAAAGAGAAAGCGGCGATTTGGTGGGCAGATGAGGTGACAAACCTGCGCGCCAAGCAAAACAAGGCAGCGTGGGAGGCGATGGAACAGCATTTCACGACGCGGCAAATTGTAGAACTGACCTTTATCTGCGGTATGTGGAATTTGTCGGGCCGCGTGGCGGAAGCGTTGCATTTGGTCGTTGAGCCACCCGGTAAGCGGATCGAGTTTCAGCGAGAGAGCTAGGTGTCGTAGCGAACTGGACCGCGATAGCAGTTGATGGCACGCGCGCACCACCATCGCGTGAGGGTGTCTCACGAGCAGGACGGAGACGAACCCTGTGCCCGCAGTTGCCGCCGCATTTCGCGCGTCTGCGCCAAGCCGCCCTCAAGTACGGGATCACGATCCAATTCTTCTTCTCCGTAATCGTGTAGGAGATAGCCGCGACGCCATCTCTCAAACGTTTTCACATTGGGACAAAACCTCCTTGGCGAATCGTCCATACGGCGCCCGCGCAGCCATCTGTCGCAACGCCGCTTATTGGTACAGTGCGCGCACAGATGATCGGCCAGCTTGAGTTCGGGCCAGTGGCGCGTCGTAATTTGCCGCGTTGAGAAATGATACGCGGTCAACATTTTCGCGATCCGATGACGATGCGATGCCAAGGTCTTTCCCTTGGTGAAGAGGTCCGACCGTCTGATACTTCGTGCTGCAAGGGCCTTGTTGATAGTGCTATCGCAAGCACGGCCCAGTGGATGCAGGAGCGGATCATCGCTCAGTGTATGCCGCATCTTCGCCGACACCCGCTTGGCAATTTCAGTGAGGTAAACCATCTCGTCACCTCCACTCTTCAAGCGCGAATCGGTTAATTGATGCCAATTCGAAAGTAGAAACAGCCGATTGGAATTGATCTGTGTCAACAAGGCTATTTCGAGGCGGCTCGCCAGCCACCGTTAAACTGAGCTAAATCAATGCTATCCCGTTATTCCATATGTGGATTTTAATCTGTGGATAGTGTCATCTGGGCGTTCACGGTATTTAACCAGCCAAGTGGAGACCGACCATGCAAGCCTGAGGCATCATGACCACCAACGTCGCGACGGTGCGCCCCTTGCCTTGCAGCCAGCTTTGGGCCACGCTCAGGCTATCGTGAGGACTTCACAAAGGAAATCCTGGTCAATTTTCCGGTCCGGTTTCCGACACAACGACAACTATCTGGAGGATAGCCATGTCAGGTGCGGCATCCGTTGACTTCGAGATCACGCCACCGGCGGTGATATTCGGCCATTTTGGCATCAATTGCGACAACGCCAACAAGCTCGAGGATTTCTACACCCGCGTGTTCGGCTTCTGCGTCAGCGATCACGGGATGGTCAATAAAGACACTAACCGCATCCTTTTCATGACCCGGCGGCCGCGCGAACACCACCTGTTTGTGCTCGTCAGCGGCCGCTCGTCGTCCAACCCCACGACCGTCAGCGAGACCGGCTTCAAGGCGCCTAACCTCGATGCGTTGCGTCACGCCAAGGCAACAGTTGAGGCCGAAGCCAAGGTCAGCGACGTCGTGTAAGAGCGCGGCAGTCGTAATTCCGGACAGGTGGTCATTCATGGGTGTCAAAAAAGCGGTCAACATCGAAGATCTGCACCGCATGGCCAAGCTGCGGACACCGAAAGTGGCGTTCGACTTCATCGAAGGCGGGGTCGAAGGCGAGGCAGCGTTAGCACGCAACATCGCCGCCTTCGAGCGCCACTGCCTGCTACCGCGCTATCTCGTCAACGTCTCGCAAATCGATCAAACGACGCCGTTGTTCGGCCGCAACTGGGCCACCCCGTTCGGCTTTGCGCCGACTGGTGCCGCCGGGCTGTTTCGCCTGAAATCGGACCTCAATCTAGCCGCCGCGGCAGCGAAAGCAAACATTCCCTACATCATGTCGGGCGCCAGCAACGACACAATCGAGGATGCCGCGCGCATTGCCCACGAGCACACCTGGTACCAGGTCTACGCGGCGCGCGATGGCAACATTACCGAGGACTTGATCCGCCGCAGCGCCGACGCCGGGCTCGGGGCCTTGGTGCTGACCGTAGATGTCCCGGCCCGACCGACACGCGAGCGCAACGTTCGTAACAGCTATTCCCACGATTTGCGTAAATTGACCCCAGGACGCATCGTCGATGGGCTACTGCACCCCATCTGGCTCTACGATTATCTGCGCAATGGTGGTGCACCGACCATGGGCAATTGGGCGCCGTATGCACCACCCGGCTCTAACGTTCATGCGGTACTCGACTTCGTCAACGACCAGATACCGGCGTCGGGCCAAACCTGGCGCGAGCTCGAAAACTATCGCCGGCTGTGGGACGGACCGCTTATCGTCAAGGGTATCCTGCATCCCAACGATGCTGTCCGCGCCGCCGATCTTGGCGCCGAAGGCGTCATAGTCTCCAACCATGGCGGCCGCCAACTCGACCGCACTGTAACCAGTATCGACGCCTTTCCCGCTGTTAAGGCCGCCGTCGACGATCGGGTGACGCTGATGCTCGACAGCGGCGTGCGCCGCGGCGCCGATATCATCGTCGGCCTGTGCCTGGGTGCGGCGTTCGTCTTTGTCGGCAGGGCCGCGGTCTATGGTGTCGTCGCCGGCGGCGAAGCCGGGGCGACGCGCGTCATCGAAATTCTGCAGCACCAGATCGAGACCAATCTGGCGCAAATGGGCATCACCGCGATCGATCAGCTGGGACCGCACTGCCTGGCGGAAAACGCCTCAAGCTGAACGGTTTCCGAGACGAACAGAAGGCGCCTTGGCCGCCCCTACCCGCCATTGCGCAGACCCACCGAGATGCCGTTGATGGTCAGTTGGATACCCCGCAACACCTTTGGGTCGCCGAAGTTTTGCCGGTGCCACTTCAACATCTCCACCTGAATATGGTTCAGCGGATCGAGGTAGGAAAAGCGGTTTTGAATAGAACGCTCCAACAGCGGGTTGCCCTGCAGCAGTTTGTCGTTGCCGGAAATGCGCAAAAGCGCGTCGATTGAGGCCCGCCGCTCATCGCGACTGCGACTAAAGATTTTCTGGCGCAGGACTTTGTCTTCGACGAGAGCCACCCAGCGCGACAGCAGTACGATGATCCCCATGAAAACTGGCACCGCGCCGAGGAAGATCGCTGCCGGAAGACCCGAGAGTTGCCCCGAGGTTAGCGCCAGTTCGGTGCATAAATCCGGGGCGATGACCGCTGGCACCGAGCCGGGGAATGCGCCAGGATAAACGCGCAGCCAAGCACCGGGGCCATCCGGATGATCGCTACGCGGCGGCTATAAGCAAGATCTACGGAAATACCGAGAGACCTTGAGCTCATGGAGTGGAAAAATTCCTGACAGGCGGCACTCGAACGAAGAGGTTAGTTATTTAGCACGCATTGTCATCCTGCGCCCAACCGATTGCTAGTCCGGCAGAACCGCCGTCGCTTCGATCTCGACCTTGGCTCCTTCATCGACCAAGGCAACAACCTGGACCAAAGTCATCGCGGGGAAGTGTTTGCCCAGAACGGCGCGATAGGCTTCGCCGACCTCTCGTAGCCGGGCAAGGTATTCCGCCTTGTCGGTGACGTACCAGGTCAACCGCACCAGATGCTCCGGGTAGCCGCCCGCTTCCGCGAGTACTGTCACGATGTTTTGCAGCGCTTGGCGGACCTGGCCGACAAAGTCGTCAGTTTCAAACACTTGGTCGGCATTCCAGCCGATCTGGCCGGCGATGTAGATCTGAAGGCCCTCGGCGGCGATGCCGTTGGCGAATCCCTTCGTAGCCTTCCAGTTGGAGGGGTGCAAAATCTTGTGCGACGCGGATTTGCTCATGTGGTGGATTTCTCCTTCAACCGGAACCACTACACCTTGCCAGCGGCAGCCGCGAGAATACGCATCGATCCTTCTCCGTTGATCTGACGATCAACCAATTTCCGGCAGTTCGCTACTGGGCACCCATACTGGCACAAATCATAGTCGGCATAACATTAATATTGTTTTCAACCCAAATTACGCTTGGCTCCCGTTCGGCGGCGACACCGATGGCTAAGCGATCTGCATCCGACACTACCATGCCCCATACGGTGGCAACGCCGTCGACGACAACGACGCTGACATGCTCCGATTTGAGACCAGGCATTGCCGCATCGGTTTTGGACCTACCGCTACCAGGCCCCGAAGCAAGTTGGCCCGGCTGAACCAACATCTTTCACTGCACTTTTTAAATCGTCGACGGACATGACGGTCATGGATAATGGGAGCGGGACAGTCGGTTTTAGCGGGGGCCATTCTCTCTTAAAATTTCGGTAAAATAGTAACCATTGGCTGCTTCAGCCCGAAACCATTATCCTGTTGTCTCTAGTCCTCATATCCTCCTTTAAATCTGCAAGCTTACCTAGCGGACCCCACGTCGCCGATGCCCGATCTGCCACCCTCGAAGCATGAAATAGACAGCATCATCGCCTACATCCGCTCGTTTGCCGATTAGGACGGGCAACCGAAACGCCATAGCGAAGCTTGTATTTCAACCCGTTTAACTGCGAGGTTGAATCCGTGATTTGGTCACTGTTGCAGAACCCACCGGTAATCAATCAAACCGACGTTATCGACTTCCTCGCCGACCTACCGTCCCATGGCGGCAATATGGGCGAGGTCGAGCGTATAGACACGCACGCTCCGGCCGTCTTCCTGGTTGGCGCGCAGGCGTTCAAGCTCAAACGCGTCGGCGTCTTCGTGATCTTACAAAATTTATCCTGACTTATGCGGTCTTATGACGCAGCGGTTTTATGACGCATATGCATGTCAGCTCTACCGCTGTAGAAAGATTCGGGTGTCAAACTTTCCAACCGTACCCCTGACACTACTGTCAATGCCGAGTTGGGCCGACTTAGTTGTTGTGGCACTTGTGTAATTGCTTAAATCGGTTAACCGAGCTTCGGAAGGTGTTGGTAATTCAGCGTTCGTATTACGTCGTGAGTTCTGTGTATTTCTCTTCGAAAATCGCAGCTCCAATAATAACGAGGCAATGGGTGTGTCGCCTTCTGTGTTGAAGTTTGGCTCGACCAGTAAAAAAAGCGATTGCGGATTAACTTTTAGGCGCAAATAAAAGTAAAAAAATATACTTTAGGATGAAGGATCTAACAGGTATCACCCGGCCCCAACAGTGTCAGGCGCTTGGCCTGAGCACGTTGGCATTTACCGTGTGTTTCGCCGTGTGGACGATTTTCTCCATCATCGGCGTACAAATTAAGCAGGACCTAGGCCTGTCGGAAACCCAGTTCGGTATTCTCGTAGCGACGCCTGTCCTGACTGGCTCGCTCAGCCGCATATTCCTCGGTGTTTGGACAGAGCAGTTTGGCGGGCGTCTCATCTACACGTTACAAATGCTGACCACCGCGGTGTGTACCTGGTTTTTGTCCTCGGTACAGACGTACGAGATTTTTCTGGTCGCCGCCCTCGGCGTCGGCCTCGCCGGCGGTGCGTTTATTGTCGGTATTACCTACACCTCCCAGTGGTTTGAAAAGGAACACCAGGGAACGGCCCTCGGCATATTCGGCGCCGGCAATGTGGGTGCGGCAGTAACCAACTTCGGCGCCCCATTTCTCGTCGTCGCTGTCGGCTGGGAACAGACTGCACAGATTTACGCCGTGATCTTGGCGATCATAGCCGTATTCTTCTACGTGTTCAGTAAGGAAGACCCGACCCGGCGGGCGCGGCGTGAACGGAGCGAAAAACCGCCCTCCGTGATGTTGCAACTCGAGCCATTGAAGAACATCCAGGTCTGGCGCTTCTCGACCTACTACTTCTTCGTGTTTGGCGGCTTCATCGCCTTGGCGTCCTACCTACCGCGCTTTTATGTGGGCGCCTACGGCCTCGAATTGGCGACGGCGGGCATGCTGGCTGCAATGTATTCGTTGCCAGGTTCAGTCTTTCGGGCACTCGGCGGGTGGATGTCAGACAAGTGGGGCGCGCGTGCCGTCATGTACTTCACTTTCATCGTGTCGCTAATCTGCCTCTTCATCATGAGCTATCCCCAGACTAAATATGTGATCCAGGGTATCAAGGCGCCAATCGAGTTTACTTTCAGCGTCAACCTGCCAGCGTTCGTCACCCTGACCGTCGTGCTGGGCTTCGTCATGTCGCTCGGCAAGGCTGCTGTCTACAAGCACATCCCCGTCTACTATCCGGACAATGTGGGCTCAGTCGGCGGCCTCGTCGGCATGATGGGCGGTCTTGGTGGTTTCGTTCTACCCATCTGCTTCGGAATACTCAACGATATCATCGGCGTGTGGACCAACTCGTTCATGCTGCTTTTCGCGCTCGTCGCCGTCAGCACCGTTTGGATGCATGTCGCGATCCGTTTGATGGAGCGCAAGAAGTATCCGGAACTGGCCGAGGAGAGGTTCCTCAGCGATGTTCCGCCCGTACTGAAAGAGCCTCCTTCACCATGATGTAAAAATCTTGGGAAAGCTAGGGGCGCAGCGCCGACGGTGGCACAACGGAGTGTTTGAGGAATGGCCAAAAATTTAGAGACCTACAATCCTGAAGACGAATCTTTCTGGCAGTCGGAAGGAAAGCGGATCGCCACCCGAAATCTCTGGATTTCGATTCCCTGCCTGTTGTGTGGATTCGCCGTCTGGCTTTACTGGGGGATCATCACTGTCCAGATGATCAATCTGGGCTTTCCTTTTACCAAGGCCGAACTCTTTACGCTGGCCGCGATCGCTGGATTGACCGGGGCCACACTGCGCATTCCATCGTCCTTTTTCATCAGCATCGCCGGCGGACGAAACACGCTCTTCCTGACGACCGCGTTATTGATCGTGCCGGCAGCAGGCACAGGTTTCCTGTTGCAGGACCCCAACACGCCGCTTTGGCAGTTTCAGGCGATGGCGCTTCTATCCGGTATCGGCGGCGGCAACTTCGCCTCGTCGATGTCGAATATCTCCTATTTCTTTCCCAAGAGGGTGCAGGGCTACTCGCTGGGCATGAACGCCGGCCTCGGTAATTTCGGCGTCACGACGATGCAGATCCTGGTGCCGCTGATTATGACCGCCGCCATATTTGGCGGTGAGGCGCTAATCCTGAAAAACACCTCTGGCACCCTGATTGGCAAGATACCCGCGGGCACGAAAACGTTTATCCATAACGCCGGCTATGTCTGGGTCGTCATCTTAGTACCGCTGGTGGTCGTGGCCTGGTTCGGCATGAACAACATCACGGCAGCGCACGTTTCACCAAAACTTGGTTCACCGCTAGCCGCCTTCGGTAAAATTTTAGGCATGCTCATCATCGGTTTTGTGACCGCGACGGTCGGCCTGTGGTTGATGCTGCCGTCCAATGCCGGGGGATCGGGACTCGAGTTAAGCAAGTGGATCGTTTTACCTCTGGTCATTGCCACAACCGTCATCGTGCTGCGGTACATTCCTGGCACGATCGGCCAGAATCTCGCCCAGCAGTACAAGATCTTCAACAACAAGCACACCTGGGCGATGACGGTCATCTACACCATGACTTTCGGCTCGTTCATCGGCTACGCCGCCGCGTTCGGCCTGGCGATCAAGGTGATTTTCGGTTTCCAGCACCTCATGGTCGATGGGGTCATGACCCACGACACCGTTAATCCAAACGGACCCAGCGCCTTAATGTTTGCCTGGACGGGCCCGTTTATCGGCGCGCTCATCCGGCCCATCGGTGGCACGATTTCGGACCGCATGGGTGGCGCTAAGGTCACCCAGATCATCTCTCTCGTGATGGTCCTTTGTGCACTTGGCGTAGCGTATTTTATGAAGCAGGCTTACGCCTCGGCAACGCCAGAGGAATTTTTCGTTCCCTTCCTTATCCTGTTTATGATCCTGTTCGCAGCGACGGGGATCGGTAACGGATCGACCTTCCGCACTATCGCCGTGGTATTCGACAAGGTGCAGGCGGGGCCGGTGCTGGGGTGGACCTCAGCCGTCGCGGCCTATGGCGCCTTTATCATCCCGAAGGTGTTCGGCGAACAGATCAAGGCGACGACACCAGAGTATGCGTTGTTCGGTTTCGCCGCTTTCTATGCCGTATGTATCGTCATCAACTGGTGGTTCTATCTGCGCAAGAACGCTTACGTGAAAAACCCGTAAGGAATTCTGCTTATATGAATCATCTGATTGATCACAATCGTTGGCGGTCCAATTGCGGTGCCTTGGTTATTCATAGTTTTCTATCCCAGCCACACTATCGTACCCTGATATGCACAAACACGTCCTGATGGATTTTCAGTGACATCGAACGAAACAGAAAATTCACCGGCTGTATAGCCTTTGCCGGCCGAGGGGTGCTGGACTGAACGGGAGCTCGTTATGAGTTTGCTACTTGATCGGCTGAACCTCTTCGCCAGCAGGAGTTCAGGGAAGCTCTCTGACGGCCACGGCGTCACCACGCGCGAAGATCGCGCCTGGGAAGATGCCTACCGCCAACGTTGGCAGCACGACGAATTCGCACACTCAACCCATGGGGTAAATTGCGCTAGCTCGTGCTCATGGAAAGTTTATGTCAAGGGCGGCACCGTCACCTGGGAAACCCAGCAGACCGACTATCCACGCACCCAGCCCGACCTGCCGAACCACGAACCGCGCGGCTGTTCGCGAGGTGCCAGCTATAGCTGTTACCTCTATTCGGGCAACCGGGTTAAGTATCCATTGGTCCGCCCCCGCCTCGTCAAATTGTGGCGTAAGGCGCGGGCAACGCTTGCGCCGGTCGCGGCGTGGGCTTCAATCGTTGAAGACCCCGTCAAACGCGCCGCCTATACAAAAAAATTCAGACACGGCGGTTTCGTCCGCGCCGAGTGGGACGCGGTCACCGAGATCATCGCCGCACTGGGCGAAAGCCTCAGCAACTTCGGCGACTTTGCCCACCAGCACTCGGACTGCTCTTCGGGCAAAGAGGAAGGCCGGTACCATGGCCAAACGACGCCCAAATTCGAGACGTTTCTCTTTGAACTGGAAGATGGACAGCTTTGCCCAAAACCGGTGAAGACTTCCTATGGCGTCCATGTTATTCGTCTCGACAACCGCGAATCGGGGCGCGTTATGCCTTTCGAAGCAGTACGCAGCCGCATCGCTACCTATTTCGAAGAGGTAAGTTGGCGGCGAACCGTATCGCAATACGTCCAGCTATTGGCCGGCCAATCGAAGGTTCAAGAATTCGATCTGGCTGGCGCCGCCAAACCCCTGGTCCAATAACCGAGGCGCGCAGACAGGTCGTGCGAGGACTGGCAGTGTTTTCCCAAGGTTTCCGCCCGTTTTTTCTATTCGCCGGCGTTTGGGCACCGCTGTCGATGGGCCTTTTTACCGCCATGTTTCAGGAGCATATCGCCCTGCCCACCGCGTTCGATACCGTCGCTTGGCACTATCATGAATTACTGTTCGGCTACGTTGCCGCCGTGCTTGCCGGGTTCGCACTAACGGCGATTCCCAACTGGACCGGACGCCTGCCGCTGCAGGGTGCTCCTTTACTCGCTCTCGCTCTATTGTGGCTGGCCGGACGCGTGGCGATCGCTGTCTCGGCGCTGATCGGCGTATGGGCCGCGGCGGCGATCGACTTGTTGTTCCTGGCGGCACTGGCCGCCGTGATTTTGCGTGAGATCATCACCGGACAAAACTGGCGCAATCTGCCGGTGGCGGCTGCGGTAGTCCTGTTCTTCCTGTGCAACGTTTTTATCCATTACGAAGTTCTCGGTCTCGTCGACAGCGGTGGCCGGGCGCAAAAATTATCGATCGCCGTCGTCATCGTCCTTATCTCGCTAATCGGCGGGCGCATCATTCCCAGTTTCAGCCGCAACTGGCTGGCCCAACGCGGCGCCACGCGGCTTCCCCATCCCTTCTCACAGTTCGACCGCCTCACCATAGCAGTGACGCTGGTGGCACTCGTCTGGTGGGCGGTTACACCGCCGGGGCCGGTGACCGGAGTTTTAGCTGCCCTGGCGGCGGTGCTTAATTTGGCCCGGCAAGTCCGCTGGCAAGGATTGGCAACCCGCGCGGAACCCCTGCTATGGGTGATGCATCTGGGCTATTTTTGGATACCGGTTGGACTGGCTCTGCTGGCGTTGGGATCCTGGGTGCCGGACGTTGCTCAGTCGAGCGCGATCCACGCCCTGACCGTCGGGGTAATCGGCACGATGACCCTGGCGGTCATGAGCCGCGCTGTGCTCGGCCATACTAACCAGCCGCTCCACGCAGGCGCCGGTCTGGTACTCGCTTATTGTCTAGTGACCGCCGCCGCAATTCTACGGATCTCGGCTTCGCTGTGGGCCGGGGCGTTCCTGCCGCTGGTTTCGACCGCGGCGATGGCGTGGATCGTGGCGTTTCTGTTTTTTCTCGGTGTAATTGGCCCGGTTCTCATGCAGCGCCACTTACAGCACCAAGCGGCAGCTTAGCGTCGAACCGCCTACCCTCACCAAATCCCGTAACCCCTGACCTCCTTTGCCGCACGGCTTGAGCGGAAAAGGTTTTGTTCGACGAAGCGCTTGTATTTTCTGTCCTCGGCCAGGATGTGGTGACGCCACCAATCTTCCAGGTAGGTAATCAAAGCGTCGCGGGTTTCTGCCGTCGGACGAGCCCAATCGTCATTGAAAGAGGCGACCGCCATCCACATCCAGTAAAGGAAATGCCGTTGTTCATCGATATGTCCGCTGAGTATCGGATATTGGTAGCTTCTCATCACCTCCTGCTCCCGGGCGAAATAGGTTTGCGCATACCGAAGCAGCCAGTTCAGCGATCGTCTGAAGGTCTTTTCGCCGGCCATGTAGCCTTCCAATTCGTTGATAACCGCTAGTAGTTCCCTGTGGTTGTCGTCGAGTTCCAGAACGCCGACGCTCATTCTGCGACCCCATTCAATCGACGCTATGTGCGGTTTCCTCCGTTTCTGGAGGTTGACCAGTTCGCTAGTCGATTTGTTTGACCTGGATCAGTCGCTACAGAGCCCTTCAGCAGGCCGCGCCAATATCTTGATTCAAATCAATGACCTGTTCCCCGTGAACCCCAACCATCTGTGTGCTGGGAAATTCCTGACTTCACCGGGAGGAAAATATGACCGTAACAAACCTGCAGCATGTAGGACTTGAAGTACCCGATATCGACAAAGCGCTGAGCTTTTTTACCGACGTAGGCCTTGAGCGCGTCGAGCGCAATAATCACGGTGTCGCGCGCTGTGCCGGGCGCGACCAGGATCAACTTACCTTTATTGAGGGGTCGCAGCGAAAATTACACCATGTTTCGTTCGGCACGACAGAGAGCGGTCTCGCCGATATCACTGAACGCCTGGAAGGCGCCGGTCACGCACTGCTCGATGCGCCCAAAGAGACGCCAGAACCGGGTATTTGGGTGCGCGATTCCGACGACGTTTTGGTCAACGTCGTGGTCGCCGATGCCGCACCATCACTCGGCGGCCCCGGTGCACGGGGTGACCAACCCGATTTTCTGGTCAACGTACCTGGCCATTATCATCGCCTAGGACCGCGGGCGGCTCCGGAGTACGACACACTGGTGCAACCGCGCCGGTTGGGCCACATTTTACAGTTCACCACCGATGTCGAGACCAAAATCGATTTCTACACCGGCCTGCTCGGCATGAAAATCGCCGACCGTATCGGCCCTGGTATTGCCTTCATGTATCTCGATGGCGGTAGCGACCATCATGTTGTCGCGTTGGCGAAGTCGGAGGCGCCGGGCCTGCACCATGCCAGCTTCGAGATGGGCAATGTCGACGAGATCGGGCTTAACGTGACTAGCATGATCGACAAAGGATATGAACCTACCTGGGGTTTCGGGCGTCACGTCGTTGGCTCAAATTATTTTACCTACTTCCGCGACCCCTGGAACGGGCTAGTCGAGTTCTTCTCGGACATGGACTACATCCCGGGCGACTATGACTGGCAGGCCCGCGACTGGCCGATGGAAGGTGCGTTTGCGTCCTGGGGACCCACGGTGCCGGACGACTTCATCATCAACTACGAGGCGGTGAACTAAGATAATACCTGACGCCGAGGGGCGGCACTTTCGCTTGAGAGCGCCTGCCCCTCAGGCCGCCTACAATCTATAAATCAGACCGCCCGGCCTGAGCGATGGATGTGTGTCGCCTATGGCCGGCATCGCTCGGAACCGCCATAATAGGCAGCCGGTTTTCGTGCCGGCATAGATGGCGTGGCCGGAGGGTCTGACATGGAAATCAAGCTGAGCCCGGAAGACGGAGCGTTCCGCGACGACGTGCGGGCGTTCATGCGCGACAAGCTGCCGCCGGAAATCAGGCGCAAGACCGAAATGGGCCTCAAGCTGGTCAAGGACGACTATGTGACCTGGCAGCGCATCGTCAACGACCGCGGCTGGATGGTGCCCGGCTGGCCGGTCGAGCATGGCGGCACCGGCTGGTCGCCGATCCAGCGCCACATCTTCATGGAAGAGATGGCTTTAGCCGGCGCGCCGCGCATCATGCCGTTCGGCGTCGCCATGGTTGGGCCGGTGATCATCGCCTTCGGCAACGAAACGCAGAAGCAGTACTACCTGCCGCGTATACTCACCACCGAGGACTGGTGGTGCCAGGGCTATTCCGAACCCGGTTCGGGGTCCGACCTGGCTTCGCTCAAGACCCGCGCCGTGCGCGACGGCGACCACTACGTCGTCAACGGCGCCAAGACTTGGACCAGCTTTGCCCAGTACGCCAACATGATGTTCTGCCTGGTACGCACCTCGACCGAAGGCAAAAAGCAGGCCGGCATCTCGTTCCTGCTTATCGACATGACCAGCCCCGGTGTCGAGGTGCGGCCGATCACCACCATGGACGGCGGGCAGGAAATTAACGACGTGTTTTTCGATGATGTTCGGGTGCCGGTCGAAAATCTGGTTGGCGAGGAGAACAAGGGCTGGACCTACGCCAAATACCTGCTCGGGCACGAGCGCACCTGGACCGCCGACGTCGGCCAGTCGAAGAATCAGCTCGCCCGGGTCCGCAAGATCGCTGCCGAGGAACTGGTCGACGGTAAACCGTTGCTCGACGACCCGACGTTTCAGACCAAGATCGCCAAAGTCGAGATCGATCTACTAGCGCTCGAGGCGATGGTGCTACAGGTACTGGCCGCCGAGACTGCTGGTAGCCCACCGGGACCCGAGGCCTCACTGCTAAAGTTGCGCGGCACCGAAATCCAGCAGGCGATCACTGAATTATTGTTTGAGGCCGTCGGTAACTACACCCACCCGTTTATCCACGAAGCGTTGGAGGTCGGCTGGAACGAAGAGCCGATCGGCCCCGACTACGCCGCCGCCATCGCGCCGCGTTATTTCAACTGGCGCAAATCGTCGATCTACGGCGGCAGCAACGAGATTCAGAAAAACATCATCGCCAAAGCGGTGCTCGGCCTCTAACCGGCCGTGCACCCCGATAACCGTCCGGCAAGAGGTACGGAAAAAAACCGCCATGGACATTGCGCTCAGCGAAGAACAACAGCTGCTCAAGGACAGCGCCGAACGGTTTATCGAACGCGACTATCCGTTCAACACCCGCCGCCGGCTCGTCGAGACCGAGGAAGGTTTCGACCGCGCCATCTGGTGCCAGTTCGCCGATCTGGGCTGGCTCGGTCTGGCCATGCCGGAAGACCATGGCGGGCTCGACGGCACCCTGGCCGATACCGCGATACTCATGGAAGCGATCGGCCGCGGCCTCGTAGTCGAGCCTTATCTGTCGACCGTACTGCTCGGCGGCGGACTGTTGCGCTATGGCGGCAGCGCTGAACAACAGGCAGCGCTGATCCCGCCGGTGATCGCCGGCGAAACGCTTCTCTCCTTCGCCTTCGCCGAGCGCCAGTCGCGCTACAACCTGGCCAACGTCGAAACCACGGCGCGTAAAGCCGGCGGCGGCTACGTACTCGACGGCGCCAAGGGCGTGGTCATGCATGGTGCCAGCGCCGACAAGCTGATCGTCACGGCACGCACCTCCGGCGACAGCCGCGACGAGGCCGGTATTTCGCTATTTCTGGTCGATGGCAATGCCAACGGCGTTGACCGGCGCGGCTACCCAACGGTCGACGGCCTGCATGGCGCAGAAGTAACCCTCGACGACGTTACGGTGAGCGGCGACGCCCTGATCGGCGCGGCCGGCGCGGCCTATCCGCTGATCGAGTGGGTGATCGACGAAGCCAGTGTTGCCACCTGCGCTGAAGCGGTCGGCGTCATGGCCGTGCTAGTCGACGCGTCGGTGGAATATCTCAAGACCCGCGAGCAGTTCGGCGCGCCGATCGGTAGTTTTCAGGTGCTCCAGCACCGCGCCGTTGATATGTTCAACGAGCTTGAGCTGTCGCGCGCCCTGGTCCACCGCGCCGCCGCCGCCATCGCGTCGAGCGACGATGCGACGAACCGCGCACGCGCGGCCTCGGCGGCCAAGGTGCAAATTGGTCAAGCCGGCAGAATGATCGGCCAGCAGGCGATCCAGCTGCATGGCGGCATGGGTATGACCGACGAGCTGTTCGTCAGCCACTACTTCAAGCGGCTAACCATGATCGGTACCCTGTTCGGCGACGCCGATTATCATTTGAAACGCTTCGCCGCACTGGGTGGCAGCCGCGGCACAGAAGGCTGAGATTTCTCGCGCGCTGCGGCGCGGAAAGCAGGCCGCTAGCGACCATCATACCCAACAGAACAGCCATAACGATTAATTTCGAGAATTTGGGCATTTCCTTCCCTTTCACTCCATTTCTTTATCGCTTAGAAAATTTTCCAAATTTGATAATGCGAGAACCCGGGCCAAATCACTAGCCGAAGGCCCGGTAAAGGTTATGTAATGAATAGGCACCGGTCTTGTGACCTAGTATTTGCGGTAGGTAAAAGTCTTAAGGGGCCGCCAGACCGATGAACCGGTGCTCACGAGCGGTGTTTCATCATACGGAATGAGCACACAGTGCAACTCGGCGCCTGAGCGCGACCTCAAGAGGATTCAGTAGCCGGCCCCAGCAGCTTTTCGTAGCGTTCTTGGAACAGCGGCCAGGCGTCAGGATTGATTAGCCGAGGCGGGCGCTGGCCGTTCAACACATCGAGCAGTTGCTCGGCGGCCCATTGGGCGAGATTTTCGCGTGCGGTGAAGGTCAGACCGGCGGTGTGCGGGCTGGCGATAACATTATCCAGCTTCAGTAGCGGGTGCGCCGGGTTGGGCGGCTCCGGGTCCCACACGTCGACCCCCGCACCTTTAATCTGGCCACTGGTCAGCGCGCCATAGAGCGCCGCCTCGTTGTGGATGCCTCCGCGCGCCGTGGAGATGAAATAGGCGCTCGGCTTCATCGCCGCGAACGCCGCGGCATCGAGCATGTTCTGCGTCTCCTCAGTGCGTGGGCAATGCACCGACACATAGTCGGCGTGCGCCAGCAACTCGTCGAACTCGACCTTGGTGGCACCGTAAGATTCGATGGTCGCATGGTCGACATAGGGGTCGTAAGCCAGCACTGGCATGTCCAGCGCGGCGACGCACATCTTGGTCAGCGTACTGCCGATATTGCCGATGCCGATGACGCCCAGGGTCTTGCTGGCCACCTCGTCGCCAACATAGTCCTCGCGGTTGACCTTGCCGCCACTGTTGCGCATCACCCGGTCGGTCTCGGTGATGCGCTTCGATATCGACAGAATGAGGCCGAGCGCGTGCTCGCTAACGGCTTCGCGGTTGGCGCCCGACTGGTTGGCTACCAGAACGCCGGCACGCGTGCACGCCGCCACGTCGATGGTGTCGTAGCCGGCGCCGCTGGTCGACACCAATAGCAGGTTGGGACTGCGCGCCAACAGCGTCTCGTTGGCCCAGTATTTCTCCGGGATGGCGGCGCGGTTGGAATCGATCTGGTAGGCGTGCGCCGCCGCCATCACCGGCGCGACATCACCGTCCGAGCTGTCGTTGACGAATTTATGCAACTCGATGTCGGGCTGTGCAGCGATGGTCTCCAAATAAACCGGGTGGGCGACCCGGTTGAAGTAATAGACCGTCTTCGACGAATTCATCGGCGTACCGTTCATAGAATATTCGCCACTCTACTCGGGCTTGCCGAACGGCACGTCGTCGATACCCTGGCGCTCTTCGAGGCCCGCCATGCTACGCAAAATCTCAAAAAACGCCACCGTGTCCTTCTCACCGTAGCCTTTCTCGTAGGCCATCTGCAGCACCTGCGACCAGATGCTGGTCATCAGCATCGGCGTGCCCAGGCGTTGCCCCTGCTCGAGCATGAGGCGTGCATCCTTCAGCGAAATTCTCACCTGGCCTTGCTTGGAATAGTCGGCGTCGATCATCTTAGGGCCTTTGTCGACCATGGTCTTCGAGCTGGACGCACCATCCTGCAGCACTTTCAGCAGATTATTGGTATCGAGCCCAGCCTTTTCACCGAGCACCATGCCTTCGCCGAGCGCCAGCCGGTTGCCAGCAAGAACGAGGTTAATCACCAGTTTGGTGCGCGCTCCCGCGCCGGCCGGCCCCATGAAATAGGCGGCGCGGCTAAAGCCCTCAAAATAGGGCTTGCAGGCGTCGAAATTTTCTTCGTTACCGCCGGCGATGACCACCAGATCGCCGGCCTGCGCCATGGTGCTGGTGCCGCTGACGCAGGAATCCAGATAGCAAATACCGCGTTCGACCATGTCGGCGAACAGTGCCTCGGAATCCTCTGGGCGCGCGGTGGTGGTATCGCAAATATAAAGCCCTTCTGCCGCACCCTCGGCGACGCCATCCGGACCCAGTAAGGCCTCACGGGCGATGTCGCTGGTGGGTAGCGAAGCAATAACGCAGTCCACGTCCTTGGCTGCCGCGGCCGGTGTGTCCACCGGGTAGCCGCCCTGTTTGGCTAGATCGTCCATGCGCGCCGGGTTGACGTCGAAACCCTGAACGTAGAATTGCGACTTGCGCATGTTGTGAATAAAGGCCTGGCCCATCAGACCCATACCCACCATGCCGACACGCTGTGTCATCGTTTCTTCCCCTTTTTGGTTCCTTTTTTTAATCGACCTCGTTCTCGATACTCCCGATAGGATCGATGGTTATTTTTACCACATCGCCGGACTTCAGGAATACTGGCGGTTCGAAGCCGATGCCGACGCCGACCGGCGTGCCGGTGAGAATAACGTCACCAGGCAGCAGCGTAATCCCTTCCGACAGGTCCTCGATCAGGGTCGGAATATCGAAGATCAGGTCGGCCACCTTGGCATCCTGGCGTTCCTCGCCATTGACCCAGGTGCGCAGACGCATGTCGCGCACGTCGCCGGCCTCGTCCGCGGTGAGGATCGCCGGGCCCTTGGGGCAGTAGCCGTCGAGGCCCTTGCCGATAGTCCACTGCTTGTGCTGGTGCTGCAGGGTGCGCGCGGTGACGTCGTTCGATACCGTGTAGCCGTAAACGTGATCGAGCGCGTTCGCCTTGGATATGCCGCGCCCGCCAGGACCAATGATCACCGCCAGCTCGCCCTCATAGTCGGTGGTGTTGGTGGGGTCGAGATGCGCCGGGATCGGGTCGAACGGACCAGTCACCGACGTCGTCGCCTTGGTGAAGATAATCGGGTGGTCGGGCACAGCGGTCGTTCCTGCCGTGGCGTCGAAACCAGGATCGTGAAACTCCTGCGCGTGCTCGTGATAGTTCCGCCCGACCGCGAACGGGTCGCGCTGTGGCGGCCAGTTGGGTGCGCACAGGGTGACGGCATCGAGTACCAGCCGTGCATCGTCGCTCGCGGCGTCGACGCCCTTTTGCGCCGCAGCCAGGCCGTCAGCGCCGAGCGCGATCAGGGCATTCATATCGCCCGGCAGATCGGGCGCGGCGACCGACAGGTCGACCACGCTGTCGCTGGCGGGATCGAGCGCTCCGAGCCGCTGCCGGCCGTCATGAATAAAGGTTGCGAGACGCATACTAAGTTCTTTCTATCTGGTGCTACCTGTGGCGACGGACCGCGCCACCCATTTGTTCGGCGCGGCCCACTATATCGTTCTAAATGGACGCAAGCGATGCGTTGCGGCGGGTAAATTTGTGAGCACTGTATCCACAGACGCAGTCCAACCAGCTATAACAGGTCAACGAAAAGCAAAACTGGGGATACAGAGGAAGTAAATGGTGGATAAGAAGGAACTGGGGCTGGCGATCGTCGGCTGCGGCGTCGTGGGGCGCATGCGCGCCACCCTGGCCAAGGATTTTCCCGGCATCGGCTGGATCGGCCTATCGGACATGAACGAGGCGGTCGGCCAGAAACTTAAAGACGATATCGGCGCCAACTTTTTTACCAACAATTTCCACGAGCTGATCGCGCGGCCCGAGGTCGACGCGGTGATTATCGCCACCTCGACCTGGGCCCATGTGGAGCCGACCCTAGCCGCGGTCAAACAGGGCCATATGCTGTTCATCGAGAAACCGCTGGCGACCGACGCACACCAGTCCGCCGAGGTGCTCGCCGCCATCGAGGCTGCCGGCGTCGACGCCGTGGTCGGCTATACCCAACGCTTCCGTCGGCGCTTCCTCGTCGTCAAGGAACGCATCCAATCCGGCCAGATCGGTGAGTTCAACTGCGCCGTGGTACGCGCCTTCATGAACCGCATGGCACCCACCGGTGAGGTGCGCCTAACCCAGGACCGCCGCCACCTGACACCGATGGTGGTCTCGGGCACCCATAGCCTCGACATGGCCTTTTGGTTCATGGGCGATGCAGGCAAACCGGTCTCGATCTTCGCCCGTTCGACCCAAAACGTGATGATGGAGCTGGGCACTAAGGACGCTACCTTCGGCGTCTTCACGATGGAGAACGGCTCCATGTTCTCCATGAATATTTGCTGGGCGCTGCCCAAGGAGTGGCCGGGCGCGGTCTACGGGCTGGAGATCGGCATCGTCGGCACCGAGGGCGTTATCGACATCGAGGACACCCACCGCGACGTCATCCTGGCGACCGAGAACGCGCAAGGCCCGGCCTACAATCCCGACGGTTTAACCATCGAGGTCGAGCGCAACGTCGACTTCCTCACCAGCTTCCCGCCCGGCGACATGCATGACGGCGAACTGTGGGGGCCGATGCGCGAGGAAACCCAATCCTGGTTCAACCGCATCTACAACGGCAAAAAAACGCCCCACGCCACCGCTGCCGAGGGCCATCGTAATCTGATGCTGACCATGGCGATGGATTTGTCGGCGAAGCAGGGTAAGGAGCTGAAACTACCCATCGATCCGGCCGAGCTGATGGCCGGCCTCAACGCATAGGAGCTGCACATGCGTGATTTAAGCAACGCCGGTCCCGGCGGACTTAACCTTCTAACCGCGAGCGAGGCCCGCGCCCAACTCGATAGCGGCGAGATCAGTTCCGAAGAACTGGTGCGCGATTGTCTGACCCGTATCGAGGCGCGCGAGCCAGATATCGACGCCTGGGCCTTCCTCGACCCCGATCTAGCGCTGACGCAAGCCCGCGAGCGGGACGGCGAGCCATCGCGCGGCCTGCTGCACGGCATTCCGGTCGGCATCAAGGATATCTACGATACCGCCGACATGCCAACCTGCTACGGCACAACGATCCACAACGGGCACCAGCCAGAAGCCGATAGCGAATGGGTCGCTGCGCTGCGCGATGCCGGTGCGGTTGTCTTCGGCAAGACGCGGACGACCGAGTTCGCCAACCCCATCCCGACGTCGACACGTAATCCCCACGATCTCCAGCGCGCACCCGGCGCTTCCTCGAGCGGCTCGGTGGCCGCTGTGGCCGACTTCATGGTGCCGCTAGCGACCGGCTCTCAGACCGGCGGTTCGGTGATTCTGCCCGCCTCGCTGTGCGGGTTATATGGCTACAAGGCGAGCTTTAACGGCCTGCCGACAGGCGGCGTGCGCCACGCCAAACCGTCGATCGACACGCCGGGCCTGTTCGCCCGTTGCCTCGACGATGTGGCTCTGATGCGCGCGGCCTCGCTGGGGATAGTACCCACCACGCTCGACCTGCCAAACGATATGCCCCTGCGCGTTGGCGTGTGTCGCACCGAAGCCTGGCCGGAAGCTTTGCCGGAAACGGTCGCCATGCTGGCGCAGGCAGCGGAGATTCTGGTCGACGCCGGCGCGGCGGTGAGCGACATCGAACCGCCGGTTGAAGTCTCCGACGCGATGGCCGAATTCCTGACCCTCCTGTGCACCGAAGATTCCCGTGCCATTTCAGCGGACGTTGGCGATCGTCTAGACCAGATCAACTCCTGGGCACAAAAAAGTATCCGCGAAGCCAAGGATGTCACCGAAGCGCAGTACGCGAACGCCAAAGCACTCGCGGAGCGTGCTCGCGCTGCGATCGATGGAATCTTTGACGAATTCGACGTGCTGATAACACCGAGCAACCGCGGCGAAGCACCGACCGACCGCATGTCGATCGAACCTTCTTTTTTTAACCGCATATGGACGTTGATGTACCTGCCCTGCCTGTCCTTGCCGGTATTCACCGGACCATCAGGCATGCCAGTGGGACTGCAGCTCGTCAGCCGCCGCGACACCGACGAGCGCTTGCTCGCCATGGCGCGCTGGGTCGAGCAACGCATCGCGCTAGCGTAAACGAACTCAACCGCCGCCGGGGCGCCAAAGCTGACGCCAGCCGACGCCGATGAGAATAAGCGGAATGATGCCTTCCGCGGCGATAATTCCACCAGCTGGCGGTAACGTTCCTCACTGTCGCGTAGCGCCTGTTCTGATAGTTTGCTCTCGGTGATGTCCCGCCCGACAGCCCAGATTTCGACGATCTTCCCGTCGTCGTCGAAAATTACCCGGTCAGACCATTGCAGACAACGAGGTATTCCGCTCGGAACCGGTCCGGCGAAGCGAGTAACATCCAGCCATGATGCCTGTCCCCGCTGCGGCGATTACGGCGATCAGAATTAGAGTGACATCAAAAATTATGCCGCTATCAAACACTAGCTTTCAATCCGGGTTTTGGCGGTGGGACCCATGTGAATTATGGGAGCCCAGTCAACAATACGTGGATACCTTACAATACTGTAATTGTCATTTCGCGGTACCGATTCGTGCGCACTATCTCTTCCGCGACGGTCCAAAAATAATAACCGAAGATTATTAACTTATTGCTGAGCGGTCTCCAGCCGTCGGCGCAATCTCTCGTGCAACAATATGTAAAGGCCGCTGCCAACAACAAGCGGCGTGCCCGCAAGCACCCAGATACTAGGAATCTCGCCCCACAGCAGAAAGCCCAATAGCACTGCCCAAATCAAGTTGGTGTAGCGGTAGGGTGCGACTACGGTCGCTTCGCCGTAGCGCATTGCCTCGATAATGAAAAAATGCCCGAGCCCGAACATCACGCCGGTGAACGCAGCAAGTGCCAGATCGGTTGTATCCATCGGCTGCCAACCGAATGGCGCGGTGGCGAGGCCTGCTAACATCAACGCGATCATCGAATAGAACAATATGGCGGTCGACGATTCGGCGGCGCTGATACGCCGGGTAACAATATCGCGCGTCGCAGCAACCATCGCCGCGACGACCGGTAGCAGCGCAGCGAATTGAAACGCCTCACTACCCGGGCGCACCATAATCAACATACCGGTAAAACCGATAAGCACCGCCAGCCACCGATGCACGCTCACCCGCTCGCCAAGCACCAATGGAGCCAAAACGGCAACGAATATCGGTCCGACAAACAGGATCGCGATCACTTCGTTGAGCGGTAACCGTGCCAGTGACGAAACGATGAGGAATGTCGAGCACACCGCGAGCAGCGATCGAGCCCCAACATTGCGCCAGCGCCCAATGCGTAACCCGCTGAATGTGCCGCTGCGCCACACAATAAGCCAGACGAGGACCGCGACGACCAGGGCGCGCACGAACAGGATTTCTCCTATGGGAAAAGACGCCGTCAGCCATTTGGTGGCGGCGTCGCTGACAGTTAGCGCACCGCCACCGGCGATCATGCTCAGTATTCCGCGGATCGTGTTCGAAGCCGCGGGCGAAAAAGGAGCCATTTGGCGAGTGCTCCGAGGTTAGCTCCCCGGCGCGTACTTTCCGGTCAGCTGTGGCGTGAAACGACCCTCGAGCCCGCTTTCGGCGTGCTGGTGACGGGTGATCCGCGCCCAGGTCCGCTTGAGATCATCCTTGATATTAAAGCTCAACCGACCCAATCCTTCGATTTCCAATTCGACCAAATCGCCATCCTGGAATGGATTGAGGCCGCGATGGTTGGTACCGCTGGCGATCACATCACCCGGATCGAGGGTATGGATCGAACTCATCCATTCGATGCAGCGGGCGATGCTGTGCGCCATGTCGTCGGAGTTGAAGTTCTGCATCAGATCGCCGTTAACCCAAAGTTGGATCTGTAGCTTCTGCGGGTCGTCGATCTCGTCGGCTGTCACCAGATAGGGACCCATCGGCGCGAAGGTGTCACGCGATTTCATCTGGTGGAACACATTAGTGGCCGGCGGCATACCACGCGCCGAACCGTCGATGAAATTGACATAGCCGAACACGTAATTCATTGCGTCAGCTTCGCTCACCCAACTCGCCCGCTTGCCGATGACGACGCCGATTTCGGCCTCACCCTCAAAAATACTGGCGGGTATGTCGGGCAGCACCATATCGTCGCCGGGACCGATCACCGTGTTCGTCGCCTTGTGGAAGGCGTTGATTGGCGCCGGCTCGGGCAGCGTGCCGTCTTCCATGTAATTAACCGCCATACAGTCGATATTGCCCGGCCGCGGCAGCGGCGGGCGGATGCGCGCCTCACCAACCGGGATGCCCTCGCCGGCTTCAACGGCGGCTTCCAAGCGCCCACAATAATCGTCGAAGCGTTCGATCAGGCCGTTCATTAATTCGCCTGGCCCAGTGTGTGGGATGTCCTGTACCTCGGCAGAAACATCCACTACCTCATCACCGCTCAGAACGCCCAGCCTGAAATCATCGAAATACAGCAGTTTCATTTCATCCTCCCGTGTAGCCGACGGTCGCTTATTGGCCGGGCACAGTCTCTAGCGCTGTGTCTTTGGAGGAACTTTCTAACGTGTATCGCCCGCCGTTTCCATACCGCGGGCATCCGCAGTTGTTGTCAACGCCTCGGGTTCTTGCGAGCTTAGTCAAATACGAAATTCGGAGTAGGAGACGACCCGTGCGCTACGAACTTTATTACTGGCCGACAATTCAGGGCCGCGGCGAATTTATCCGCCTGGTGCTGGAAGAAGCCGCAGCGAATTATATCGATGTGGTCCGTGAGAACGGCATATCGGACATGCTGGATTTTCTCACCGGTAACAACACCGACCATCCACCCTACGCCCCACCAATTCTGAAAGCCAACAAGCGGGTAATCGCGCAAACCGCAAATATTTTAATGTTCCTCGGGGCCCGCCACAAACTGGTGCCAGCTAACGAAGCTGGCCGCATGTGGACCCATCAACTGCAGCTCACCATGGATGACTTCCTGGTCGAAGCCCACGACGTCCACCACCCGCTAGCGAAAAGCTTCTACTACGAAGAGCAACGCGACGAGGCGCTGCGCCGGTCCGAAAATTTCCTCGACGAGCGGCTGCCCAAATTCCTCGATTACATCGAGCGGGTACTGGAACAAAACCCGTCGGATAGCAGACATTTAGTCGGCGCCAGGCTCACCTACGCCGACCTGTCGTTGTTCCAGCACATCGAAGGTCTACGCTACGCGTTTCCCAACGCCATGGCGCAGGCCGAGCCTAAATATCCGTTATTGGTCGGTCTGCACGCGCGCATCGCCGAACGACCGCGTATCAAGGCCTACGCTGCATCGGACCAGCGCATTGCGTTCAACGAGGACGGCATTTACCGCCACTACCCAGAACTCGACATTTAGGACAGCGCAAAGTCGTTGTAACCATCGCCGGCAACTTGTTCACACTTCGCGGCATAAACTGGAACGCCACCGATATAGGGCATATACACACGCGGTTTACCGGGAATGTTGGTGCCCACGTGCCAGGAATCGCTGGACGACCGCAGCGACTTTTCCGCTACCTCGTTCACATGTTCCATCCACGCGCGTCATTGGGGGGGGATTTAGGCGGGGGTTAAGAAAAACTTTAGCACCTACCCAAACACGCTTTCCACCCATGAGGCTTGTGCGAATAGGCGAGCGTCCTGGCCGTGAAAGCCGACCAGCTGCAGACCCAGCGGCATG
Organism: uncultured Rhodospirillaceae bacterium; assembly: GCA_964530225.1. GTDB lineage: Bacteria > Pseudomonadota > Alphaproteobacteria > UBA6615 > UBA6615 > CAZHBA01. The sequence goes on along the minus strand of CAZHBA010000124.1, from coordinate 25,320 downwards.
TCGTGGGCGGCCAAAACCGGCAAGGTCAACGATGGCGCGCCAGCGCACGTCGCGGGCGAGCAGGTAACCGGATGGCCGATATTCTCCAGGCCGACCGGCGCCACCTCGGGCGCCGTCAGGCCAACGATGCCGTCGATGTATTTACGGGAGGTGTTTAGACGGCTACGGAACGCCGCTTTGAAATCGAGCGCCGCGTGGTAGTCGGCCAGCGTGATCGTGTGCGCCCGCTCAAGCAACTTTTCGATACGGCGGTGGTGAGTATGGCCCGCCGCCTCGTACTCGAAGAACGGCCAACGCATCTCGAACGCGGCAACTTCGGAGATCGCCCAATCAGCTCGGGCAAAATCATCTTCCAACGTGGCGAGAGCCGGCACATCCACCGGTTCGACGATCTCGACCCCTTCGTTCGCCAGACGGTCGAGTGCAGCTTCGATGGTGGCTTTAATCTCAGAATCAGCAAGCTCCCAGCCCGGCGTGTACATACGCATCAGCCGCGTCGGCTTTTCGTCAGCTGGCAGGGTGTCCGGCCCGTCGATGCCGTATGAGCCTGGCACCGGCCCGGCCTCATGCGACAAAAATCGCAGCACCGCCCAAGCGTCGGCGAGCGCAGCGGCATGAGCGCCGACATGCTCGCCCGATGGCGAGAACGGATGGATCGCCGCCTGGCGGATCGCGCCATAAGTCGGTTTCACACCCACCTGGCCGCAATAGCTCGCCGGACGCATCACTGACGACATGAGCTGGGTGCCGATGGCGACCGGCACCATGCCGGCACCAACCGCAGCCGCCGAACCACTCGACGAGGTACCTGGCGTGCGCTCGGGGTCGAACGGGTTGCGCGTGGGCATAATGTTGCCGTAGGCGAACTCGGTGGTCGCGGTCTTGCCGACGATCACCGCACCACCGCGGCGCAGCGCCGCGGCCACCGGCGCGTCGCGCCCACCCGCATAGCCTTCATATATCGGGCTGCCGCATTGGGTCGGCATGTCGGCGGTCTCGATAATATCCTTGAGACCGATCGGTAAGCCGTCGACCGGCGATAGCGGACTGCCCGCTGCATAGCGTTCGCTGGCGGCGTCGGCGGCGGCGCGCGCGCCATCGAAGTTCAGGGTAACGAAGGCCTGAAGTTCCGAATCGCGCATCTCAATCACGGCGACGCAGCGTTCGAGCAGGTCACGCGGTGTGTCGCCGCCGGCGAGGAACGCCGGCACTTGTTCGAGAAAACCGCGCGATGGCGGGATGGCGGGATCGTAGGGCATGGCGGCACCTTTTTTCTTATGCGTTATGGCCACACCTACGTTAGTCGAAAACCCGTACTAACGCATAGGCCAGTTACTGGCCGTATCCGGTCCAACACGCTAAGCTTGGACAAAAGAATAACCTTGCCTGGAGGGGCCCAACCATGTCTGACTCGCCTGCCATTTCGCCCGAATTTCCCGTCGACGAGAACGCGCTCCGCGTTCCTTACGAGCGGCTGAAAGACTTTATGACTCAGGTGTTCCGGGCGGTTGAACTACCCGATGACGACGCTGTCGAGCTCGCCCGCGCCATGGCCGATGGCGACCTGCTCGGCAAGGACAGCCACGGCTGCATTCGGGTGCAGATGTATGTCAACCGCATCAAAGGCGGCGCCATCAACAAAACTCCCAATATCCGGGTCGAGAAGCAGACCCCGGCGATGGCGCTGGTCAACGGCGATAACGGCATGGGCCACCTGGTGGCGCGCTATTCCATGAACCTGGCGATGGACATGGCGGCGGAGAGCGGCCTCGCCTGGGTCGGCCTGCAGCACTCCAACCACGCCGGCGCGGCAGCGGTCTACGCCTCAATGGCGCTCGAGCGCGACCAGATCGGCGTCATCGCCTGCGTCGGCAGCGCTAACCATGCCGGGCCTTTTGGTGGCAGCGATTTATTGGTTGGCACGAACCCGATCGCCGTCGCCATCCCGGCGGCCGACGAGCCGCCGGTGGTCATCGACATGGCGACCACTAATTCCTCGCTCGGTAAAATCATGGTCAAGGCGATGCACGGCGAGCCCATGCCCGAGGGCTGGGTAATCGACGTCCAGGGCAATCCGATCACCGATTCGGCGAAGGCCGACGATGGCGTCCTCACCCATATCGGCGGTGCTAAGGGCTTCGGCCTGTCGATGGTAATTGGCTTCCTCGCCGGCACGCTGAACGGCGGCGCCTTCGGCTCCGACGTCATCCACATCGGCGAGGACCCCAATAGCGAGACCAATACCGGCCAGTTCATCATGGCGATCGACGTCGCCCACTTCCTCGACCCCGCCGTGTTCAAGGCCAATGTCGACCGCATTTCGCGCGAAATGACCAGCTCGACCAAACTTCCAGGCGCCGACGAAATCCGCATGCCCGGCACCAATAGCTGGCGCATCTACCAAGACCGCAAGGCCAACGGCATCCCTATCACCGCACCGCTCTTGGATAAGCTCAACACCGTCGCCGACGAAGTTGGGGTGAAACGGCTGGCGTGAGGGATCGCACTATACGCCCATGCCCGCCACCGATCTGAACCGTCTCTCCGCTACCGAGATAGCCCGGCGGATTGCCGTCGGCGAGACCACCGCCGTCACCGTGACCGAAGCGTGTCTGGCGCACATCGAGGAACGCGAGAGCGTACTCCACGCCTGGGCCTTCATCGACCCCAACCTGGGCCGGGCGCTGGCCGGTGAAACCGGCACCTGGATTATGCCGGACGGGGCTTAAAACGATATTTGACTAAATCGCTCCCCACCCGCAGCTTCAAGCACCAGTGGCGAGTAGATTGCCTGTCGCATGCCTTCCGCCAGGTCGATGATAACGTCCTGTGGATTTCCATGGTAGCACCGCTGGGCAGCCCAAAAAAATATTCTTTGCCGACTTCAACCAGGCAGTTAACTTTACGTTCGGCGGCGACTTTGTCGCTCACATTATTTTCCCCTGTTGATTGAGCGCCTACAGCATGTCGAACATGACGTCGCCGAAGGTATCCCGCGCTTCTTCATGCAGCGGCGCCACCTTGGCGGCGAAGACGGCGTGCTCTTCCGCCGTCAACTCGACGATCTCGCAACCCTCCATCTCGATCGCCCGGCGTGAGACTTCTTCTTCCTCGACCGCCAGACCGCGTTGATAGGCAACGGCCTCGGGCACAATCTCATCCATGGCGGCGCGCATATTGTCGGGCCAGGAAGCGAAGGCATCGCGGTTCACCCAAACGCCACGCGATAAGTAAAAGTGACTGCTCAGCGTGTGGTAGTGGTGATATTTGTGCACCCCGTAGGTGACCGTGTTGGCCAACGGGTTTTCCTGCGCGTCCAGCGTGTCGGCGATGACCCCCTCGATCGCCTCGGTTAGGTCCATTTGTAGCGGTTCGGCGCCAAGCAGCTCGAAGGTGCGTTCGTGGATGTTGCTGTACAGCATGCGGATCTTCATACCAGCCAGATCCTCGGGCCGGTGAACCGGCCGTAATTTGTTGGAGATGTGGCGGAAGCCATTCTCGAAAAATCCTACTACCTGGAGGTTGGCCTTCGCCTCGATGCAGCCAATCAGATGCCTGCCCAACGCGCCGTCATAAGCCGCGCGGGCAGCGTCGAGGTCGGGGAACAGGTACGGCAGATCGACGAAGCCGAGTTCGGGTATCCGCTTACCCAGATAGGCGGTCGATTGATAGGACATCGTTAGAATGCCGCATTCGGTCAGCCACACGATGTCGCTAGAGCGGTAGCCAAAATCCATGATGTTCCAGATATATTTAATATCGACACGGTCGCCCAACTGGGCTTCCAGGCGATTACCGATGAACTTTAGCGCCCGGCTGTGGGTCGTCGTTGGCGGGCCGTAGCCGCCCATCCTAATCTGTATCGCGTCGTCCACTTATTGGGTCCCCCTTAACATGCTGCAATCACCAACCGGCGCTATGATAGGCATGTCACAGGGGCTGTGATAAGGCGTAGACGGCAAAGAAATACAAAACAAGATGCCGGCGCGTCGCCGAAGCTAACGAGACCCTGATGCCAACATCAGAGCCATACGACTACATTATCGTCGGTGCCGGCAGCGCCGGTTGCGTGCTGGCCAATCGGCTGAGTACGTCGGGTCACCATCGGGTACTGCTGCTCGAGGCTGGTGGCGCTGGCCGCAATCCGTGGATCCACATTCCGCTGGGCTACGGCAAGCATTTCACCAATCCAAAGGTCAACTGGCTCTATGCCAACGAGCCCGATGCGGCAGTGGCCGACCGGCGCATTCCCAATCCGCGCGGCAAAGTGCTCGGCGGCTCCAGTTCGATCAATGGGCTAGTCTACATCCGTGGTCAGCGAGAGGACTATGACCATTGGCGCCAGCTCGGCAACGACGGCTGGAGCTTCGACGACGTGCTACCCTATTTCCGCAAATCCGAAGACCAGCAGCGCGGCGCCGACGAGTACCATGGCGCCGGCGGTGCACTGGCGGTGTCCGACCCAAAAACGCCACATCCGTTGGCTGACGCTTTTATCGACGCCGCCGCGACGCTCGGCTATCCGCGCACCGACGATTTCAACGGCCCCAACCGTGAGGGCTTCGGCTATCTACAACTCACTTCGCGCAACGGTTTGCGCTCAAGCACCGCCGTGGCATTTCTACGGCCGGCACGTAAGCGCAAGAATCTGCATATCGTCACGTCGGCCCACGCAACGCGAATCTTGTTCGACGGGGCTCGCGCCACCGGCATCGAATATGCCCGCGACGGCAGGACCGTCACCGCACAGGCCAGTGGTGAGGTGATCCTCTCCGGTGGCTCCATAAACTCGCCGCAACTCTTACAGCTTTCCGGCGTCGGGCCGGCCCAGCATTTACGTAATCTCGGCATCGGCGTTGTTGCCGACATACCGGGCGTCGGCGACAATTTGCAGGACCATTTCAATATTCGCCTGGTCTACCGTTGCCGTAAACCGCTTACGCTGAACGACGCGCTCAATAATCCATTTCGCGGCGCGCTCGAACTGGCGCGTTATGCGTTGCGACGCGACGGTTTCCTGGCTATGGGCGCATCGGTCGCCGCCGGATTTTTCAAGACTGATCCGGTGGCCGTCACGCCGGATATTCAGGCCAGTATGACCTTGTTCAGCGCCGACAAGATTGGCGAAAAACTGCATCCCTTCTCAGGCTTTTCCTCGATCGTGCGGCTGCTACGCCCGGAAAGCCGTGGCACCATCACGATCAAGTCCACCGACCCGTTCGAACCACCGGCGATCCGGCCAAATTTCCTGCACCAGCCACGCGACAGCGAGGTGTTGGTCAAAGGCTGTCATATGGTTCGCCAGATCGTCAACACGCCGCCCTTGGCCGGCCTCGTCGAGGCCGAATACCTGCCCGGACCGGAAGTCACCAGCGATGCCGACATGCTCGAATTCCTGCGTAACGTCGGTGCCACCAGTTTCCATCCGGTCAGCACCTGCCGCATGGGTAGCGACGAGAAAGCGGTGGTCGATCCGCGTCTGCGCATTCATGGTCTCGACGGCCTGCGTGTCGTCGACGCCTCGATCATGCCGGTAATCGTGTCAGGCAACACCAACGCGCCAACCATCATGATCGCGGAAAAAGCCGCCGATATGATTTTGGCAGACGCCGCGGTAAGGTAGAGTGAAATACTTACACTCCAACCAACAGTGGTCGTCTGTTTATGTCTTGGTTCTCCAATAGCCTTCCAGGCTACCCCGATACCTTCAACCTGAAATGCCAGGTCTACCCGCAAAGCGACCGGCAACGCCCGCTGATCGAACTCGAACCGAGCGACTACCCGCTCTCCTTGGAACAGTAGAACGGTCTTTCGCTCGACCTGGTTCTTGAACACTACGCCGAAACCAGGCACGACATGCACGATGCGCTTTCGGCATAATCAGGGAGGAGACGACATTTGTCGTTTCGGCAAATAAACGTTGCCATCGTCGGTGCCGGCTGGGTCGGGGGTATTCGGGCCAATGCCTGCACTGGCGTTGCGTTAGTCGACGAGTTGCACATCGCCGAGATCGACCCGGAGCGCGGCGCCGAAGTGGCGGCAGAGACCGGCGCGGCGCGGCTCACCGACGACTGGCGCGAATTCCTTGACGACATCACCATCGACGCCATCATCATCGCCTCAACGCCGGAATCGTCACGGTTTTCCATCGTTCATGCGGCACTGGAAGCGGGCAAGCATGTGATGGTCGAGAAGCCCATCGCGCCGACACCGCAGGAGGCCGACGAAGCGATTGCGCTGGCCGCCGCCGGCAACCTCAAGTTCACTATCGGCTACACGCGGCGCTTCGATCCCAAATACACCTACATCAATAAGGCCATTAAAGAGGGCCGCATTGGCGAGCCGGTAACCTGCCTGGTCAGCCGCAATATTACTCGCGAGATCGGCGCCAAGATCAAAGGCCGCAGCAAGATGTCGCCGGCGGCCATGGGTGGCACCCACTCGATCGATTTTCTCTTGTGGTGCCTGCAACCGCGCCTGCCGGCGCGCGTCTATTCGCAACAATCGGGCAAGCTGTTCAGCCAAGTTAGCGACACACCGGATCACCAGTGGATTATGGTAACCATGGACGACGGCACGACGATCACGGCGGGCTCGGGCTGGGTGCTACCCTTGGGCTATCCGCAATATTCGCAAAGCTGGATCGAGATCGTTGGCACCGACGGTGCGCTCACCGTCGACGACACCCACCACGAAGTGCGCATTAACACCACCGCGCACGGCATCCGCTATCCGTTGTCATCGATGCCGGGCGAGCAGGTCGACCATGTGTTCGCCGGGGCGATGGCCAACGAGACCGTGCATTTTCTCGAAGCCGTTGCTTACGACCGTCCAGTGCTGGTAACCGCGCGCGAGGCCCGGCTGGTGATGGATGTGACCATGGCCGCCGACCTCTCCGTTGAAACCGGTGAACCCGTGATCCTGCCCCTGCCGGATTAATTGCGCTAAATTAACGTCCTCAGGTTTTGGGGTAGGTTTAGGGAAGCGAGTATGTCCAAAGATAACAAGGCCGTAGATCCAGTGCCGAGAAAGCCGCCGAGTGGGTTCGCGCTGCGTTATCCGACTATTGAAGACTTGCGCAAACGCGCGCGCCGCCGGGTGCCGCGTTTCGCCTTCGAATATGTGGACGGCGGCGCCGGCGAAGGCGAGACCTGCATGGTGCGCAACGCCGCAGCACTCGACGCGGTGGAACTGGTGCCCCGCTACGGTATCGAAAACTACAAGGCCAATATGGAGGTCAAGCTGTTCGGCCGCCGCTTCGCCGCACCCATTGGCGTCGCCCCAATGGGCATACCCGGGCTGGTGTGGCCGGGCGGTGAGGAAACATTTGCCCGCGCCGCCCAGGCAGCGAATATTCCGTTCACCCTGGGCAGTTCAGCAGCAGCACCCATCGAGCGAGTTGCTGAACTGGCACCCGATTGCACCTGGTTTCAACTCTACCGCATGCCGCACGACGATCTAGCAATCAATTTCGATCTGGTGCGCCGGGCCGAAACCGTCGGCGTGCACGCGCTAATATTGACCCTTGACGTGCCAGCGCGTACCAAACGGCCGCGCGAACTGCGTAACCGATTGATCATCCCCTACAGCGTCGGCCTACGCGCGTTCATCGATGTTCTGTCCCGTCCGGGCTGGCTGCTGGCGTTACAGCGCCACGGGCAGACGGCGTTCGCCAATTACCAGACCTATGCTGGCGACAAGGTGCCGAACCGCGAGGTCATGAAGTTCGTACGCACCCATGCGGACGGCGCCTTCACCTGGGACGAGGTCGCCCGCTTCCGCGAAGCGTGGAAAGGGCCACTGATAGTGAAGGGTATCCTGCATCCCCAGGATGCCGAGCAAGCAGTCGAACTGGGAGTCGATGGCATCGTCGTTTCCAACCATGGCGGCCGCCAGCTGGAAAGCGCGCCCGCATCCATCGACGTCTTGCCCGCTATCGCCGCTACCGTTGGCGACCGGGCGACAGTGCTGTTCGACAGCGGCATCCGCAGCGGCGAGGACGTGGTGCGCGCCCTGGCGCTGGGCGCGATATCGACCCTATCAGGCCGCGCCTTCATGTACGGCCTCGCTGCCCTGGGCGACCAGGGTCCCGGCCACGTGGCCGATTTCTTTTTCGAGGAAATCAGCGAAGCGCTGCGCCAGGTGGGTGCCCATAATTGCGCGGAGGCCCGCGATCTGATGATCCGCCACCCCGGCGCACTGGCGTTTTAAGCTGGTTTTCGCGGGTTTCAGGCTCGCTAGTTCCTATTTGCTAATCATTCCTTAATCGAGACAAAGCCAGTAGACGGGGCTTTCTTTTCTTGAGTTCATAACCTGATTTGCACTGGCTGGCGCGAGTCGCCCGCTGTTGTATAAAAAGCACATAAACTGACCGTTGCGGTCAGATTAAACACACCCTATGGGAGCCGTTTGCGCCGGTGGCGTTTTACCCTTTCGCACGTACGCTCAAAGCTGGATCAACCGTTGACGACTTCGCTTTCTAATATCGATCGCCGACCGGGTAACGATGCCCAGGTATTGTGGCGTATTATCCGGCTTTGCCTGCGCCATCGCTTTCGTATCGTCATCGCGATCAGCGCGACCCTGGCCGCGGCGGTTTTCCAACTTGCCGTGCCGCAGCTCCTGGGTAACGCCGTCGACAGTGCGCTGGGATTGCTCGACCCTGGAACCGACTCATCGCAAACGGCGCAGGCAGCCTTATTCCAAACCGCCACACTACTGCTCGGTGTCTCTGTCCTGCGCGGCCTGTTTACCCTGGCTCAAAACTACACCAGCGAGTCGATCGGCCATTTGATGGCCAGTGACCTCCGGCTCGCCTTCTACGACAAGTTGCAAAGCCTAAGCTTCTCGTTTCACGACCGGATTCATACCGGCGAACTGATAACCCGCGGCATGCTCGACCTGGAGGGCGTGCGCATGTTCATCAGCACAGGGCTTGTGCGCTTTGTCTTGTTGAGCGTTCTCATTGGCGCCGGCGCCTATCTGCTGCTCTCCACCGATCCACTACTCGGCGCGCTGAGCCTAAGTTTTGTGCCCTTCGTCGCCTGGCGTTCAGCCGTCGCACGGCTCAGGCTGCGCGCCTTGTGGCTGGCCTTGCAGGAGCGCATGGGAGTTATCGGCCGCATCATGGACGAAAACCTCACCGGTATCCGGGTGGTACGGGCGTTTGGCGCCGAAACCTACGAACTCGATAAATACGGCAAAGCCGCGGATGAGGCGATGGCGCTGGCCGACCGGCGGATAAAAACCCGGGTGGCGTCAACAACGGTGATGACCTTCGCCTATTTTATCGCCATGGGCCTGGTTTTCTGGGTCGGTGGATTGCGCGTTCTCGATGGTCGCATGACCGTCGGCGGCCTTACCGAATTTCTCGCCTTCATGACCATACTCCAGCTGCCGGTGCGCCAACTCGGCCTACTGGTGAATTCGTTTGCGCGGGCATCGACCTGCGGCACACGGCTATTTGCCGTGCTCGACTTAGAACCGACGATCACCGACCGTGCCGGCGCCAATCCGTTGGAAATCAGGGACTCCCATGTGCGCTACGAAAACGTCTCGTTCGGCTATGGCGGTGAAGGCGATCCACCAGCATTGCACGGTGTGTCGTTCGAGGTGCGGCGCGGCCTTACATTAGGAATCGTCGGACCACCGGGTAGCGGCAAATCGACTATCGCCCACCTGCTGACCCGCTTCTACGACGTCTCAGACGGCCGTATCACGTTGGACGGCCAAGACATACGTGATGTCACTCTGGAATCGCTGCGGCGGCAGGTTCTGGCGGTACCCCAGGACCCATTCCTGTTCACCACCTCGCTGGAGAACAACATCGCCTATGGCGACCCGTGGGCCGAGGATGAGGCGATTACCAACGCCGCTTCGCTGGCACAGATCGATACGTTCATCGGCAGCCTACCCGAAGGCTATGGTACCCTGGTCGGCGAACGTGGCATATCGCTGTCGGGGGGCCAAAAACAACGCATCGCCATTGCGCGCACTGCCATGCTCGAACCAGCGGTGCTAATCCTTGACGATTCGACCGCAGCCATCGATGCCGGCACCGAACAGCAGGTCCGCGAGCTTCTGAAAACCCCCATGCAATCGTGTGCCACCATCATCATCTCGCACCGCCTGGGCACGCTGCGCCATGCCGATGAGATTATCTTTCTCGAGGACGGACGCATCGTCGAGCGTGGCACCCACGACAGCCTCATTGTCCAGAGAGGACGCTATGCCGAACTCCACACCCTGCAAAACCGTTTCGTTGATAAGCCGGCCGGCGGCATGCCAGACATACAGGGAGCGGCTCAATGACCGCGGTAACTGGTAAAACTGACAACAAACCGGATCGCGGACGGCCACCGCGCGCCTATGTCGGTTCGCAAACCAATCGCGACGAGGAAATATTTGGTGCACTGTTCGACGGCGCCGTGGTGTGGCGCTTCCTGTCTTACGTGCGCCCCTACCGTAAGCGGATATGGCTAGCGATCGCCGCCGTTCTCGTAGTCACTAGCGTCCAGTTGGCAATACCTCTGGTCATTCGCTTCGGCATCGACAATGTCATTCTGGCCGACGACGGTACTCCAGGCCGATTGCTATTGGTGGTGGCAGTGTTCACCGTCGTTATCGCGGTCAATTACGGTGCCAGCTGGCTGCAGGACCGCTTGATCGGGCTCATCGGCGAACATGCCATTTTCGACCTGCGCCAAGCCATGTTTGCCCATTTGCAACTTGTGTCGCTGTCGTTCATGGACAAGACCGAGACCGGCCGCATGATGTCGCGGCTTACCGGCGACGTGAACTCGCTGCAGGAATTTCTCGAAAACTCGATCACCGCGTTCGGCGATCTAGTGCTGCTGGTTGGCATCGTCGTAATCATGCTGACCCTCGATTTCAACCTCGGTATCGTCACCCTGTCGGTGGTGCCGACCCTATTGTTCGTCCGCATCGTCTGGCTGCCGCGTGCGCGGCGCGCCTTCCGTTATGCCCGCGAGACCACTTCAAGCGCCAACGGCGCACTGGCCGAGGGTATCCGCGCCGTACGAACCGTGCAGGGTATGCGACGCGAAGCGGTCAATTTCGTCCTCTACGACGAGAAGGTCGACGAAAACCTGCGGGCCCATCTGAAGTCGGCGCAAATGGCTCAGATTATGGTGCCCATCGTCGATACGCTCACCGGCGCGGCGATGGCGATCGTCATCGTGCTCGGCGGCTTGCGGGTTCTCGATGGTGCGCTCGACATCGGCGTCATGGTCGCCTTCCTGTTCTACGTGCAGCGCTTCTTCGATCCGATTCGCTCGTTGACCATCCAGTACAGTGTGATGCAGCGGGCAATGGCGTCGGGCAAACGGATTTTCGAAGTGCTCGACGTGCCGTTGGCAATTGCCGACGCGCCGGACGCGCGCGACCCGGCCAGGATTGAGGGATCGGTCGAATTTCGTAACGTCACCTTCAGTTACGTCGAGAACCAGCCAGTTTTGAAAAATGTGAGCTTCACCGTAGCGCCGGGCGAGACCGTGGCATTGGTCGGTCCCACAGGGTCGGGCAAGACCAGCATTACCTCGCTGCTCCACCGCTTCTACGAGGTCAGCGAAGGCGCGGTGCTAATCGACAGCTACGACGTGCGCGATTACGCAAAGGCGGCGCTAGGCCAGCACATCGCCATGGTGTTGCAGGACCCGTTCCTATTCACCGGCACCATTTTCGAGAACATCCGCTACCGCACGGTCCGTGCGACCCGCAAAGACGTCGAACAGGCGGCGCGCGTGGTCGGCGCCCACGACTTTATCAGCCAGCTTGCCGAAGGCTACGATACCATCCTTGAGGAACAGGGCCGCAACCTGTCGCTCGGCCAGCGCCAATTACTGAGTTTCGCCCGCGCCTTGGTCGCCGACGCTAAAATCCTGGTACTCGACGAAGCGACGGCAAATATCGACAGCCACACCGAGCGGCAGATCCAGGACGCACTCAAACGCCTGCTAGAAGACCGCACCGGCATCGTCATCGCGCACCGGCTGGCCACCGTGCGCGGTGCCGACCGCATCATCGTCCTGCAAAATGGCCGCGTCGTCGAAACCGGCCCGCACGACGTGCTAGTCACCGAGGGCGGGCTATATGCGCGGCTCTGCGCGCTCAACTACGTCTCGTTCGACGACGTGCCCGACGATTAATTTAGGTGATAGTATCGCGGAGATGATCACTGGACACGGCTGATATTCCATGATGCAAGACTGAATTTCTGTAATCGATATCGGCCACCGCCACATCGGTACCCTCTTAAGCCACGAGCACCACGGTCGCCCGGCCGATGCTGTTCGCCGCGCCGGTAACAATAATCTTTTTCCGTCAAGCATCATTGTTTTTCCCTCCCTGTTTCCGTTACCGATCCGCTAATTCTTATTTAACTGGTGGGCGGAATTGGTCGAAAAATTGCTATTTAACCGGACGAACTATGGCACCACGCGAAATTTTGTACCGGTCGCGCCACACACGAGCTGTGCCTGCTTACCGATTGTAAAGTGCTAAATATATTCGGTATGGTGGTAACGACAGAGCCTATTTATAACCACACCGTAACACCCCGGCGTCGTTGCCCCCACATTTGACCACCCGAAAGCTTATGATAACGTTGTCTATCCAGTATTTCCCTTTATCTGTTAAACCGCCAAAGGGAATCTGTAGAACGTAATTTTCTAAACCGATGATGGCGAACATGCATCGCGATGGGGAGATCGCGCTGCTGCATTGCCACAACTTAAAGGAGAGCGACCAACGATGACAATCGAAGCCAAGTTACCGGCGATTTACGATCTCGTCTCCGAAGATGCCGAGATTGAACAACTGGCAACCGGTTTTACCTTCACCGAAGGCCCAATTTGGAACAAGGAAGGCCAACATCTCGATTTCAGCGACATGCCGGCCAATATTCGCCGGCGCTGGAGCGCTGACGGCGGCGTCGTCGAACTGCGCAACCCGAGCAACAAATGCAACGGTATGACCTACGACGCCGAGGGTAATCTGTACGTCTGCGAGCACGAGACCAGTTCGCTGATCCGCGAAGCGTCAGACGGCACCCGCACCGTTGTCGCCTCGCACTATAACGGCAAAGAACTCAACAGCCCCAACGACGTGGTCGTCAAATCTGATGGGGCGGTCTATTTCTCCGATCCAACCTACGGTCGCATGCCGGTGTTCGGGCTAGAACGCGAGCAGGACCTCAACTTCCAGGGCGTCTACAGGATACCGCCCGGCGGCGGCGATGTAGAGCTGTTGGCCGACGACTTCGAACAGCCCAACGGCCTGTGCTTCTCGCGCGACGAGGCGCTGCTGTATGTCAACGACACCTCGCGCGCCCATATCCGCGTATTCGACGTCAACGCCGACGGCTTGCTGTCGAACAGCCGCCTGTTCTTCGAGAACATCGGCACCGGCGAAATCGAAGGCGGCATTCCCGACGGTATGAAACTCGACGAGCGCGGCAACATCTACGTCACCGGGCCGCAAGGTATGTGGGTGATCTCGGCCGACGCTGAGCATCTGGGCATCATCCCGATGCCCGAGCACGCCGGCAATCTGAACTGGGGTGGACCGAACTGGGACGAACTCTATTGCTGCTGCGCCACCTCGGTTTACCGGGTAAAGATGAAAGTGTCGGGTAACAAGCTCGGCTACATGGATTAGGAGGGGACGACGGCACTATCACTGAATCCGAGAACGACGATCCTAATCATTCAGGACCTGCAGAACGACGTGATCATCGAGGGCGGCACCTTCGCCAATTCCGGTACACCGGTCCACGCCAAATCGCAGAACGTGGTCTAGAACGTGGCTAACCTGGCCACCGCCAACAGCCCCTGAAGCTGGTCGGTGGGGTATTGTTTACCGGTGGCCAAACATTCCAGATAATGCGTGAAGGTCGGCCAGTCTTCGCTTAGATTTACGTTCGCGGTAACTTTCACCCAGGCAGATCCCAACCGATCCAGTTACACAATGCCCGGCCCATAACCAGTTCCAGATCGTTGCCGGTCAACCACGGCAGTTCTTCGGTAAACATAGTTACGCACTGGCGGTAGGTGCACGGCTCGCGGCTCAAATCGGTGCCCCAGAAACAGCGGTCAGGCCCGAACGCATCGAAAATACGGTGCACGTGGTCGTGGATGTTACGGTAGGGATACTCCTCGCTGGAATGCACCGGCGCGTCCGACAGTTTCACCGATACGTTGGAATACTTCGCTAGCGCCAGCAGGTCGGGTAGCGTCTCGAACGCTTTGTCGTCTTTCGCCGACGGTTCGACACCCAGATGATCGATCAACAAACGCAGACCCGGATGATGTTCAGCAACTTCGGCGACCTTCGGCAGGAAGGAAAAGGCGAGCAGTCCCAGGGGCAGATCCTTTTCCTCGCAGACCTGGTAGATCCAATCCATGGTGCCATCGTGCGGCCAGTTCTCACGGCCCGGCAGCGCGAAGATATAGCGCAGGCCGAGATAACCCGGCTGCTTGAGCCGTTCTTCGAGCAGTTCGCGGCTTTCTTCCGGCGTATCGGGCGGTACATGGCCGAGCACGGCGAACTTGTCGGGATGGGCCGCCGTCGCCGCCAGCGCCAACTCGTTGCCACCTTCGATCGCGCCCGGCGGATGCAGCAGCACCGCATCGACGCCAGCGGTCTCCATCTCGGCCAGCAGATCGTCCTTCGAATAGGTTTCTATCTGCCGATGCCACGCCGGCAGCATGACATTTTCCCAAATGTGAACCTGTGAATCGACAATTAGCATGGCGTTTCCCCCACTGTTATTTTGGTTCAACCCAGCCGCTTAACACCGGGTATTTTATTGTTTCATTAATCATACCCGCAATCGAGGCCCAATAGGCCGAAAATTCCAAGCTAAACAGTGCTAACGAATCGCACTTGCCACGCGTCACAGAGGGGTTCGCTTAACTAATTCTAAATCACAATACGGCTCCCTAGTACCTTGAGCGCAATACCCATATGGACACGAAGGCGCGGGGAGTCGGCAAATGTCACGAACCAAATCAGTTTCCAGCCGCAGTCGTCTGGCGATTTCCATCGCCTGCGCGGTTATAGTTTCCGCTGGAGGCGTGGCTCAATCCAACCGCGCCAGCCAGATCAGTAGCCTGAAAGCCGATGGCCCGGTGCGCCACTACCGCGACCCTGTACCCAAGCCTTAGCGCGGAACCCTCCGCCCAGGCGTTGTCACTCTGCCACTGCGGTGTAATGTTAGCGTCAACATTCATTCTCATAAAATTGGTAGGGAACCTATGTCCGATACCACTCCGTTTCTAAAGCTTACCAACGAAGGCGCCCACAAAATCCTAGCTGCGGCGGTCGCCAAGGCAGACGAAACCGGCATCCCCGAATGTATTTCGGTTGTCGATCCCGGCGGCCATCTAATCGCCTTCACCCGTATGGACGGCGCGTTCGTGCAGTCGATCGATTCGTCCCTGCGCAAGGCCATGACAGCGGCCTCCTACGGCAACCCCACTGGCCTTATGCCCGATGGCCCCGATATCAGGCTCGCCATCGCTACTGACGGTAAACGGATTAACCTGCCCGGTGGCCTGCCAATTATCGTCGATGGCCATGTGATCGGCGGTATTGGTGTGGGTTCGGGTACCGGTGCGGAGGATCTCGTGGTTGCGAAAGCCGGACTTGAAGCGCTCGAAGGCACGCAGAAATTCGACTGACAGCCCAACCGGCTCTACAAGGAAAACGATATGAGCACAATTGTTGGCGTCATCGGCCTCGGCGCGATGGGCTCGGCGATTGCCATCCGCCTGACCCAGGCCGGCTTCGATGTCATCGGCATCGACCTATTGGACAAGAACATGGCCGAGTTGGAGGACCATGGTGGGCGGCGGGCGGCAACCCCGCGCGCCATAGCCGAGGAAGCCGATTTTATTTTGACTTCACTGCCGTCGGCCGAAGCGTTCCACGAAGTGACCACTGGCCAAGCCGGCATCGCGGCGGCCGGACGGTTGGGCATCATCGTCATCGACACCAGCACGCTGGCGATCGACGACAAGGCGGAAGCGGCGCGGCGGCTGGCCGATGGCGATATCACCCTACTCGACTGCACGGTCAGCGGCAGCCGCGCCACCTGCCTGGCCGGCGATCTGGCGACTTTCGCCAGCGGCGACGAGGCCGCTTACAAGCGCAGTACCGACGTGTTCGCCGCCTTCGCCAACCCGCTGCACTGGATGGGCGAGTTCGGTAACGCTAGCCGCATCAAATATGTGCTAAACTATCTGGTGTGCATCAACAACGCGGCGTCGGCCGAGGCGCTGGTCTACGGCACTAAGATGGGGCTCGATCCGCAACAGGTCTACGATCTGGTGTGCACTAGCGTCGCTCGCTCGCGCATTTGGGAATTACGCGCCAAGATGATGGTCGATGGCGACTACACCACATCACGCGGCACTTACAACATTAGCCGTAAGGACGCCAAGATCATCAGCCAGATTGCCCAGGAGATCGAAGCGCCGGCACCAGTTTTCAACGCCGCATTACAGATGCACTATGCGGGTATGGCGCAAGGCTATTCCGGTAATGACACCGCCTCGCTGTACGAAGTCTATAAGCGCGCGGCAGGCATCAGGGACATCGTCGAGCCGGAATAAACGCCGCGGGGTCAACGATTATCTTCGAGAATGACGTTCAATAGAGCGGGCCGCCCATCCGCCACCGCCACCAGCGCCTTATCGATGGCTCCGGGCAGATCGGCCATCGCCTCGACACGCTGACCGAAGCCACCAAACGGCTGCACAACCTCGGCATAATCGAAATCGGTGAGCGGCTGGCCGGGCCAAACACCGCTCTCCACGCCAACGCCGTCGGGATAATAGTCCCGCTGATTGAATTTCATCGCCGAGTAGCCACCATCGTTGAAAACGACGGTAAGGGTCGGCAGGTTTTCGTGTTGCGCTAACGCAAAGGCCTGTACCACCGGGTTATACATGAACGTACCGTCGCCCATGGTCGATATGATGGTGTGGTCGGGCAGTGCCAGCTTCATACCCAGCGCCATGCCTAGCGCCTGGCCAAGGCCGCCATGGGCGCGGAAATAGCTGTTTGCCCCACCGGTACCCAAATGGTTGAGAACGGTACCGCGATGAGTAATCGTTTCGTCCATAAAAATGGTATCGGCGGGCGCCGCGGCGCTGAGCGCCGCGCACAAAGCAACCGGCGTAATCGTATCCTTCGCCGACTCTTTCGCTTCCTTAGCGCGCTGTGCAGAAATGCGTTCTTCGTGCGCCGCCGCCCAATGGGCTTGTCGGTCAGCGACCGCGGCCACATCAACCCCGGCGGCACGCACCGCCTCACCAAGCAGGTTCAACGTCGTCGCGGTATCACCCTCGAGGAATATCTCTGCCAGGTTAGGCTGATAGACCACGGCCGGGCGAAACGGCGTCTCGTCGATGGCGACTAGCCGCGCCCGCTTCGGCCCGTTGCTGGGCGGATACCAGGGCGCAGTGCAAGAAAGTGTAAGAACCAGATCGGCATTATCGATCAGGGCCGGCCGGTGGAAGCCCTGATGCAGCGGGTGATCCTTGGGAAAATTGGCGAACATGGACCAACGGCCTTCGACCACTGGAATAGCCAGCAATTCGGCCAGTTCGACCAAGGCCGCGTGCGCCGCCGGGTCGCGGCCGGAAAGTTCCGCGACAATCGCCGGTTGTTTGCTGGCGACCAGCATTTTCGCGACCGTTTTTATATCGGCAGGGGCCGCGGCGGTCTTCGGCGCCGGTGGCGCGCTGCGCAGCCCGGCAGGCGGCTCCCAGGGTTGCCCCATCGCTTCGATGGGAACGCCTAAATAGACCGGGCCTGGCGGCGTGCGCTGCGCCATTTCGCCGGCGCTGACCACCAGCTGGAACATTGTCGATACACTACCAGCCTGATTGGCCCATTTGACTA
The DNA here is from genome assembly GCA_964530225.1 of uncultured Rhodospirillaceae bacterium. Lineage (GTDB taxonomy): Bacteria > Pseudomonadota > Alphaproteobacteria > UBA6615 > UBA6615 > CAZHBA01. The sequence continues at coordinate 7,392 of CAZHBA010000124.1, read as the reverse complement.
TCGGCTCAACCAACCGGTGCGGGCCGCCAACGACGCTCAACAACGGCTGCCACTGCGCGCCAGGGTCAAACTCGAGATCATCGCCAAAGCTGAGCGACTCACCGGAGAGGACGAGCATGGGCACACCCTGGCGCAGCGCCCCATCGATCCCCATCGCCCCCTGCAGCAGGCCGACACCGGTGTGCAGCATAACCGCCTGCATGCGCCCGGTGACCGCGGTGTAGCCAGTGGCCAAATTGACCGCCAGGGTCTCGTGCGCGCATGTGAGGTAAGTTGGGCCTGGCGTGTTGGTTAGCGTCTGGCTGGCCAGCGCCTCCCAGACCGCGCCCCATTCCGAGCCCGGTGACGACATAATATAGTCGATACCCAGGCTGCGGAACGCCTGCAGAATAGCCTCACCGCCATCGGTTTGATTTTTCATCGAAACGTCTTTTTTTCCCACGCTGACCCCGCCGGCACCATAGCAATTTCAGCGCACTTACCAAACCGGGACTTGTGTTCACCGACCCATCCATGAAACCTTCTTATCTTGAAAATAATCAACAGCAGCTCCAGCGACACCAAACCTACCAAATGCTAAAAACCGATGTCTGCCCCTGACCAAAACCTCCTGCAATCCGCCACCCAGGCCCTTTCTGGTCTCAAGGTAGTGGAGTGCGCCACCGTTATCGCCGCGCCTCTGAGCGGCCGGATGCTGGCCGATTTCGGCGCCGAGGTCATCCATGTAGAGCACCCGCAAAAGGGCGACGATTTGCGCCATTTCGGGTTTACCCAGGACGGCGTCAATCCGTGGTGGAAGACCTACGCCCGCAACAAAAAGACGGTGACGCTGAATATCTCGAAGCCGAAGGGCCGCGAATTATTGTTCCGCCTGCTCGAAGACGCCGATATTTTTATCGAGAATTTCCGCCCCGGACGGCTGGAGCAATGGGACATCCGTTACGAGGACCTAGCCGAAATCAACCCACGCCTGATCATGGTGCGGGTCAGCGGCTTCGGCCAGTACGGTCCCTATAGCGACCAACCAGGATTCGGCACCCTGGTCGAGGCCATGAGTGGGTTCGCTCACCTGACCGGCCAGCCCGACGGCCCGCCAACCCTACCCCAGTTCGCGCTGGCCGACAGTTTCGCCGGCTGTTACGCCACTATGGCGACCATGTTCGCGGTCTACCACCGCGATGTCATCGGCACCGGCAAGGGCCAGATGATCGACGTTAGCCTGTGGGAGAGCCTGTATTCAATGCTGGGGCCCAACGTACTGGTCAACGAGCTGACCGGTGAGCCGCCCATGCGCACGGGTAATCGCACCATCACATCGGCACCACGCAATATCTATCACACCAAGGACGACCGTTGGGTTGCGCTGGCCGGCTCGACCCCGGCCACGGCGATCCGCCTGTTCGGTGCCATGGGCAAGCCAGAAATGGCCGACGATCCCCGCTTCGCCACCAACCGGGCTAGGCTGGATAATGTCGAGGAACTCGACGCCATCATGCAGGACTGGATCGGTAGCCTGACATTGGACGAGGTGACAACGACCCTGCACGAACAGGCCGTGCCGGTGGGGCCGGTGTTCAATATCGCAGACATCATAGCCAATCCCCACGTCCAGGCGCGCGACATGGTGATCGAGAGTCCCGACGGTAACGGCCCACCGTTAAAAATGGAAGGCGTGGTGCCGAAAATGTCGGAGACGCCGGGCGCGGTGCGCCACGCCGGGCGTGAAATGGGCGCCAATAACGTCGAAATCTTCGAACAGCGCCTCGGCCTATCAGCCGACGAGTTGGCGGCGCTAAAAAGCGACGGCATTATATGAAAGCGTGGCGCACAATCCGTCTCCGCAACACCCCATCTTGAGCCTCCTCATCTCGAGCTTGTCGAGGGACGAAGAAGCGAAGTGTTGTTGGCCTCATACTTCGACAAGCTCAGCATGAGGTGATTTAATCAAACACCCAGATCCCAACCTAATGGGGCAGGAGAGAGCAATGAACTACCCGTTGATTACGTTATACGTCCCTGGTACCCGGCCGGAGCTAATCGAGAAAGCGTCCCGCTGCGAGCCCGACGCGGTCATCATCGATTTGGAAGATACGGTACCGACCGACCGCAAGAACCAGGTGCGCCAGAATATCGCCGACATTCTACCCAGCGTCACCCTGCCGGTGATCGTGCGGGTCAACAACGAGCCCGACTTCCTCGAAGCCGACTTGCACGCGATGACCAATGAACACGTCTACGGGTTGTTTCTGCCCAAAGCCGAGGACCCGGCGCAAATCAAACAGGTCGATGCGATCATGGGCGAAGCCGAGAGCGCGGGCGGGCTAGCCGCGGATTCGGTGAAACTCATGCCGATGATGGAAACGGCGTTGGGGGTAGTGCGCTGCTTCGAAATAGCAAGCGCCGCGCCACGGGTGGAGACCGTTTCCTTCGGCAGCGCCGAGGATGGCGACCTACAGGGCGACCTGCACTGCGCCTGGTCGATCGAGGGTACCGAGCTGCTCTACGCGCGCTCTAAAGTGCTGCTCGACGCCCGCGCGGCGCGGCTACCCTACGTACTCGATGGCGCCTATAGCGACATCAAGGACCGCGATACCTTGCGCGCCGACTGTGAGCTTTCTAAGCGTTTAGGCTATGACGGTCGTACCCTAATCCACCCAGCGCAGGTGGCGGTCGCTCGCGAGGCCTATGCCGCCAGCGCCGAGGAAATGGACTATTACCGCCGATTGATAGCCGCTTTCGAAGCCGCCGAGGCCGAAGGGTCGGCGTCCATATCTCTCAACGGCAAGCTGGTCGATTACGCCATGTACAAAAAAGCGCTGACCTTTGTCGGCGCCAACGAATAACCTAGGCTGGCCCTCTCGAACTCTAATGAACGTTCAGACATGTCCACGCAAGACACCATCGATAGTTCCGGTTATCCCCTCGCCTTCAAGACGCGCCAAGGCAGCACCCGCTCGCCGATCCTGACATCGGAGGTCGAGCGCGATGTCTTTATGACCGAAGTGCGGTCGCTAACCGGCTACCAAAAAGAAGCAGTGGTAACCGAAGGTGAAGGTGGCAGCGCCTGGCGGCTGACCACCGACGAGGGTAAACACATAAAGGGTACCGACTTGGCACCCTTCCCCCTGGGCTTCTTCAATGCCGGACTGCACGCCGATCTGATCAAGCGTATCCTGATGATCGCGGCGGCGCGCGGCATGGTGGCACCAGACGTGCAGATCGATCTGCAGAATTTTTACTTCCTGAACGGATCGTTCGTGCGCGGCGACGGTATCGGCGGCGCCGAACCGGCCAAAATTCTGGCTAGGATCCAGTCCGACGCTACGTCCGACAGGGTGTCGGCGCTAGTCGCCGATGCAGTGCGCGCCTCGCCCGCGCTGGCAACCATGAGCCAAGCGGTTAGCAACACCTTTGCTATTTATGTCAACGGTCGCCGCCACGATGTGACGACGCTCAATAATTCGCCGGCACTCGATGCGCCCGACCCCTACCGCACCTACGCGCAACCACCCGCGCCGCTGGCGGACGCCAACGACCTACCCGATTTGATCTCCAAGACCGGCAAGGTGCAGCCGGGTGATATCGTCGACGTTAGCGACGGCACGATCCGCCGCGTGGTGCGCACCATCAACGGCACCAGCAAGCTACTCGACCCCGCCGGGATTACCGAAACCGACACCGGGCTATCAGTCGCGGGCCTAAGCCACTTCGCCTATAAGACCGACGAACGCACCATAGCCGACCCGAGCGAAGAAGTCGCACCGAGTGGGCTAGCGTTGATCGCAGCCGGCATCGTATTCTGCTATCTCACCCAGCTGACGCGCTACATCATCCACCAGAAGGTCGATATCGGCGGCGTGCGCATCGTCCAGTACACGCCGTTCGCGCTCGCCGGTAACCCCGCCGACGGCACCTGGTCTGGTAGCATTGAACCGGTCGATACCCACTTGTTCTTGAACGGCGGTGCCGACGCTGCCACACACGAGCGCATCATGACGATCGCCGCCAACACCTGCTATCTACACGCCACGTTGATCGACCAACTCGATCCCATCGTATCCATCGAGCACAACGGCAAGCCGTTGGCGCAAGACAGCGAGTACGCGGCCGCCGACAACTGAGGGGTCGGCCCTGCTACCATCATCGGCGCGGCGCAGCGGTCGCGCGTTGGAAAAAGGCAAAAAATTATGACCCTACAATTGGTTCGCTGTGCAATCGAGGCCGGTGTCGCGGTGGTTACGCTCGACAATCCGCCCCTCAACGTGGTGACCCTCGAACTAACGCGGCAACTCGATGGGTTAGTCGCCGATTTGGCGTCCGACAGACAAGTCCGCGTCATGCTCCTGACGGGCGAGGGCGAGCGGGCATTTTGCGCCGGCTCCGACATCGCGGAATTTCCAGACCTGATGGCACCTGGTACGGTAGTTCCCCGCAAGCTCGAACCCGAAAACGAGACCTATAGCCAGGTCAATAATTTCCCCAAGCCAACGATCGCGGCACTGAACGGACTGGCGTTTGGCGGCGGCCTCGAGCTCGCTCTGTGCTGCGACCTGATCGTGGCCGAGGCAGGCGGTCAAGTGGCGCTGCCGGAGATCAAGCTCGGTATTTTCCCGGCTAGCGGCGGCACCGTTCGCGCTACGCGGCGGGTTGGCGAAGCCCGGGCCAAGCAGATGATGTTCTTTGGCGATCCGGTCACCGCCGAGACGGCGCTTGACTGGGGCCTCGTCGACAATGTCGTCGCACCAGGAAAAGCGCTCGAAGTAGCGATAGGATTAGCCCGCGTACTTGCCGACGGGCCGGCCCTGGCGTTGCAGAAATGCAAGCAGCTGATCGATATGTCGTCCGACGCGCCGGAAGCCGAGGTTATACGCGCGTCATTGCCACTGAGCGACGATGTTTTTACCTCTGCCGATTGCGCTGAAGGCGTGCGGGCCTTTTTCGCCAAGGAAACACCGCGATTTGAACGCAGCTAAGCCTTTTTGGCGCACAACAAAAAACTGATTATCGCGCGGATCGAGAAAAGCGGCAGCAAGACTAGCGGTGAAAGCAAATTCGCATCGGCTCGATCCTCGTTATCAACGGCGGCATGAGCGCGTACTAGGTCGCGCTACTACGCAATCAGCGAATAACGCTCATCGGCGGCAAGACAGTCGGCCTGTGGCGCGCCCAGTTCGCCACGTACGATGTTGGTGCCGAGCACAATCGACACGGTCTTGTAGAACGCGTGGCGGCGGCTCATGCCTTCGCGCCCCATACCACAATCGGAACAAACCACCAGACGCTCCGGCGGAATATGTTCGAGAGATCGGCGGATCAGATCGGCCACCTGGTCGGGAGTCTCGACCTGCAGGGTGTGGTGATCGATCACTCCAATGCCGACCTTCTTGTCGGTGACTGCCTTACCGATATCCTCCAGATCAATGCCGCCGGAACTACAGGTCTCGAAGGTGATCACGTCGGCATCGACGCGGTTTATCGCCTCGAGCGCGGGCTTGTAGGTCTGCACCTCGGCAAACATGCGCTGCTGCGAGGGGTTACCCCAGCACGAATGACACCACACTTCGGTCTTGTCGCGCAGGCCGCGAACCGTGTTGTTGAACACGTCAACCATGAAGTCGACGTTAATCTCGCCCTCGACGATGCCGCGGATGGCCATCAGATGGATCTGCGGTTCTTCCATCTGGATTAGCGGACAGCCGGCGTCGGCGAGCGCGTGCAGCTCCTCGTTGAAGACATCGCTGAACGCCCAGATGCGTTCGCGTAAATCCTTATAATGTTGGTCCTGCACCAGGTAGGCGACCAGCTCCGGCGTAATGGTGCCGAACTTGACCGGCTTATGGGTCATCCGTTGGGCAACCTTCCACAGCTCGGTATATTGCAGATTACCGCGACCGATCGGGCCAGTGATCGCCGGCGCTATGCGGCCCTCCAGATAATCGTGCAAGATGTGGCCACGCGGAAACATGACGCCGGCGCTGCCAAAATCCGCCGGTGTCGGGTTATCGCGATCGACGCCGGATATATGAAACAGCGGATAGCGTGACCAGCTCTGGCCGCCAACATCGTCGTCGAACCGGCAATCGCCATCAGTGACGATATCGAGCCCAGCCATTTCCTGTTCGCGCAAATAGGCTCCGAGCGCATCGGTGTACTGTTCGCGGTAGGGTGCGTTGACCATGGCGTCGACGAAGGAGCGCGAGCCCAGGGATGCCGTGTACCACGACGGCCGCGGCAACGATCCAATGATCGTGGTGGGCAGGATGATATCTTTGGTGGCGTTATACACGGCGATCTCCCCCGTTGGGCACGCCCTATCGATGGCGTTCCACTGCTTGTTTCGAGTTGGAGTCTAATGGCCAACAGGGTAATACTCAATCGTTCCATAATAGCCAGCTGCTGCATAACGTCGCGCTTTACTGTTCCTTTATTTGATCCACCACATATTCCCAATCGCGGGCAAACCGGTAAGAGTGACACTCCGGCAGCAGCGGAGATTGGGTGTCCAACCAGCGCACCGTGGTATCGCTTCTGTTGTAGAACGCGTGGGTGCAGCCGACTCCTGCCCACAGGAAATCATCCGGCTACATTAAATATTTCTTGCCGTCGGCCCAGGCTTCGACCTCGCCGTCAATGATATAATAAGCCTCTTCGACCACCCGCGCGGCAACTTCGCGCACAGCAAGATGAGTTGAGTCCTGCTCCACGACGTCGCGGCAATTGGAAATGAAGGTATTTAAATCGAACATCGATCGGTCTCCATTTGTCGTGGACAAGAATAACTCGCGCCAAGAATAGCGGCGCAGTATTCAAAACCGTCGAGCCCACCGCTTAATCCGCTCCCTCCCGCGCCGGCACGCCGACCTCAGCCATCAACTGCACTAACGCTTCATAGGGCTGGGTGCCAACCACGCCGTAGCTGCCGGCGACGAAAGTGGGAACGCCGGTAACGCCGTAGTCACGCGACTTCGCCCAGTCGGCATCAACAGTTTTCTCGAAACTGCGTTGCTTTAGCACCTCACGCGCACCATCGGCCGGCAAGCCGGTCGCCGCAGCGATTTCGAGCAAGGTGTCCATATCGCCGACATCCTTACCGTCGACGAAATAGGCTTTATAGAGCAAATCGTGAATCACCTCGCCGCTCGGCTGGGTCTCGGCCCACGCCCCCAGTTCCTGGGCCAGACGGCTGTTGTAGGTGTGGGTGCGGCGGCTGTAGGGCAAGCCCTCCTGGTCCATCAGGCCCTTCATGCGCTGGTATGACGCTTCGGGATCGTAGTCGCGTCCGGCGAACAACTCTTCCAGCGAGCGGCCTTCGGCGGGGGTGTCGGGGTGCAGCGGAAAGTGCACCAATTTAATTTCGACCTCGAAATTCCGTTTTAGCTTTTCAATACGCCC
>CAZHBA010000123.1:0-15079 GCA_964530225.1 uncultured Rhodospirillaceae bacterium | reverse complement strand
CGATTATCTCGGACTTACCATCGAGACGGTTAGCCGCACATTTACGGCGCTGAAATTGGAAGGGCTGATAGATTTGGCGTCAGCCCAGCACGTAGTTTTGACTAATCTGGAAGCAATAGAGGCGGCTGCTAACGCCAATTAATCCGCTAGTAGCCACGTGTTTTTGCGACGTTTTTAGGCTGTCTTCACCTGAACTGTTTTAGCCTTTTCCTTAGCTTTCGGCTTTTTCGGCAGGATGAGTTCGAGCACGCCATCTTACTTTCATCCACGTCCGACGGTAGTGATATGGCGTGCAACGCACGTTTCGGGTCGTTTTCGTATGCTAGTTGACTGTGGCGGCGACGCGTAGTCGATGCTCGCGGTGAATGCTGTAGTAGTTGCCGGCGAAGATTAAGGCGGCGCCCAGCAACACAAACAGATTTGCGGTTTCGTTATAGAGAACGAAACCCACCAAAACGATCAACGGCAGGCGCATAAAATCCATTGGCCCGACGATTGTTGCGTCAACTAATTGAAGCGCGCGGGCGGTGCAATAGTGCGCGGTCAAACCGACAGCGCCAATCAACAGCAACCAGAATAATTGCAGCAGATTTGGCGTCACCCATACGGGCGCCGCTAGTACTACGCCGATCGGCAATTGGACCAACGACATGTAGAGCAGAATCGTGAGTGGCGAATCGGTTTTCGTCAGAACCTTGGTGACGGCCAGGGTAATCGCGAAACCTACTGCTGCTCCTAAGATGGCAAATGCGCCTGGGCTAATGCCCTCCGCGCCGAGGCGCAGAATAACGAGAATTCCTGCGAAACCGAACACCACGGCGACGATCCGTCCCCGGTCGAGGCGTTCGCTCAAAACAAGGGCGGCGATCAGAGTCGCCCAGACTGGCGTCGTGAACTCGATGGCGAACGCTTCCGACAGCGGCAACAGGATAATGCCGGTGATCCAGCCGAGCTGGGCTAAGAAATGGACAACGTTCCGGCCGATTTGCAGAGCGGGTCGATGGGTTTTCCAGACCGTCCGGCCGACGGACAGCGCAAATGGCGCCAGAAACAACAACGCGCCGCCGCTGCGAAAAAACATGATCTCGAAGGGGTCGATTCCACCCGCCAATTCGCGCACCGAAATCGTCATCAACGTGAACGACATCAACGTGCCGACCATCCATGGGATAGCAGCCAGCACTAGCGACGAACTTCGTATGGACGCGGGGGAAAAAGTCACAAGGTGGCGCGGTGCATAGGGATGCGTCTCCTTAGTCCAACGGATCAACGCCGAGGTCGCCGGCGACCGTGCGCAGCCCGTCGAGTAGCGGCGCCGGTAGAGGAATGCCGTTCGCCGCGCGCTCGGCGATGGCGGCGTTGCTACCCTCGCCGGGTAGGCGCACCCGCTCGACATCGGGGAAGGTCGCAGAGTCGTGCATCTGCGCGATGACGTCGTCGATCTGACGCTTGAAGGTATCGACTTCCATGAAGGCGGCGATATCGAGCGCGATGATAAATTGGCCCGTATTGGTCGCTGAATTCCTATCGGCGTTCATGTCGACGACATCCTTGCCGAAGGCTGCGCCGTTGAGGGTGCCGGCGAGGATGCCGAAGATAAGCGCCAGCCCGTATCCCTTAGCACCGCCGATGGGCAGCAAGAAGCCGCTGTCTGCGAACGCTGCGTCGGTCATGGGTTTGCCGTCGCGGTCGATCATCCAGCCCTCCGGCATGGGAATACCCCGCTGGGCGTGCACCTTGACCTTGCCGTAAGAGGTCTGGGTGGTGGCCATGTCGAGCAGGATCGGGTCTTCGTCCATGCCGGGAACGGCGACGGCGATCGGATTGGTGGACAACAGCATATCGGTGCCGCCCCATGGCGGCAGATGGTTGGCGCTGCCGACAGCGATGTAGAGCCCAATCATGTCGTGGGCTAGCGGTAACATGGCGTAGGCGCCGGCGGCGCCGGCATGGTTAGAATGGTGCACGCCGACCCAGGCGACACCAGTCTTCTTGGCCTTGCGGATCGCCGTTTCGGCGCAATAGTTGACCACTAGATGGCCCATACCGTTGTCGCCGTTGACCAGCGCCGTCGAGGTGCGTTCCTGCTCGATGCGAATATCGGGCGTCATGTTGATGGCGCCGGCCTTGAGGTGGCCGATATAGCCGGGCAGCCGGAAGATACCGTGGGAGTCCTTGCCCATGATGTCGGACTCGGCCATGAAGTGCGCCACAGTGACGGCATCGTCGCTAGGTATGCCCACCGCCACGAAACAGCGCTGCATGAAATCTTCGATCGCGGTGCGCGAAAAGCGCTGCATCTGCATGGTGTCATCGGGCATGGCCGTTCCTCAGGGCGGCAAGTGACCTGCCGCGCAACATAACCGCATCCGCCCGCGACGGGGAGGGGGTGGGGCCAGACTGTTTGCAGGCGGTAGCCGTACAGTTATCGTAGGTGTAAGTGGCCGGAGAGGAATTGAGCGCATGACCGATTTTAATATCGCAACTAGTTCGATTGCGGACATCGCAGTGGCGATGCGTGATGGCGGTACATCTGCAAGCGCGTTGGCCAAATGGTCGATCGCCAACCACGAACAGCGCGGCGAGGCTCTATACGCCTATAAAGCATGGGAGCCTGACCGGTTTGTCGCCGAAGCGGCGGCAACCGACGCCGTGCTCGCCGCTGGCATCGATTTGGGGCCGCTGCAGGGTATCCCGGTCTCGGTGAAAGATATTTATGGCCTTGCCGGCTATCCGACCTATGCTGGTTGCTCGCGCGAGTTGCCGAAAAAGTGGCAGACCGAAGGTCCGGTGGTGCGCACTCTGCGCCATCAGCTCGTGACAGTGCCGGGCAAAACCCACACGGTGCAGTTCGCCTTCGGCGCGCTCGGCACCAACACCCATTGGGGTACGCCGCGCAATCCGTGGGACAGCGAATTCCACCGGGCGCCCGGCGGTTCCAGCGCCGGCGCCGGGGTCAGCCTGTGGGAAGGCTCGGCGCTGCTGGCGCTGGGTTCCGATACTGCCGGTTCGGTGCGCATGCCGGCCAGCTTTACCGGCACCGTCGGAATTAAAACCAGCAAGGGCCGGTGGTCGACGGCGGGCATCGTGCCGTTGAGCACGACGCTCGATACCGCCGGGACATTAACGCGCACTGTTTCCGATGCGGCGCTAGCGTTTGCCGTGATCGATCCGTTGGTGAGCGAGTCTACCGATACCTTTAACCACCACCTCGGCACGGCGAGCCTGGCGGATTTTCATATTGGCGTGTGCGACTGGTACTTCACCGATTGCGATCCCGGCGTCGCCGAAGGTGTGAAGGCGGCGTTGGACGAGCTTGCGGCGGCTGGCCTGCGCGTCTCCTCTGTCGAGTTGCCGGAGGTCGAAGAATCGGTCGCCATGTTCAAAAAGGGTGGCTTGGCAGCTCCGGAATTTGCCAGCTTTATCAACAACGAGATGGCGGCGTTTCGCGACGATCTCGATCCCAATGTCGCCGCCCGCTTCGAGGTGATGGAAAGCGTCGAGGCGGTCGAGTACATGGCGCGCTGTAACCAGCGGCTTGATCTGGCACGGCGGGTACGCGAAGGCATGGCCGGGTTCGACGCCATTGTCGGACCGACCATCGCGATCACGCCGCCCATCGTCGAGGACGTGGCCGATCCCAAGGATTATCACCGCGCCAATATGGGCGCCTCGCGCAACACCAGCACGGTCAACATGCTTGATCTGTGTGCGGTGACCATGCCGGTGGCGCTCGACGAGGCGGGCATGCCGGTGGGCCTGCACATTATCTGTTCGCTCGGTGAGGACGAAACCGCGCTGGCCATCGCGCTGGCGGCCGAAAAGGCACTGGGCACGGCACGGCAGCGCCTCGGTGTGCCACCGCTGGGCGCGTGAACGAATACGGGTAGTGGACTTAATAATCCCCGGCTGTCCAGTTGGGCGCGGTCAGGCGGCGTTTGCCGTCTGCCGTGGTGCGTACGCCGGGCGTGTCAAGGTCGGTGCGGTCCCACAGTTTGCACGTCACAGGCACATGTTTCTGGTCCAGCGCCTCGCAATAGTTGGTGTATTCGCAGACCTGCACGGTTTTACCATGGCCTAATCTGACCTTCCGGAACCAGTCGGGGTCGGCGAGGCTTTGCCGGGCGAAACCAATAATGTCGGCCTGGTTCGCGAGCAAAATATCCTCGGCCTGTTGAAAGCCGTGAATACCGCCAGTAACGACAACCGGCGTATCGTAACCGGCGTCGCGTACCGCCTTGCGGACTTGACGGACCGGTTCGACGTTGCGTCCGAATGGGCCGCGCTCATCGGATATGAATTGCGGCATGCTCTCGTAGCCGCTGGGACCGGTGTAGGGGTAGGCCGCGGAGCCGACTGATGGTTGCTCGGCGTCCTCGAATTTGCCGCCGCGCGACAGCGACAGAAAATCGACGCGCGCGCGGGCGAAGGCAACGCCAAAATAGGCCGCGTCGTCGACCGTACTGCCACCACCGACGCACTCTTCAGTGAGAAACCGGCAGCCGACGGCAAAATCCTTACCGACCGTTTCGCGGATTGCGCTGATAACCTCAACCGGAAGGCGGACGCGGTTTTCGCGGGCGTCGCCATAGCCATCGTTGCGGTTGTTCAACCGTGATAGGAACGAGGCCATGGTATAGGCGTGGGCGAAGTGCAATTCGATACCGTCGAAACCGGCATCGGCAGCACGCCGAGCTGCTTGCGCGAATAAGTTGGGCAATATAGCGGGAAGATCGCGAATGTGCGGCAGATGGGTATCGGTGACGCGCTCGCGGTAACCATAGTGTAGGGAATCCAGTTCCAGTGGCGTTAAGACCTGCGCCAGGTTTTTCTCGTCCATGGCAGCGAGATGATCGCGGACCTTTTCTTCGGACCAGTCCCGACCACCAATAGCTTCGCGATGGTGTTCGGTAACCGCCAAAAAGCGCTGGAAATAATTTTTCGGCTCCGGCCGGCGGCGGACGGTCAGAAAGTCGATCAACTGAATAAACAGACGGGTCTTGCCGCCACTAGCCGTACGCACGGTCTCGACCAGATCGGTCAAACCGGAAATAAAGCGGTCGTCGCCAATGCGCAGCAACGGGCCGCTGGGAACGTCGCGAATACCGGTCGCCTCGACAACGAGAGCGCCCGGCTGGCCGCTGGCGAACCGGTCGTACCAGTCGAGCACCTCAGGTGTGACAAAGCCCTCCTCGGTGGCGCGCCACGGCACCATCGCGGGTACCCAGGTACGGTGCACCAGGGTTAGCGGGCCGATCTTGACCGGGCTAAACAAATGCGATTTGGCGGCCTTGGCTTCGCTCGGCCAGATACCGGGGTCCGGGTGCCAGCGAATTCGTTGCGGGGGCCGCCACATTTTCTGGTCCTAAGCTTCCGCTCCGCGAGCGCCCTTGGGGACGAGCGTCGCCGCCGCTTCGCGCAGCTGAAACTTCTGGATCTTGCCCGACGGCGTGCGCGGCATCTTGTTGATGATCTCGAGCCGTTCGGGAAAATACTGCTTGGCCATCTGCTGCTCGGCTAGGTAAGTAATCATCTCGTCGAAGGTAAGGCTGGCGTCGGCGACGAGCGTCACGTAGGCACAGGCGCGCTCGCCAAGGCGCGGATCGGGCATGGCGACGATGGCCACGTCCTGCACCGCTGGGTGCTTGTAGATCAACCCTTCGACCTCGACCACCGGGATGTTTTCGCCGCCGCGAATGATCACGTCCTTGTTGCGGCCCGAGAGGCGGATATAGCCGTCGGCGTCCATGCTGGCGTTATCGCCGGTCTCGAACCAGCCCTCGGCGTCGCTATCGAGGGCTTCGGGGCGCTTCAGGTAACCGACGAAACTCGACGCACCGCGCGCTTGCAGGCGGCCCTCGACGCCGGCGGTCATAGTTGCGCCGCCTTCGTCGACGACGCGTACCTCCATACCGCCGATGGGTGCGCCATCTGTCTCGAATGCCTTTTCTGGCGGGTCGTCGCGGCGGGTCATAGTAACGCCACCATTCTCGGTCATGCCCCAACACGAGATGATTGCGGCGCCGAGATTTTCGTTCGCCTGCTGAACCAGTATGCGCGGAATCGGCGCACCAGCGGTGAGGAAGGTATGCAGCGTGCCCACATCGTGATCCGCCAGCGCCGGCGTGTGGGTGAGGTCGGCGAGGAACGGCGTCGATGCCATGGTGAAGGTAACGCCTTCATCTTCGATGATACGGGCGGCGACGTCGGGCGCCCAGGCATCCTGCAATACCGATGTCGCCTGCAGGATGATCGGCATCATCAGGCCATAGAGAAAGCCGGTTTGGTGCGCCATCGGCGAGGCCATCAGCACCACATCGTCGGCGCCCAGGCCGACGCGGTCGGCAAATGGGACGATGTTGCCGATTAGTGTGTTGGGCGTTTGCATCACCGCTTTCGGTTCACCCGTGGTGCCTGAGGTGTAGACTAGTTGCGTGACCTCGTTGGCGCCCCGCTGCCGTTCGGCAAAGAGGGCGGCGGCGTCCATCTCGTTGTCCGGAGCACGGTCGATGAAATGTCCCTCGAACGACACCGCACCCGCGCCGCCAAGCACGAAGACATGTTCGAGAGTTGGTACGTCGCCGGCGATCTCGGCGATCATTTCTGGGTAGTCGAAGCCCCGGAACTGGGTCGGCACAACGACCGCGCGTGCCTCGGCGAGTGACATCATGAAGCGCAGCTCGCGGTGGCGGAAAATTGGCATCAGCGCGTTGGTCACCGCGCCGATACGTGCGCAGGCCAAATGCAGCGCGGTAAACTGCCACCAGTTGGGAAGCTGGTAGGCGACCACATCGCCCGACTCGATCCCCAACTCGGCGAGACCCAGGGCGATGTGCTCGACGATACTGCCAAGTTTTGAGTAGGTGAGACGCGTGTGCCCACCCGTTGCCACTTCGTAGGCGCTGATCGCCACCTTGTTGGGTACGGTGGCGATGGCGTCGTCGAGATAATCGACGATGGAACGGTTTCCCCAGAACCCTGTCGCCGTCATTTCCTCGATGCGGTTGTCCGGCAGGATGATGTCGTAGGTGGTCATGGCGATTTCGGGGCGCGCTCAGACAGCGGCTATCCGGTCGGCACGGGCCAGAACACGGTGTAAGGTCCGCAACACCGGGCGTTCGATCAATTTGCCGTCAACGACGACGACCCCGGTATCAGCGTCGGCGAACGCTTCGATGACCTTACGCGCGTAGGCGACAGCGTCGGGATCGGGCGAGAAAATTTCATTAATGGTCGCGATCTGCATGGGGTGGATGGCAGCCTTTCCGGTGAAGCCGAGCCCGTTACTAGCCTTCGCCTCGTGGCCCAGACCCCCCTTATTATGCAGATCGAGCCAGGGAACGTCGATCACATCGATATTGGCGGCCGCCGCCGCGTGCACTGTGCGCGAGCGGGCGTAGAGCATTGCCTCCCAGCTATTTTCGCATCGCAGTTCGGCCGCCAGATCGACCGCGCCGAATAACAGCGCATCGAGGCGCGGGGTGGCGTGGGCGATCTCGTAGGCGGCCTCAAGCGCCTTATTGGTCTCGATAATCGCCTGAATGCTGGTTTCCAGGCCGTTTTCGTCGAATGTATCGGCGACGCTGCGCACATCTTTCGGCGAATTCACCTTTGGCAGCATGATTGCCGGCGGCGGTCTATCAGCGGCCAGAATCGCCGCCATGTCGCCCTTGCCGTCGTCTGTCGACAGAGCGTTGATGCGGACAATGCGCTCGATGCCATCGTCGGTGGGTGGTTCAGCGAATAATTCCAGCATCTTAGCCCGCGCATCTGCCTTATCCTGGGGCGCGACGCCGTCTTCGAGCTCGACGCACACGACATCGGCGCCTGATGCGAGCGCTTTTTCAAACAATTCCGGGCGATTACCGGGTGAAAAAATGAGGCTCCGCCGTGATTGGATGTGTTCGACCGTCATCTCTGCTCTCCCCCCGTCCACCGTTATAGCGAATATCCGCCAAAAGAGGGACACGCTTACCACTTCCCATTGTCTGCCGGTTATGGTCCCATGGGAAAAATTAGATCGGGAGGACCAAAACTATGATGAAAAAACTACTTGGTGCAGCGGCAACACTGGCATTGTTGTCGACGAGTGCAACTGCCGAAAGCATCAAGATCGGCTTCGTGACGACGCTGACGACGCCGGCGGCGGTCATCGGCAAGGACATGCGCGATGCGGTCAATCTGGCAGTCGAAACCATCGGTGCAAAAATGGGCCCGCTCGACGTTGAAATCGTATACGGCGATGACGAGTTCAATTCACAGAAAGGTAAGCAGGCGACCGAGCGTCTGGTCGAGCGTGACAATGTCGACCTGGTTACCGGTTATATTTGGTCGAACGTATTGCTGGCATCAGCGCCGGTCGTACTGAGTGCCAACAAGATATTGATCAGTGCCAATGCCGGTCCTTCACCGTTGGCCGGGAAACGGTGCAACCAGAACTTCTTTAACATTTCCTGGCAAAACGATCAGACGCCGATGGCGATGGGTGAGTTGCTGAATCAGCGCGGCGTCAAATCGCTTTATCTGGTCGCGCCCAACTACGCCGCCGGCCAGAACATGGTCGCCGGTGTCGAGCGCACGTTTAAGGGTAAAATTATTGGCAAGGACATGACCGTATGGCCGTCGCAACGCGACTGGTCGGCCGAGCTCACTAAGGTCAAGGCGGCTAAACCTAACGGCGTATTCATTTTTTATCCGGGCGGCGCCGGCCCGGCGTTCATAAAGCAGTACGTGCAGGCTGGGCTAGGAGACGTACCTCTGTACTCGGTGTTCACGCTGGATTCGATCAGCCTGCCGCTGTTCCAAAAGGCCGGTATCGACGTGTTCGGTACAACGATGACCCAGTTCTGGGCGCCCGACCTCGATAATGCTCAAAACAAGAAGTTCGTGGCCGATTTCCGCGCTAAATATGGCCGTTATCCGTCCTTCTATGCGGCGCAGTCGTACGACTCGATTTTCTACATCAAATCGGCGGTCGAGGCAGTTAACGGTAAAATCAAGGACTTGGACGGCATGCGGTCGGCGCTCGAGAAGGCCGATTTTCCATCCGTGCGTGGCAAATTCAAAATGGGGCCGAACCATTTCCCAATTCAAAATTTCTACGCGCGCGAAGTTGTTGCGGACGCCGACGGCAACTGGACCACAAAGATTACCGGTGTAGCGCTGAAAGACCATCAAGACGTTTACGCCAAGGATTGCAAAATGTAATCGTGGCCAGGGCTTCTGGTGCAGGACGGGGGCTGGGATGCCCCCGTCTTTACATAGGCAATCCTTTAATCGGCCCCGGACCGGACGATGGGTTTTAGCCTCTTTGCCGAACAGTTTCTGAACGGGTTTCAGCTCGGGATTATTTTATTCCTGATGGCGGCGGGCCTGACGCTCGTCTTTGGCATCTTGGATATGGTTAATCTGGCGCATGGTTCGCTGTATATGATAGGCGCCTTTTTCGGCGCCACTTTCGCGCTGTGGACCGATTCGTTCATCCTCGGCGTCATTCTAATGGTCCCGGCGATGCTGGTCACCGGTATTGTCATCGAGATAGTGGCGCTACGAACGCTCTATGCGCGCGACCACCTTGACCAGGTGTTGGCCACGTTCGGTCTCATTCTGTTTTTCAACGAGTTGACCCGAATTGTTTGGGGGCCGGAAGGCCTGACAGTTCCTTTGCCCGATTTTCTGAATGGTTCTGTCGACCTCGCTTTCGGTATCGTCTATCCGGTCTTCCGGATTACCATCATCATCGTTGGCATCGTTGTTGCCATTGGCCTCTGGATTCTCGTTTCGCGCACGCGTATCGGCATGCTGATCCGGGCCGGTGCGTCGAACCGGACAATAGCCGGCGCGTTGGGCGTCAACATTCCCATGTTATTTACGATTGTCTTCGGCATCGGAGCGGTGCTCGCCGGCCTCGCGGGACTGATTTTTGCGCCGATCCAGACGGTCTTCGTCGGCATGGGTGAAGATGTTTTGATCCTCGCCTTTGTCGTCATCGTCATCGGCGGTATCGGATCCATCCGCGGCGCCTTTATCGCTGCCATTCTCGCCGGTCTGATCGACACTATGGGGCGCTCATTCCTTGATGTTCTGCTGTTGGTGTTCCTGTCACCCAACGCGGCGGAGTCGGCCGGCCCGGCCCTGTCGTCGATGCTGATTTACGTCCTCATGGCGGCGATCCTGTTTTTCCGGCCGCAGGGACTATTCCCGCCCAAGGGAGGATAACCGGCGCGATGATAGCGACCCTCAATATCAAGTCGGTGACGGCCTGGGTAACCCTTCTGGTGCTGGTGCTGTGTGCGGTGATGCCGTTCCTCGCTCCGGCGCTCGGTGAACCGTTTTACGTCAAGGTATTCGCCCGCGTGATGATCTGGTCGATCGCGGCGATTAGCCTCAATCTGATCATGGGGTACGGTGGCATGATCAGCTTTGGTCACGCGGTGTTTCTCGGAATTGGCGGCTATGCAATCGGTATCGCCTCGTTCCATGGTCTCGACAATGCCTGGATCCAATGGTCCCTGGCGATCGGATTATGTGCGCTGGTCAGCCTCATTTTTGGCATTATCAGTCTGCGTACTCGCGGTGTCTATTTCATAATGATTACCCTGGCGCTGGCACAGATGATCTTTTTTCTGAGCGTAAGCGCCGAGCAATACGGCAGCGACGATGGTCTCAATATTTGGCAGCGCAGCGAGTTCGGAGTTGCTTGGTTCGACCTCGAAAACGCGCTGACCATGTATTATGTTATTTTTGCTTTTCTGTTGATTGCCTTGCTGGTCACGTGGCGGATTGTCAATTCGCGCTTCGGCCTGGTCGTGCGCGGTTCGCGTTCGAACGATACGCGCATGCAGGCGGTTGGCTTTCCCACGCACCGCTATCGCCTGACGGCATTCGTGATCGCCGGTGTAATGTGCGGTATCGCCGGTATATTGCAGGCTAATTTTGAGAAGTTCGTATCGCCCGACATGATGAACTGGCCGGTTTCCGGCGAGCTGATCTTCATGGTCGTACTCGGCGGCATGGGCACGCTGATCGGGCCCGTTGCAGGCGCTGCCATATTCCTTTTGCTGTCCGAGATACTGAAAGACATCACCGAGCATTGGCATATCATCTTCGGGCCGTTCCTGGTGCTGGTTGTGCTGTTTGCACGCGGCGGCATCGTCGGTTTGTTGACCCCGGGAGCGTCGCATGAGTGAGGCGCTGCTGTCGACCGCCGACCTGTGCAAGAGCTTTGGCGGCGTTAATGCGACCGATAGGGTCTCTTTGGAGGTTGTGCCCGGTGAAATCCATGCTGTGATCGGCCCCAACGGGGCGGGCAAGACAACGCTGGTTAATCTGTTGTCCGGCATGCTCAAAACCGATGCCGGCGAGATCAGTTTTGACGACCGCCAGATAACGCGGCTGACGGCTGCGGCGCGGGTCAAGCGGGGTCTAGCACGCTCGTTCCAGATTACCTCGGTGTTGCGTGAATTCACCGCTGCCGACAATGTCGCATTGGCCGTTCAGGCGCGCGAGGGACACAGTTTCAGATTTTGGAAGCCGGCGCTTGAGGATCCGATGCTGCGCCGGCCGGCGGCGGACATTCTGGAACAGGTTGGCCTCGCTGACCGTGCCAATATCGTTGCCGGTAATTTGGCCCATGGCGAGCAGCGGCAGCTCGAAATTGCCATGGTTCTGGCCACCGGGCCCAAGATGCTACTGCTCGACGAACCGATGGCGGGGATGGGTATCGAGGAAAGCCAGCGCATGATCGCGCTGCTAGGGGAGCTGAAGTCCAACTACACCATGCTGTTGATCGAACACGACATGGACGCTGTGTTCGCGCTCGCCGACCGTATTACGGTGCTAGTCTACGGTCGCGACATCGCTACTGGGGCACCGGCTGACATTCGCGCCAATGCGGAAGTTCGTGAAGCTTATCTCGGCGAAGCGGAGGTTAGTTGATGCTTGTAGTCAACGCCATCGATGCGGCTTACGGTGACAGCCAGGTGCTGTTCGGCATGTCGTTCGAGGTCGGCGTCGGCGAGTTTGTCACCCTGCTGGGCAGGAACGGCATGGGCAAAACAACAACGGTGCGCTCGATTATGGGCATCCTACCGGTGCGCGTCGGCGAAATTATGTTCGATCAGCAGCCGATCCACACCCTGCCGTCTTTCCGCATTGCCAAGGCCGGCATCGGGCTGGTGCCCGAGGGGCGGCAGATATTTCCCAACCTGACGGTGCGCGAAAACCTGATCGCCACGGCGGCACCGCCGCCCGACGGCCAACGGGGCTGGACCCTTGACCGGGTGATCGACCTGTTTCCGGCTTTAGGCGAGCGGCTGGCTAGCATGGGTATTCAGCTTTCTGGCGGCGAACAGCAGATGCTGGCGATTAGCCGGGCGCTGATGACCAATCCGCGTCTGCTCATTCTCGACGAGGCAACCGAGGGGTTGGCGCCAATGGTGCGGGCGGAGATCTGGCGTTGCTTGAAAAACCTCAAGCAAGAGGCGCAGGCCATCCTGGTGATCGACAAGAACGTCGATGCGTTGACGCGCATCGCCGACCGCCACTACATCGTCGAGAAGGGCGCGGTGGTGTGGACTGGAAGTTCCGAAGAACTGCGCGCCGACGAGAGCGTGCAGCATCAGTATTTGGGGGTGTAGTTCCCTCACCCTTTGGGCTGCCTTTGGCGAATCCTGGTAAGCTTGAATAAGCCCCCTCTCCCATAGGGAGAGGGAAATTTTCTACCCGCGCAGCTTAAAGCGTTGGATCTTACCGGTCGCGGTTTTGGGCAGGTCTTCGACGAAATTGAACCAGCGTGGATATTTGTAGGGTGCCAGTCCGGCCTTGCAGTGTTCGCGCAGTTCGTTGGCCAGTACATCCGAGGCGCCGCCCGGATCTTTTAGGATCACGAACGCTTCGGGTTTGATCATCTCGTCGTTGTCGGGCCGGCCGACGATAGCGGCTTCCAGCACCGAGTCGTGGGCCACCAATTGCGCTTCGATCTCGACCGGCGAGACCCAGATACCGCCGACCTTTAGCATGTCGTCGCTGCGTCCGCAGCAGACGAAATAGCCGTCTTCGTTCTGGTAGTAGGAATCGCCGGTACGGATCCAGCCGTCGACCAGAGCTTGTGCCGTGCGTTCATGATCTTCCCAATAGCGCGAGATGATCGAGCCGCCGCGAATCATTAGATTGCCGATCTCGCCGGTGGCGACCGGATTGTCGTTATCGTCGACGATCCTGGCCTCGTAGCCGGGCACCAGTCTCCCACTCGAACCGGATTTATGGTTGTCGAGGCTGTTGCCGATGAATATGTGCAGAATTTCCGTCGTTCCGATGCCGTCGAGGATGAGCAGACCGGTTTTGTCGCGCCAGCGTTCGAAGATATTTGCCGGTAGCGGCTCGCCCGCCGAAACGCAAGCGCGCAGCGACGATAGGTCGGTGGATTTTTTGTCCAGGGCGTGCAATTGGGCGGCATATAGCGTCGGCACGCCATAATAGAGGGTCGGACGAAAGGTCTCGATGGTTTCGAACATGATGTCGGGTGTCGGCCGCCCGCCAAACAATACTGCCTGGCCGCCGGTCCACAAGGGGAACGTCATGGCGTTACCCAGACCGTAGGCGAAGAACAGCTTAGCGGCGGAGAAATGGATATCGTCATCGGTTACGCCCAGGGTCTCGACGCCGTAATACTGGCTCGATACCACCATGTCCCGGTGGGCGTGGACACCTCCCTTGGGTGTGCCGGTCGAACCCGACGTGTAGAGCCAGAAACAGTCGTCGTCCGCGGTGGCTGGGGCTGGTTCCAATGTATCGGCTGCCGAATCCATTAACGTGGCGAAGGTGTTGCCCTCGCCCTCGGTAGCCAGCGTGTGCGCCGGGCGCGGTTTGGCGTCGGCCAGCGCCGGTTCCACCTCGGCGGCGAACTCAGGCGAATAGATCGCGGCGGCGCAGCCAGAATTCTCAAGGATAAAGCGATAGTCGTTGGTGCGCAGCAGGGTGTTGACCGGCACCGGCACATAGCCTGCCTTGATGGCACCCCAAAAAATGTAGAAAAACGCCGGGCAGTCTTTAACTGCCATCACCACCCGGTCGCCGGCGTCGAGGCCCAATTCGCGCAATGCGTTACCAGCGCAATTCACCTTGGCCGCTAGTTTGCCATAGGTGACCTCGCCGTCGGCGGAACGGATTGCGATCTTAGCACCCCGGCCTTCGTCCAGATGCCGGTCGATGAACGGCATCGCAACGTTGAACACCGGCGCGAAGGTCAGATCGGTCGGCGACCGCGATGTATCGACGTTGACAGTGTTGTCTCGCATCGGCGGGTTAGTAGAACAGCACGTAGACGAAGTCGAGGGGCTTACCATGGATGCCGCGCTTGGGCGGCGCAATCCAGCCAGCCATCTTACCTGGTTCGGTCACCGGCACCATCAGCGATTGCACGAAGGCGCGGTCGTCGGGCGAGGGCAGCCATTCGTATCTGCGTGCCTGCCACTCGTCGTCGCCGATAATCTTGCCTTCTGGGGTGGCGTTGATGTCACGGAATATGCCGATATTGCGGTTGAACGCCGGGTCGGGCAGTGTCAGCTTCGTGTCGAAGCCATACTCGGCGATCGCCTTGTTGAAGCGGTTGAGGCCGCGCTGACTATCCTTGGCATAGTCCTCGCGCAACTTCAGGTTCATCGCCGTCAGCGCCGCCGATTCTTCCGTTCCGATATGGTTGCCTTCGATCCGCGGCGCGAGCACATGGGCGTCGGCCAACACGTGGTCGTCATCGATCTTGGTTTCCTGATAACGCCCCTTGAGGCCCATGGAATAATAGTTGGCGGCGTTGGTTGATCGCTCGGAACCGAACAGGTCGAGGCAGATCGAATAGTGGAAGTTGATGAACTTCTGGATCGTCGCCAAATCGATACCGCCGTAGGCGCGCACATTGTCGGTATCGTGCTCGCGCATCAACTCGCAGGTGCGCTTGACCACCCGCATGATGCCACTCTCGCCGACGAACATATGGTGGGCTTCCTCGGTCAGCATGAACTGGCAGGTTCGCGATAGGGGGTCGAAGCCGGATTCGGCCAAGGCGGCAAGCTGGAACTTGCCG
>CAZHBA010000122.1:0-5029 GCA_964530225.1 uncultured Rhodospirillaceae bacterium | reverse complement strand
TGTCGACTCGTTGAAGGCTTCGAGGATACGCGGCTTATCTGGGTCGCCGGCGTGACGCTCAAGCATTTCGTTAGCTTCCTCGCGGCCGTCGCGGCCGAAATGAGCATGCAGCAGATAGACCATCGCCCACAGGTGGCGGCCTTCTTCTACATTCACTTGAAACAAGTTGCGCAAATCGTAGAGCGACGGGCAGGTCTTGCCCAATCGGCGCTGCTGCTCGACCGAGGCCGGCTCGGTGTCGCCCTGGGTGACGACCAGGCGGCGCAATTCGGTACGGTACTCACCCGGTACGTCGGTCCACACCGGTTCACCTTTGTGCTGGCCGAAGGTGATTTTGCGGCCCTTTTCCGGTGGCGTCAGAAAAATGCCCCAACGGTATTCCGGCATCCGCACATGACCGTAATGGGCCCAACCCTTGGCATCGACGCTGATGGCGGTGCGCAAATAGACCTCGAAGTCGCTGGTCTCGACCGGCCCCAGATTGTCCCACCATTGTAGATAAGCCGGTTGCCAGCGTTCGAGCGCGCGCAGTAGACGGCGGTCGTCGGCCAAGTCGACATTGTTAGGGATGGCCTCGTTGTAATCGATGTTCATGGTCTCAGACTCGCTTGCGGTCGAAATCCGGCTGCTTGCCGGTACCATACAGTTCCAGCGCGCCGCCGTCGCCGACAGCGTTGGGGCGCTGGAACACCCAATTCTGCCACGCCGTGAGCCGCGCGAAAATCTTACTTTCGATGGTCTCCGGCCCGCCGAAGCGCAAATTGGCCTCCATCGCCGTTAACGCGTCGGGCGAGAAACTGGCGCGCTCCTCGATGGCGATGCGCACCTCGTCTTCCCAGTCGATGTCGTCGGGAATGAAGGTGACGAGGCCCAACTTTTCGGCAGCTTCAGCGTCGAGATCGTTGCCGGTTTCGACTTCTATTTTGGCCACTTCACCATCATTATCGAGAAAACGGCTTTGCAGGCGGCTCAGTCCGTTACACATGGGCAACGAGCCGAAATTCATCGCCGTCGGGCGCACCGTCGCCGGGGCCAGGTTCGAGCCTTCGAGTGTACCGTCGAGCATGTAGCTGCGGTCGGCGGCCAGCGCGAGTTCGAACAAGCTGCCGGTGAAGCACGACCCCGGCTCGATCAGCGCGATGAGACTGCGCGACGACACGTCGAGGCGCTTCAATGTGCGTTTAAGGTACAGCGTGATCTCGCGCACCAGCCAGTCGTCTGCGTTGGCCAGTAGCGCGATATCGGCGGCGGCCACATTTTTAGTTTCGCCCGAGGTTGTCAGGATCCAGGTGCCGAGCTCTGGTTCGTTGAAGCGCAGATGCAAAATGGCGTCGTCGAGCTCACGCGCCAATGTCAGTGGCCAGAAATCGCAGCCTTGCGTGTGGATTGCAGCGGCGTCCTGCGGCGGCGGCGCGTTGGGCCCGCGCACCTGGAATGTCGCCGTCCGCCCGGCGCGGTCGAATGTCACGGTTACGTGGCTATAGATGAGTTCATTATCGTCGGTGACCCGACCCAGCGGCGCTAGCGTAATGCCCACCGCGTCGGTGGGTCGGTCGCTCTGTTCGGCCAGAGCTGCCGCCCGGTCCGCCGCGGCTTCGTTGAGCTTCGAGCGCGGCGCCAGTTCGTCGATTAGGTTCCACTCCAGAGCCCGCTTGCCGCGCACGCCTTCGCCGGTAGTGCAAAAAAAGTCGGCGCGGTCGCGGCGCACACGGCGCTTATCGACCACCCGGGTGAGGCCGCCGGTACCCGGCAGCACGGCGAGCAGCGGCACCTCCGGCAGCGACACGGCGCTAGCGCCGTCGTCGACCAGGATGATGTGGTCGGTAGCGAGCGCTAGTTCGTAGCCGCCGCCGGCAGCCGTGCCATTGATGACGCAGAGGTAGCTCTGGCCGGAGTGGGCGCTGGCGTCCTCGATGCCATTGCGGGTCTCGTTGGTGAATTTGCAAAAATTAACCTTGGCGCCGTGGCTCGACTGGCCGAGCATGGCAATGTTGGCACCGGCGCAAAAAACGCGTTCTTTGGCTGAGGTGAGCATGATCGCACTGACCTCAGGGTGTTCGAAGCGCAGCCGCTGAACCGCATCGTACAGTTCGATATCGACGCCGAGATCGTAGGAATTGAGCTTCAAATCGTAGCCCGGCTCTAGGCCGCCATCTTCAGCTACATCGAGCGCCAGCGTTGCTACTCGGCCGTCGACGCTCAGTCGCCAGTGCTTGTAGTGGTCCGGGTGAGTAGAAAACTCTATCATTGCAGCTCTTATTTGGTCCCAACGGCATGGAAGTGTAGTGCACCAGCGCCCCATCATGACAGCGCCATAGCAATCAAAATAGGCGAATGCTTTAGGACTTTCGATGGACTCACCACAAATGCCAAGGTCTGACGCGTTCGAGCATGTCACGATCGCCGGCCGCCGTTTGGAATATTGTTGGACCCGGCCGCCGGCAGCTAGCGAGACCGTGCTGATGTTTCTTCATGAAGGACTCGGCTCGGCGACGTTATGGCGCGACTTTCCTGCCGCCGTTGCCAAGGCGACCGGCCACCCTGCGCTGGTCTATTCGCGCTACGGCTATGGCGGCTCGGACGTACTGGGGGAGAAGCGTGGCGTCGACTATATGCACCACGAGGCGCTGGAGGTGCTGCCGGCGCTACGCGCCGAACTGGGAATTGAAAATCTCATTCTTGTTGGCCATAGCGACGGCGCGTCGATCGCGCTGGTCCACACCGGCGCCGGCGACTGGCCGGTGCGGGCACTGGCGTTGGCGGCTGCCCATGTGTTCGTTGAGGATATCAGCGTCGCCGGCATCGAGGCCGCCAAAACAGCATATGGGACCACCGATCTGTCGCAGAGACTGGCGTGCCATCACACCGACGCCGACAAGACTTTCTTCGGCTGGAACGATATCTGGCTCGACCCGGCGTTTCGGTCGTGGAATATCGAGAGCTACCTAAGCGCTATTGTCTGTCCTGTCCTGGTGATCCAGGGCGAGGACGACGAATACGGCACCCTAGCTCAGGTCGCGGCTATCCGCGGCCAGGTGCCTGGCCTTGTTAAAACCCGAGTGCTAGCAGCGTGCGGGCATTCGCCCCACCGCGACCAGCCGGACCAGACGTTGGACGCTGTCGCGCACTTCATAAAAAATCTCTAGGTGTTGGCGGCCCGAAACTGACACATTGGGCTCATAGGAAGGGCGTACAGAAAGTATGAGCAAGACTTACGACCTGATCGTGAAAGGCGGTAATGTGTGGACCACGGGCGGGCCAGCCGATGTGGACGTTGCCGTGCGCGACGGGCGCATCGCCGGGATCGGGTCGTTCGACATCGGTGACGCCGGGCAGATCATCAACGCCGCCGGTCTCACCGTGCTGCCTGGTGTGGTCGATACCCAGGTGCATTTCCGCGAGCCGGGCAACGAGCATAAAGAGGACCTCGAGAGCGGTACCCGCGCCGCCGCGCTCGGCGGCGTGACCGCGGTATTCGAGATGCCTAACACCAATCCGTCGACAACAACGTCCGAAGCCCTGCAGGACAAGCTCGACCGTGCCGCCGGGCGTGCCTGGACCGACCATGCCTTCTTCATCGGTGCGTCGCCGGAGAACGCCGAACAGCTGGGCGAGCTGGAAACCCTACCCGGTTGCTGTGGCGTAAAAATGTTCATGGGCAGTTCGACCGGCAATCTATTGGTCGACGACGACGACACGGTGCGCCGTGTGCTCGCCAATGGCAGCCGCCGGGTCGCCGTCCATTCTGAAGACGAGCCGCGCTTGATCGAGCGCCAAGGCGAACGGGTTGAGGGCGACCCCGCCACCCATCCGGTGTGGCGCGACGAAGAAACGGCGATTATCTGCACCAAGCGTCTGTTGAAACTGGCGCGGGAGAGCGGTCGGCGCGTCCATGTTCTGCACATCACCACTGCTGACGAGGTGGCGTTGTTGGCTACGGCCAAGGACATCGCCACCTGCGAGGTGACGCCGCAGCATCTCACCCTGGTCGCGCCCGACTGTTACGAACAACTGGGAACCAACGCGCAGATGAACCCACCGATCCGCGGCCAGCAGCACAATGACGGTCTGTGGGCGGGTGTGCGCGACGGCGTTTTCGATGTGGTTGGTTCCGATCACGCGCCCCATACCGCGGATGAAAAGGCGGCAGCCTATCCGGCCTCGCCGTCAGGTATGCCCGGCGTGCAGACACAACTGCCGCTGTTGCTTGATCATGTCAACGCTGGCCGGCTGACCCTAGCGCGGCTGGTTGATCTGGTGTGTTCTGGCCCGGCGCGGATTTATAACGTCGCTGGCAAGGGCCGCATCACCCGCGGCTTCGACGCCGATTTCACTTTGGTCGATCTCAAGGCGACACGCGAGATTACCGCCGATTGGCTGGCCTCGAAATGCGGCTGGTCGCCGTTCGAAGGGATGACCGTCACCGGCTGGCCAATGGGCACCATCATTCGCGGTAACGTGGTCATGCGCGAGGGCGAGCTGACCAACGAAGCCGGGGGCGCGCCAGTGCGGTTTCAAGAGACGCTGTAAACCCTCTCCCTGAGGAAGAGGATTCGAACGTTTTTAGTGCTGTTTGCGCGTCGCTTCCCCTTGACACCACACCAACACCGGCCACTGTAAGAGAGTCTCCGATTAAAACTCGGGACTAACGTTTGGAAGGCCCGGTAGGACGCGTCTCGAAAGTTAGACGAAACTTCACTTTGGCCTCAAAGCTCGAAGTCGAAACGCGTCGTTATCGCTAGGATTGCGCAACACCCCGTGTTGCAGAAAGTGCCGACAGTAAGAAGCCAAAAACAGGCACCTCGTCAAGATCATTTGAGGTGGTGATTTTAACTCGGCTCGTTTCTCCTACAGCTAAATGCCGGTCTGTTTTTTTGATTTAGCTCAATTCGTGCTCCCCCTAACGAGCGCAGCATGTCCGAATGTTTCCTGTTCGCAATGACCGTCACCGGCTGGCCAATGGGCACCATCATTCGCGGTAACGTGGTCATACGCGAGGGCGAACTGACAAACGAAGCCGGTGGCGCGC
>CAZHBA010000121.1:0-7061 GCA_964530225.1 uncultured Rhodospirillaceae bacterium | reverse complement strand
GCCGTGGGGCGGCGAGAAGCAATTAAAGTTGGTCGCGTGCCCCCACATCAACGTTTTGCCCAAGTTCGGTATAGGTGGCATCGTGCCCCCGCAACCAACGATATCTATCTATTGGGAAGGGTGGACTGGAGCTATAAAAGGGCTATTTCAGTATCCCACGATCTAGGGTTGCGAGCGCCCATGGAAACCACTCTGTTTGATCTAGCTGCTTTGCTGCTCACCCTGGCGGCCGCCTTTGGCTACATCAATCACCGTTGGCTCAAGTTGCCGCACGCCATCGGCCTGGTGGTGATCGCGCTGCTGGCCTCGGTCGGGGTCCTGGCGTTCGATCTGGTGGCTCCGGCGCTTGGCTTCGGCGAAACGGTACGTGGTGCCGTCAAGAGCATCGATTTTCCCGACGTGTTGATGAAGGGCATGTTGAGCTTTCTGTTGTTTGCTGGCGCGCTGCATGTCGATCTGGGAGAGATGGCGCAGCGTAAATGGGCGATCGGCGCCATGGCCACCCTCGGCGTCCTTATCTCCACCTTCGTGGTTGGCTATGCCACGTTCTTCGTCGCCGGCTGGCTGGGGTTCACGATCTCATTGAGCTATTGCCTGGTGTTCGGTGCGCTAATCTCGCCGACCGACCCCATCGCCGTGCTCGGCATTCTCAAGAACATTGACGTGCCGGCGTCGCTGGAGGCCAAGATTGCCGGTGAAAGCCTGTTCAACGATGGCGTCGGTATCGTCGTTTTTACGATTATGGTAGCGATTGCCGTGGGCGCCGAAGGTGACCATCCCATCACCGCCTTCGGTATAGCCGAGCTCTTTGTGGTCGAGGCTATCGGCGGTGCCGTGCTGGGGTTGGTCGCCGGCTTCCTCGCTTACCGCGCTATCGGTTCAATCGACGAGCACAATCTGGAGGTGTTGATTACCCTGGCGATGGTTGCGCTGACCTATTCGGTGGCCCTGGTAATGCATGTTTCCGGCCCCATCGCTGTGGTCGTCGCCGGCATCCTGATCGGCAATCATGGCAAGAAATTTGCCATGAGCGAGACCACCCGCGACCATTTGTTCAAGTTCTGGTCGCTGACCGACGAGGTGTTGAACTCGATCCTATTCCTGATGATCGGCTTCGAGGTGCTGGCCCTGACCTTCACCGGATCGATCAGCTTGGCCATGGTGGCGGCCGTGCCGATCGTTTTGGTGGCGCGGTTTATTGCTGTAGCGGTACCGATCACCGGGCTCAGCACTATGCGCGAGTTCACCAAGGGGGCGATCTTGGTGCTCACTTGGGGTGGCCTGCGCGGCGGCATCTCGGTGGCGCTGGCGCTGTCGCTACCCGATTTTGCCGACAAGGACTTAATCCTAGCCCTGACCTACGGCGTAGTCATCTTTTCCATCGTTGTCCAGGGTCTCACCGTGGGGCGTGTGGCGCGTCGAGTTGTACGGTAAATAAGGGATGCTGTTCGTGAAGATCACCAGTGCCATATCAATCGTCGCTTTTTTGGCGAGTTTGGCTGTGGCCCAGCAATGGGACAAACTCTCCATCGGCGACAGCCCGCTGGATTTTTGACCCGGCGGCGAACGACCGGATGCAGGACTTTTTCTGTACCACCAAGCAGGTTCCGGTGACCGCGCAGATGACCGATCGCGCACTGGTCGACCTGCGTGTACGCGCCCGCTAATAAAGGCTGGAGAGGATAAGCAATGACATCTTCCATCGAAACACGCCTGACGGAACTCGGCATCGAATTGCCGGAGCCGCAACTGCCGCGGGTTGCCAAGATCTTGCCGGCGTTGATCGTCGAGCGGGCGCTATGCGTTTCTGGCCAGGTCACCACCTGGAACGGCGAGTTACGCTATATCGGCAAGGTTGGTCGGGAGTTCGATTTAGAAGAAGGCCGGGCGGCGGCGCGGCTCAGCGGATTGAACGTGCTGGCGCAGGCCAAGCGGGCGCTCGACGGTGATCTGGACCACATCGTCCGAGTGGTCAATCTGCGGGGATACGTCAACGCGATGCCAGATTTTACCGATATTCCGGCGGTCGTGAACGGTGCCTCGGAGCTGATGATTGACCTGTTTGGCGAGGCTGGGCGCCACACCCGCACGGCGGTGGGGGTCGCCGTGATGCCGTTCGATGTAGCTATCGAGGTCGAGGGTACCTTTGCCATCGATAGGCGAGTGTAGAAATAAGGCGGATTTCCGTGCTTGATGTGGTTGGTGAAGCGCTGAAATTCGTATCGGAAATCTACATGGGCGATAATCCGCCACCCGAAATCGTAACCGGTGAGGTATCTTGGGAGCCTTTACCATGCCAGCATGCGACCGCCGACAGGCGGGTTGTTGCAGCATGGTCAAGTGGAGCGAAGGGAGGCAAGGTCCCGTATCCGAATTAGAAGACCTGCAACGGTTCAGCAATGAGCATGTGAATCAGGGGAAAATAGCTCAGGCGCCCAATTGGTTGCATACAAATGTTGACGGTGAAAGCCAGGGTTTGACACGAATTCAACCGGTCCTGAAGGAGTTTGCCAAAGAACTATCGTATATTGAAGTGCAGCGCGAGACGATTGGGTGAATCAGCTGGTGAATCAGCTGGGGCGACGTTACAAAAAAATTTCGATTATTATTACTGGATCACTGGTTTTCGAAAATTTATGATACTCACGTAATGGGTTGTGGAGCGATGCGATCTGGCTATTGTCGTGTGGTATGAGCGCTACCGATTCGCAAAATGATCAACCGCTTGCGGCGCCCTTGGCGCTACACAGCGAATTGGTAGATCCGGCCTGGATCGACTATAACGGCCACATGAATCTGGCCTATTATGTGCTGGCGTTCGACCACGCGACCGACGCGTTTTTCGATTATCTTGGGCTCGGCGTAGCCTATCTCGAGGCCAACAACTGCTCGACCTTCGCCCTCGAATCCCATGTGACCTATGGCCGTGAGATGAAGTCGGGCGATCCGATGCGGTTCGAAACGCAGCTTCTCAACTACGACCCCAAACGATTACATTATATGCACTTCATGTATCATGCGGAGGAAGGGTATTTGGCCTCGACCAATGAACTCGTCAGCTTGCACGTCGATATGACGCGGCGGCGCTCGGCGCCGATGCCGAAGACCGTGATCGAGCGGGTCAACCAGGTGGCGACGGCCCATGGCGCGTTGCTGCGGCCACCCCAGGCGGGCCGGGTGATTTCCCTTGGCCGCTAATTCGGCAATGGGGTCGGTGGCACGCTTGCGGAGCCGGCCGGCCCGCGCGTTGGGTTCTGTTCGCGAGTTGGCGGCCGATTGGGGTCTTACCGAGCGGTTAGAGAAAGCTGCCGCGCTGGGCCCGGCGTTTCGCGAAATGCTTGATTGCGGGGTGGAGATTAGTCGCCGTGCCAAGACCCTCGCTGGTGTTGCCTATTCGGAAGAAAGGCGCATCGTTCTCAACGTGGCATTGCTGGAACAGGGCCGCGAGAGCGACCGCGACGCCACCTTCCTGCACGAGTGCGCACACATTCTGGCTGATCTGTTTCATGGCCGACCCTGCAAGCACAGCGTTGCGTGGCGTGAAATCATGAAATTACTGGGTGAAAAGCCGGCGGTACGCCATGACCTTTCCTATTTGTCGCGCGCTGCCCATGCAATGGTGACGTGGAAATGCGAGAATTGTGGTGACGAGTATCATTTTGTGCGCCGTCCGCGCCGGCGCGCCAGTAGTTGCTATTGCCGCTCCTGTGGCCCGAAGCGCGGCCGGTTGCGTGTTCTACCCCGTAAATAATGGCTCGTACCGAACCAGGCGAGAGCAATGCGCTGGTCGAGTTGCGCCTAGTAGTGTGGCAGTTTGTTCGTGTCATGGTGCAACTTGAAACCGTCTCCCGGGCAAGGGGGCGGCAGAGCGCGCCGTCGTTATATGGCGCGTGGCGGCCGGCGTGGCAGGAAATAGACCGCCGCCTAACGCAATTGGGTAAGACCGATTCCGCTGGATTTTCCGATCTGATGATGGAACAGGAGGTCGTGCTGCAATGCCGAGATCGCGCGCAACTCAATGAACTGATCCGCACGGTCGACAATATCGTTAATCAGCTAAAGGCTTCGGCAAAAACGGCTTCGGGCGATCCTCGCGCGGCCACGGATCTGCGGTTTGAACGCACCGAGATGGAAACTTTGAGCCGCCACCTGCGCAAGTTGGTGAAGTCCAGCAGCCGAAATCCGCCGCGACCCCACGCCAAGCCTATTGGGAAATCTACTGGGCGGCGCGGCGCGAAACGCTAAGGGTTTCAGCGAACAATCGCATCGCCTCGCCGAGGGTGCGGCTGCGGTCGGCACTCTCGCGGGTTTCTTCGGCCAAAGGCGTCGTCGCCAATAGGCGAAAGATCTCCGCTGCCGCCAGGTGAAAATTTACCGGCAATCCAGCGGCACCAAAGGTTGCGGCGATTTCTTCCATCTCGCCAGTCCAGCGTTCGGCGTCGGCGGCCAGCCATGGCACCCGGTTTTCCATCCGCTTAAGCGCCGGCTGTTGGCTGCCCGTGAGCTCGGCCATAAGTTCGTCGTAGACGCCCAGCTGCGTTCCGGCCAACAACACCGCCGTATCCAGGGTCATTGTACCCTTGGTGAGCGCCGCGTAGCACATCTTCAATGCCGAGGCGCGGCCGATCTTGGGTCCCAGCGACACGACGTTGAGCTCGGGCCCACCGAGGGGCAGCAACAGCTCGGCATCAGGGCCGCTAACGTAGAGCCTTGGAGGTGTGTCCTTGCCGGGGGCCGCGCCGATGATGCCACCGTCGATAAATGCCGCACCCGCCGCGTCGATGATGGTGCCAATCTTTTGCGTCGTCGCTGGCGCGATTGCATTGCAGTCGGCGAAAACCGGTGTGGTTTCTGTTGCCCCCATGGCCTCGGCGGCGGCGGTTGCAAACGCTTGCGCCGCGCTGGGTGGCATGATCGAGAGTACTAGGTCGGTCTCGGCGATTAATTGCACGAGCGTACCAGCGTCTTCCAACTCACCCTGTTCGGCCAGCTCGCGGCTGCGAGCGCTACGCCCGTCGAGCGCGGTAATTACCCGGAAGCCTTGCTCGCGTAGGGTCCATCCCACGGCGTGGCCCATATTACCGGGGCTCATGATGGCAATCGTCGAGAATGTCACCGGATCACCTCCATCTACTTTCGGGCGCACGCCATTGATTTTGCCGCCGTTGCCGCGTTTACTTGCTGCCGATTATAGCGCTAGCGGCGCGGTTACCGTAAGCATGTGGGAGATTTATTCAATTCACACGGCTTATTACGAACAACGAACCACGGGGATTGAGATGACATTAAGCGGACCAGGCGTCGACGCCTACCCCACCCTGTTTTCGCCGGGCAAGATCGGCAATGTGGAATTTGCCAACCGCGCCATCGTGTCGCCGATGACGCGCACCAGCGCCACCGACGACGGTTTGGCGACCGACGCGATGGTCGATTACTACACCGAGTTCGCCCGCGGCGGTTGGGGTTTAGTGATGACCGAGGCGACGTATATCGACCTCAAATACAGTCAGGGCTATAACAACCAGCCGGGTATGGCCACCGACGCCCAGCAGGAGGCCTGGCGCAAGGTGCTCGATGCGGTGCACGCCGAGGGTATGCCGTTTTTCATGCAGCTTTTCCACGCCGGTGCCGTCAACCAGGGCAACAATTGGGTTGAAGGTTCGATGGCGCCGTCGGCGGTGGCGCCGCTGGGTGAAGAAATACCGCGCTACAACGGCAAAGGACCGTTCCAGACGCCGCGCGAGATCACCCGCGACGAGATAGACCAGGTGGCAGCCGACTTTGTCGCTGCCGCGCAGCGCGCTATCGAAATGGGTTTTGACGGGATCGAGGTGCACGGCGCAAACGGCTACATCATGGACCAGTTTCTTACTACCTACACCAATCAGCGCACCGACGAGTATGGCGGTGAGATCGAAAACCGCGTGCGCTTCCACATAGACGTGATGACCGCGGTGCGCAGCGCTGTAGACGCAGCGGTGCCGGTTGGTGTGCGTATCTCCCAGACCAAGGTCAACGATCTAGAATATTCGTGGCCGGGTGGCGACGACGACGCCAAGGTGGTGTTCGGGGCGATGGGCGAGATCGGCAATATGTTCATCGACTGCAGTGCTCATCTGGGTTGCAAGCCGGTGTTTGGCACCGACAAGAGCTTGTCTGGCCTCGCCAAGCGGCATTCGGGCCTGCAGCAGATCGCTAATGGCAAGCTGCAAGACCCCGCCGAAGCCGAACGGGCGCTAACCCAGGGTGAGGGAGATTTTTGCGCCATTGGCAAGGGGGCGCTGGCCGACCCGGCCTGGCCGAGCAAGATCGCTGCCGGCGTCGAGCCCATCGCGTTCAACCCGGGCATGGTGACGCCGCTGGCGACGCTGGCCAACACCGCGAACTGGCGGTTACAGCAGGCAGCCGGATAGCGCCAGCAGTGACCACCTTTCTCGCGACTGTTTGGTATTGGTTAGGAGTTAGCGTTGCCGTCGTACTTCTTGTCCCAACCTCCACTGAATAACCAATCAAAAAATTTTATGTCATTGCTCCTGTTGCGCCTAAAAGTGTGCCTCCTCCCCCATGCGGAAACATTGAGGTGCAGAACTAACTCCCCCATGTGCGAAAAACATTGGGGAGGAGGACTAACGTAGCGTGCTTCTCCGGCTACAGCTTTTGTTAAAAGGACCCCGGAACACCCAACGGGTAAAAAATACAAACCTGTAGCTGTGGAAGGATATTTTAACGACCTCTCATCCACTTAGTCGGGAAGAGCTGTCAGATAAACTCCTCCTGTTCGTTGTCTTCTTCGTGGCAGCGGTCCTGATCTGGAACGCCTAGGTGTTTAGCAAATATAATTCGGCGTAGCGGTAACTCGACACACTGGGTGTAGATCTCGCAACAGCTACGGGTGAACGTCCAGACGCGAACTCGCCCGGCGCTGCCAAAATCGAACTGCTACTCGACGCCGCACAGTGCGGGTCGCCGTGTCGCCGATTAGTAGTACCACCGGTACGTCGCCAGCTTTGTCGTAGATCACCGCGCTACCTTCGAATAGCAACAGCACCTTGGTATCGGGG
>CAZHBA010000120.1:0-16452 GCA_964530225.1 uncultured Rhodospirillaceae bacterium | reverse complement strand
ACCGAAGCGGCGAGTAGCGAAAACGTCGCCAGATACACCAACCATTCCGACGCGCCAGTAGCGAGCAATTGTTCGGGACCAAAAATGTAGACCACCACCTTGAGCACCGAGAACACGCCGGCCTTGACGACGGCGACCGCGTGCAACAGAGCACTAACCGGCGTCGGCGCCACCATCGCCGCCGGTAGCCAGCGGTGGAACGGCATCAGCGCTGCCTTGCCGATACCGAATGCGAACAGTGCTAGCAGCAGCCCGGTGGTCGTCGGGCTAACGCCTTCTAAGATACCGCCCGTGGTAAACTCTAGCGTACCAGCAAGCGCCAGCGTCCACAGTAGCGCCGGAATGAGCAATACGATCGAGGTGCCAAGCAGGATCACCAGATAGGTCCGCGCCCCGCCGCGCGCTTTGGCGTCGCCGTGATGGGCCACCAGAGGATAGGTCGACAGGGTCAAAATTTCGTAGAAAATGAACAGCGTGAACAGATTGGCGCTGAGCGCGATACCCATGGTCGCTGCCAGTGCAACGGCGAAAGCGACATAGAATTGCGTCTGCCGCGGTTCCTTGTTGCCACGCATATAGCCGATCGAATAGAGCGAATTAACAATCCACAGGAACGACGCGATCAACGCGAAAAGCATGCCCAGGGGCTCGACCCGAAAGGCGAGGTCGAGGCCGTTAGCGACGGACAAGACCGACACTTCGGGCCGGCCGCCTTCCATGACAAACGGCGTAATTTGCAGAACCACAATAAAAAGCAAAGCCGCCGTCGTCAGTGTGATGGCTTCGCGCAAGTTCGGCCAGCGCCCAGCCAGCGCGATCAGTATTGCGCCAACGGTCGGCACCAGCAGTGCGGCGATAACGGCATCGGCTGGGCTCACCGTATTCTCCTAATACATAGCATTAAGAAGCAACCTGGCGGCGTGCTGCGCACGCCCCACCGAAACCGAGGTATCGAGGCCGAAATAGATCGCCGCGCCAACCAGCGCGAAGGCCGGTAGCAGTAGGCTCAACGGCGCCTCACGCAATTGCGCCACCTTTTCCGTCGGTTCGCGGAAATAGGCCACTTCGACAACGCGGCCGATATAGAGCATGGTTATCACTGAGGCGATGACGATTAGTGCGACCAGCCACCACTGTCCTTGCTCAACCGCAGCAAGGCCGAGATACCATTTGCTGATGAAACCGACGGTGCCGGGCGTACCCAACAGGCTGAGCCCCATGATGACGAAGCCAGCCATGGTGACCGGCATCTTGCGGCCGATCCCGGCCAAGTCTTCGATCTTCACCGACCCCAACTGAAACAACACATTGCCTATTAGCAGGAACAAGCCAGCCTTCATAATCGCGTGGTTAAACATATGGGTCATCGCGCCAGTTAGCCCGGTTTCCGTCGCGAAGCTGATACCCAGCGTAATAAAACCGATCTGCGCGACGCTGGAATAGGCCAGCATGCGCTTCACGTTGCTCTGGAATACGGCAACCGTCGAAGCGGCGAACATGGCGACCAGCGACAGAATCAGTAGGATCTCCGGCAACGGTGTAGCTTCGAAGAATGTCCCGCCGCCAAACACGGTGTAAAAAAACCTCAGCAAAAGATAGATGGCGACCTTGGTCGCGGTGCCGGAGAGAAACGCGCTGGTCACCGTTGGCGCGTAAGCATAGGCATTGGGTAGCCACAGATGGAGTGGAAACAACGCCAGTTTCAGCGAAATGCCGACGGTCAGGAAAGCCAGCGCAGCTAGCACCGGCCGGGTATTTTCGATCTCGGGAAGGCGCTGCGCTAGGTCGTTCAGGTTCAACGTGCCAGTCATTGCCCATAACAAGCCGATGCCGATAACAATGAAGGTGGCGCCCACAGTGCCCATTATCAGGTACTGGTAGGCCGCGGTCAGGCAGCGCCGCTCGCGGCCCATGGCGATCATCACATAGCTGGCGAGCGATGAAATTTCGAGGAAGACGAAAATGTTGAAAGCGTCGCCGGTAATGGTCACGCCGAGCAGACCCGTCAGGGCCAGAAGATACATGGTGTAGAACCACGCTTGATCGACGCTGCCGAAGCGGGCCTCGATACTTTTGCGGGCGTAGGGAACGATCACCGCGCCAATAGCGGTGACCACCAGCAACACGAACGCATTGATCAGGTCGACCCGGTATTCGATACCGATCGGTGGCGCCCAGCCGCCAAGCTCGTAGGAGATCACACCCTGATCGATCACCCGCAACAGCAGCATGATCGCCGCCACGAATGCCAGCCAACTGGCGATCAGCGTAATCGCCCACGCCACCAATCCGCGTCGGAATAACGCGCATAACGGCGCCGCCAACAGCGGCAATAGTACCTGCAGCGCCGGAAGATGGAGTGCAATCACTAGTCCTTCTCCTGATCGTGCACTTCGTCATCCTCAATCGTGCCGTAGGCCTCGTGGATGCGCACCACCAACGCCATCCCCAGCGCCAGCGTCGCCACGCCGACGACAATGGCGGTCAAAATCAGCACGTGCGGCAGCGGGTTGGAATAGAGCGTGAAGCCTTCGGCAAGGATTGGCGCCGTGCCGCCGAGGACTTTTCCCGGCGAGATAAACAGCAGATAGACCGACGTTTGGAAAATTCCTAGGCCAACTAGTTTTTTGACCATGTTGCCGTGGGCGACGACGATATAAAGACCGCCGATCATCAATAGGATGGTAACCCAATAATTGACGGTGGCGAGAATCTCGATCATTCGACCTCACCCTCGCTGGGTTTATTATCCGCTGGCCCTTCTTCCGCAAGAGCGTCTTCGGCGCGACCGCCGAAGGTGTAGAAAATCGCCAGCATGGTCGACGACACAGTAACGAAAACGCCGACCTCGACGATCAGGATACCGAGATGCTGACCCGCTTCGGCGTGGCTACCCAACGGCGAGTAGTCGAGATAATTGGCGCCGCGCAGCAGGCCGGCTACGCCGGTGCCGGCAAAAATTAGTACACCCAACGGGATCAGAGTGTGAACCACACGCTGGGGCACCACTTGGCGCGCCGCCGTTACGCCGAAGATCATACCATAGAGAATTATCGCCGCGGCGGCTGCGACACCGGCCTGGAAACCGCCGCCTGGTCCATAGTCACCGTGGAACTGCACATAAAGCGCGAACAGCAAGATTGCCGGCAGCAGCAACTTCACCACCACGCGCAATATGACCGTATCGCGCATCATGGGGCCATCTCCTCTACGCCTTCGGCAATTTCATCTTCACTCTCACGCCGGCGCCGGCGCACGGCGGTGAGCAGGACCAACACTCCTATACCACCGGTGAAAATAACTGTCGTCTCGCCGAGCGTATCGTAGCCGCGGTAGCTGGCCAGCACCGCGGTGACGACGTTAGGCGAACCCGTCTCGTGCACCGAATTTTCGAGATAGTACGGTGCCACATGCTGATTCTGCGGATTGTCAGCGCGGCCGAACGGCGGTAGCGCAACCGTCCCATAAATCAGCGCACCGCCAGTGAGCAGGCAGACGATCAACGGGATAATAGGGCTGTGGCGCAATGGCGCCTCGCGCGTTCTAACCAGGCCGAGAACCGCCAGCATCAAAACGGTGGACATGCCGGCACCAACCGCCGCTTCGGTCATCGCCACGTCGACCGCGTCGAGCGCCACCATCACCGTCGCCATCAGAAAACTGTAGATACCCCCAAGCATAACCACGACGAACAGGTTGCGAGCGCGGATCACGCCGAAGACGGTGACCACCATCAACAATAGCAATACGGTGTCGATCAGGAGTTCGATGGTTCGTCCTCCCCCGCGATATGACCGCCCGTCTCATCGTGGGTGAGCCTGGGTCGAACGCCCGCATGAAACGCCGCCTGCGCCAGGGCATGGGTCGCCACCGGGCTTGTCAACAGAACCAGACCCATGATGATAATCAATTTAGCCGCGACCAGAGTAAAACCGGCCTGCAGAATGAGCCCAATAACAATGAAACCCGCGCCCAGCGTATCGGTAATCGAAGCGCCGTGGAGCCGGGCAAACATATCGGGCAAGCGAATGACCCCGATCATACCGATTACGCAGAACACGCCGCCCGCGATGAGAAAAAACCAGCTCAGAATGTCGATTACGGTAGCCATCGTTTAGTTTTCGCCCGGGTGGAAATAACGCAGCACGGCGATTGTGCCGATCATGTTCAACAGGGTGTAAAGAATGGCAATATCGAGAAATTCGGGCCGGCCGGTGACAAAGCCAATCAGAGCTAAAGCCAGCACGGCCAGGGTTCCGGTAGAGTTTGCCGCCAACACGCGGTCGAACATGGTCGGGCCAAGGACCGCCCGCGCCATCGCCAGGGCGAGGCTTGCCAATACGGCAACCATGGCGACGGCGAACATCGTCATGCCGCACCCCCACCTTCGAAGCGCGTCACCATACGGTCCATATCGCCGCCCGCCAGGTTGGTCGCGCCGTCGTGGGTTATCGCATGGACCGTGATCTCTTCATCCTCGACTTCGACCGACACCGTACCCGGCGTCAGGGTTATCGAGTTGGCATAAGTAACGACGCCGACCACCGATTTCTGGCTCGCCTTGACGTTGATCAGGGTCGGGCTGATCGGCAGCGACGGCGACAGGATTATGCGCGAGACATCGAGGCCGGATTTTATGATCTGCCAAAGCAGCCACGGCCAATACCAAGCAGCACGGCCAAGCAGGTATATTGGATGGCCTTCGTGGTCGATCACCGCCATGCGGCTGGCCAACGCCACCACGGCAAACGACGACACGGCACCGATGATCATCAGTGTCGGCGTGAAATGGCCCGACAGAACGAGCCAAAAAGCATATGTAACGACTACTGCACTGGCGAAATAAAGCACCAGGCCAACCTCATTCCCGAGCCCATCTTACCGAGAGCTCCCGCCCCCTGTTGCGTCTCTCCGGGCCCAATTTTGAACAACACGGCACCGTCTCGAAACGCCGCGGCATAGTAGCGACATTCCCACTGCACGCAAGACACGGGCCGGACCCTGTCATTACACACTGTACGTATGGACTCTAATGCGGTGCACTATTAACCTCAGTGGTTATCATTGTAATTACCTAATTTTTTTTTGATATTTTCGTAATTGGACTAAGGGAGGTAAGCATGTCAAATAAGTTAAAACTAACCGTCGGAGCGATCGTGGTAACGGCGCTGGCTTACACAACGGCGCCTACGACAGCCCAGGCCAAAGTCGAAGGCGATACCGTTACCTTTGGCGTTGCGGTTTCGCTGACCGGGCGTTATGCCATTAACGGCAAACACACAAAAAACGGCTACGATCTGGCCGTTAAGTTTATAAACGACAAGGGTGGTCTTACCGTCGGCGGCAAGAAGTACAAGCTAGCGATCAAATATTACGACGATGAATCGACCGCCGCACGCGCTACTCAGTTGGCCGAACGGCTG
Organism: uncultured Rhodospirillaceae bacterium; assembly: GCA_964530225.1. Taxonomy (GTDB): domain Bacteria; phylum Pseudomonadota; class Alphaproteobacteria; order UBA6615; family UBA6615; genus CAZHBA01. Next base: position 11,029 of record CAZHBA010000120.1, on the reverse strand, counting down.
ATCCAGCAGGATAAGATCAAGTTCGTCCTCGGGCCGTACAGCTCGGGTATGACCAAGGCGATCGCGCCGGTGGTAGAAAAATACAAGGTACCAATGGTCGAAGGTAACGGCGCATCGCGTTCGATCTTCAACCAGGGTTTCCGCTATACCTTCGCCGTCTTATCGACGTCCGAACAATATCTGAAGTCGGCCATCGATCTGGCCGCCGAGGTGGCCAAAAAAGAGGGCCGGAACGTTAAGTCTGTGAAAATCGCCATCGGCGTACGAAATGAGCCATTCGCGCTCGATATCGGCGCCGGCATCCGCGAGGATGCGGCCCGTCATGGCATGAAAGTTGTCATCGACGAGAAGTTCCCCAAAGAAGTGACCGACATGACGACCTTCCTGACCAAGGTCAAAGCCTTAAAGCCGGATGTCGTCGTGGTGTCCGCACATACCGTTGGTGGCGCTCTGTTCGTGCGCCAACTGAGTGAGCAGAAGGTCACCGCCCCGATGGTGGCAATGACCCATTGTGAATCTGCAAAGGTTACCAACACGAAGACCTTCGGCACTGCCGGCGAAGGCATCCTTTGCGCCGGCCAGTGGGCGCCGGAGCTAACCTATAAGGATGACCTGTTCGGCACGGCGATGGATTACACCAATACCTTCGAGAAGACCTACGGCTATGTGCCGCCTTACCAGGCAGCCGAATCGACAGCCGCAGCCATGGTATATGCCGACGCCCTTACCCGGGCTGGTTCCTTCGACACCGACAAGGTCCGCGACGCTCTTGCGTCAACCGACACGCAGACCTTCTACGGCAACGTGGTGTTCGCGGAGACTGGTCAGAACATCGCTAAGCCGATGATCCTGCGACAAGTGCAAAACGGCAAATACAAGTTGGTCGCGCCGACAGCCTGGGCGAATTCCAAGCTAAATTATCCACGCTTGGCCCAGTAAGTCTGTCGGGTCTTTTAATGTTCCGGTGAACCCGGCCCCCACTCAAGTGGGGGCCGGGTATTAGTTTAGATACGTCCGTGAGTAGCGGAGAAATCCCATCGATACGATTATTAGCAACCTCAACATTCTGGTCATCGCACCACCACTTTCACTGCAGTTGTTAGTAAACGGGTTGATGGTAGGCGCCTTGTTCGCCCTGGTTGCCTACGGCATGGCGCTCGTCTGGGGGGTGATGAACGTTATCAACATCACCCAGGGCGAATTCGTTGTGTTGGGCGGGTACGTCGCAGTCTTTTTGGTTGAACTTGGAATTCACCCGTTCTTTGGCGTGTTCGTTGCGCCGGTCATTTTGTATGGCGTCGGTTGGATACTCTACCGAGTTGTCATCTTTCGCGTCGTCGACAAAGACCTGTTCATCTCTATCCTGGCGACCTTCGGCCTATCCATTTTATTGCAGCAACTGATGAACCAGATTTTCGGCGCCGATATCCGCCGCGCCAATCATGGCTTTGCGACCTGGCCATTCTTTGACGGCATCGTCACCATCGAACAAATCAAACTGTTTGCCGCCATAACCTCATTAATCTGCGGCGGAATATTAGTTTATTTCCTGAAAAGATCACGGCTCGGCCAAGCCATTCGGGCAACAGCACAAAATGCCCGAGCCGCACGCACCATGGGCATCGATACCGACAAGGTCTATGCCGCCACCTACGGCATCAACGCCGCCGTCTGCGGCGCGGCAGGAGCACTCGTGGCGATGATCTGGGTGGTCGAGCCGTACATCGGACTGATCTACACTATTCGTGCTTTCCTAATCGTGATCGTCGCCGGGCTCGGCAACCTCGTCGGCGTAGTTATAACGGGGATCGGCCTCGGCGCAGCCGAGAATTTTGCCGGATTCATCCTCGGGGCGGAATTTCAGGTTGGGTTTATCTTCGCCCTGCTTGTCGTCATCCTCGTCGGGCGCAGCTACTGGCTCGGCCGCAAGCGCGAATATCTCGAATGAGCACCAATAGAAATTTAATGCTGTATGGCGGCCTATTGCTGGCCGGGGTATTCCTGCCGCTGGCGCTACCCGCTTTCCAGACCCAGATCGCGGTCATGTGGATGATGGTAACCTTTGCTCTGACCTGGGATATCCTGGGCGGCCGCATGGGCTACAACTCGTTCGGCAACATTATCTTTTTCGGCATCGGCATGTACGCCGCAGCAATGACGCAGCATGAGCTATATTTCGACATAGGCCAATTCGAAACCATTTCCGATAAGATTAATTTGCAACTGTCTCCCACTGATTACATTCTTGGCCTCGCCTTGGGCAGCGTCGTTGGCGCTATCGTTTGCGTATTATTCGCATGGCTGCTGGGCTCGGGCGTGCTGCGCTTGCGCGGCCACTACTTTGCTATTTGCACGCTCGGTCTCGGCGTCGCCGTCGGCGAGATCGCCGGCGGCATCGACTATATCGGCGCCGGTTCCGGCATTTCGGCGCCGGTATTTCCACTAGGTCTGGGCTCGGCCGGCTTGTTCTATGCCTATTACTTCTTTGTCCTGTCGGTGGTCACGTTCCTAGTGCTGAGATGGCTCTATTCGACCCGCTTCGGGCTCGCCATCAACGCTATTCGCGACGACGAAGACAAGGCTGAGGCGATGGGCCTGCACACCACTCGCGCCAAGACGGTGGCCTGGTGCGTGTCGGCGTTTTTTCTGTCTTTTGCTGGGGCCGGCTTCGGTCACCTGAACGGTTTTATCGACCCCCTCGACGTTGCCTTTCCGGGCGCTACCTTCGGTGTCTGGATGGTGCTGATGGCTATTCTCGGCGGCAAGGGAACGTTGTGGGGACCGGTTCTGGGCGCAGTCGTATTTCACGTCACCCAGGAGTTTTTCTGGAGCACCCTGCTCGGTTGGCAGCGCGTCGCCATGGGTCTTCTCATCGTCATCGTTGTGATCTTCTTCCCCCTCGGCATCATGGGCTGGATGCGCGAGCGTTGGCCCGAACGGTTCGGCATCACCGTCGAGGAAGCTGCCTGATGAGCGCACTCCTGGAAGTCGAAGGCACCTCGAAAGCATTCGGCGGTGTCATCGCCAACAACAACGTGTCGATGGCCGTACCGGAAGGCAGGATCATCGGCCTCATCGGACCGAACGGCTCGGGCAAGACGACGTTGTTTAATTCGATCGTCGGCTCCCACCCCATCGACGCCGGCTCGATCCGCTTCGAGGGACACGAGATATCGTCGGTGCGGGTTCCGGAGATCGCCCGTCTAGGCATGCTACGCACCTTCCAGCAGACGCGCATCTACGGCGAGATGACGTGCGTGCAAAACATGCAGGTCAGCATGCCACACGGACAAACCGGCATCACCACCATGTTCGCCAAGTACCCGCCCGAGGTACTGGAAAAGGCCGAGGAACTGCTTGAATTCGTCGGCCTTTATTCGAAACGTATGTTGTTAGCCGGCGATCTGTCATTCGGCCAGCAGAAGTTACTCGAATTCGCCATGGCGTTGATGAACGGCCCTAAATTGCTGTTGCTCGACGAACCCACCGCGGGTATCAACCCCACCCTGATCAACGGCCTAATTGACCGGCTAAAAAGGGCCAACGCCGATCTGGGAATCACCCTGCTGATAATCGAACACAATATGCGGGTGATCATGAATTTGGCCGAGCACATCTATTGCCTGGCACACGGCGAGATGCTGGCCGACGGTCCACCCGAGCAGGTGCAAAATGATCAGCGGGTTATCGATGCCTATCTGGGGGCGCACTGATGGCCAACGGACCGCGCAAAACAGAAACGAATGGCGGCTCGCAGAGTTACGGTCTCGGCAGCGTTGGAACCGTTATCTCAGTCGACGATGTCGCCCGCGAGGCCGAGCAGATTGCTGCCGAAGGCCCGTCACACAACGAAATAGCGGCGCTAGCCGCCGGCGCGCCATTTCTCAATATCGAAAGCCTGGTCGCCGGCTACGGCAAAATGGAGATTCTGCACCAAATGGACCTGCAGGTCGGCAAAGGCCAGTCACTATGCCTAATCGGGCCCAACGGCGCCGGCAAGTCAACCGTGTTGCATTCGATCTACGGCTTCACCAATATCCGCAACGGTACTATTTTCGTCGACGGGCGCGATATAACGCGGTTCGGACCCAATGCAAAATTGCGCGACGCCGGTGTCGCTTACATCATGCAGGATAATTCGGTCTTTCCCGATATGACCGTCGAGGAAAATTTGTGGATGGGCGGTTATCTCATGAACCAGCCATCCGAAGCGAAACAGGCCGCCGAGCGGGTGTTCGACCGTTATTCAAGGTTGGCGGAGCGACGCCATCAGCTGGCCCGCGTCCTATCCGGCGGCGAGCGGCGTTTGCTGGAGATATCACGGGCGCTAGTGATGGACCCGGAGATTTTGCTAGTCGACGAACCGTCGATTGGTCTCGAACCGCGTTTCATTGATATGGTGTTCGAAATTCTGCACGACCTGCAGCATATCGACGGCAAGACCATCGTCATGGTCGAACAGAACGCCAAGAAGGGGTTGGAATTTTCCGATATCGGCTATGTCCTAGTGTCCGGTCTGGTGGCGATGGCCGGGAACAGCTCCGACCTGCTCGAAAACCCCGATGTCGGCCGGCTGTTCCTCGGCGGTTAAATACTCTTCGGCCAGCGCTTGCCCGCACCCCACCGCGTGACTATGTTCCGCCTCGAACAGCCAACCCCAATTTGAAAGGTAAACCGCCATGGAAATGAGCGGCGAATACCGCATTGAAGCTCCACGCGACCGCGTGTGGGAAGCACTCAACGATCCGGAAATTTTGAAGCAAGCGATCCCCGGCTGCGACGAGATCCAGCGCCTGTCCGACACCGAATTAACGGCCAAGGTCACGGCTAAGGTTGGCCCCGTCAAGGCAAGCTTTAGCGGCCGGGTTACGCTGTCCGACCTCGACCCGCCGAACAGCTACCGCATCAGCGGCGAAGGCAAAGGCGGCGCGGCCGGTTTTGCTAAAGGCGGCGCCAATGTACGTCTCAAGGCCGATGGCGACGCCACGGTATTGAAATACGAGGTTGACGCCACCGTCGGCGGTAAACTGGCCCAACTTGGCGCCCGCTTGGTCGATGGCACAGCGAAAAAAATGGCGGGAGAATTTTTCAGTAATTTCGCCGAAGTCGTCGGCGGACCTGCGCCGGAAGGAGCGTCAGCGCCCGCCGCCGCACCAGCAGCGGGTGCGGTCATCGGCCCGGTTGTCGAGGTTGGCACCTGGATCGGCGCATTAATTTTCGTCGCAGCGGTTGTGATAGCTTTAATTGTGGGTTAGCTGCCAGAAACTGCGGCAAATTTTTGCCACCTAATTCGTTTTGGTGTCTTGACGCCAGCGACTGTGGGTAAGAAACTTTAACCACAGTATTCACGCGAACAGGCGGCTTTTAGACCGCCGACGCATAATGTTGTTACGGGGTAACCCATTTAGAGGGAGGAGAGCCATGCCCACCGTATCCATGACGGTAAACAGAAAGTCTGTGTCGGCCGAAGTCGAGCCACGGACCTTGCTCGTTCAATATCTACGCGAACATCTTGGACTTACCGGAACCCATGTGGGTTGCGATACCAGCCAGTGTGGCGCGTGTGTCGTCCATGTTGACGGCGAATCTGCGAAATCCTGTTCCATGCTGGCGGTGCAGGCCGAAGGCACCGACGTAACTACCATCGAAGGCCTGGCCGACGGCGATACACTGCACCCCATGCAAGAAGCGTTTCGCGAAAACCATGGTCTACAGTGTGGCTTCTGCACCCCTGGTATGGTTATGAGCGCCGTCGATTTAGCGAAAACCAACCCAGGCGCGAACGAGCAGGAAGTCCGCGAATGGCTAGAGGGTAACCTCTGCCGCTGCACCGGCTATCACAATATCGTCAAGTCCATCCTCGCCGGTGCGAAAGCCATGCAGGGATAAGACAATGAGCGAAACTGGCATTGGTGCCTCCGTCCGCAGGGTTGAGGACAAACGGTTTTTGACCGGACGCGGCAACTATATCGACGACATCAATCAGCGCGGACAACTCTACGCATGGATGTTAAGATCACCGCACGCCCATGCTCGCATCAAGGGTGTGGACACCAGTGCGGCAGCACAAGCTCCCGGCGTAGCCGCCATCTTCACCGGTACCGATATGGCAGCCGACGAGGTTGGAGGCCTGCCTTGCGGCTGGCAAATTCACGGCAAGGACGGCTCGCCCATGCACGAGCCGTCGCACCCGCCACTCGCCACTGAAAAAGTACGCTATGTTGGCGATCAAGTCGCGATTGTCATCGCCGAGACGAAGGATCAAGCGCGCGACGCAGCCGAATTGATAAACGTCGACTACGACGTGTTACCAGCAGCGGTCAGCATGGATGCCGCTCTCGCCGGTAATGCGCTGGTGCACGACGACGTTCCCAATAACATGTGCTTCGACTGGGAACTGGGCGACAAGGATGCGACCGAAGCGGCGTTTGCCGACGCCGACCAGGTGGTCTCCATCGACGTCACCAACAACCGGCTGATCCCCAACGCGTTGGAGCCGCGCGCGGCAATCGCGCAGTACGATTCGTCGACAGGAGATTACACACTGCACACGACGACCCAAAATCCGCACGTCATCCGGCTGCTCATGGGCGCCTTCGTTCTACAAATTCCCGAACACAAATTGCGGGTTATCGCACCCGATGTCGGTGGCGGTTTCGGTTCGAAAATTTTTCACTATGCCGAAGAAGCCATCCTCACCTGGGCTTCGGCCAAGGTGCCGCAGCCAGTCAAATGGACCGCCGAGCGTTCAGAATCATTCATAACCGACGCCCATGCCCGCGACCACGTGACCCACGCCGAGTTGGCGTTGGCCAGCGACGGTACGTTCCTCGGCCTGCGGGTTGCCACCAAGGCGAATGTCGGCGCCTACCTATCGACGTTCGGGTCGAGCGTACCGACCTATCTGTACGGCACCCTGATGGCAGGCGTGTACACCACCCCGGCGATTTACTGCGAAGTGAAAACCGTGTTCACCAACACCGTACCCGTCGATGCTTACCGCGGCGCCGGGCGGCCCGAGTGCACCTACCTGCTCGAGCGTATGGTCAATAAAGCGGCACGCGAACTGGGCATCGATCCGGTGGAAATTCGCCAAAAGAACATGATTCAGGCGAATCAGTTCCCATATCAAACACCGGTGGCGCTACAATACGATGTCGGCAACTATCCAGCCTCGTTCGATGCTGCGTTACAGGCTGCCGATTACGCCGGGTTCGAAGCTCGGCGGGCAGAATCGGAAAGTAACGGTCAACGCCGCGGTATCGGCGTCTCGACCTATATCGAGGCGTGCGGTATTGCCCCATCAGCTGTCGCCGGTGCGCTCGGCGCCCGTGCCGGACTATATGAATCGGCACAAGTGCGCGTGCACCCAACCGGTTCGGTTACGGTCTATACCGGCAGCCACAGCCACGGCCAGGGACACGAGACGACTTTTGCCCAGGTGGTGTCGGAAAGCTTCGGCATTCCTATCGAGAATATTGAAATTAGCCACGGCGATACCGGCGAAGTACAGTTCGGTATGGGCACCTACGGTTCGCGCTCAATCGCCGTCGGTGGTTCGGCGCTGCTCAAGGCGTGCAACAAGGTGATCGACAAGGCCACCAAGATCGCCGCGCATATTCTTGAGGCCGCGGAATCCGATATCGAATTCAAAGACGGCAAGTTCACCGTCTCGGGTACTGATCGCGAAATGGCTTTTGGCGAGGTCGCGATGTCGGCCTATGTACCGCACAACTATCCGATCGAAGAGCTAGAGCCGGGTCTCGACGAGAACGCTTTCTACGATCCGCTCAACTTCAGTTATCCGGCGGGCTGTCACATCTGCGAAGTCGAGGTCGACCCCGACACCGGCACCGTCGATATCATGAACTTCACCGCCGTCGACGATGTCGGCCGGGTGATCAATCCGATGATCGTCGAAGGCCAGGTCCATGGCGGCGTCGCCCAGGGCATCGGCCAGGCACTGCTGGAAGGCTGCGTCTACGACGATGACGGCCAGCTGTTGACCGGCTCGTATATGGACTACACGATGCCGCGCGCAGACAATCTACCCAACCTCAACGTCGGCACCCAGTCCGTGATGGGCGCTTCCAATCCGTTGGAGGTCAAGGGCGTCGGCGAAGTGGGAGCCATCGGCTCGCCGCCAGCGGTCATCAATGCAGTCTTAGACGCCCTCGCCCCGTTGGGCGTCGGCGATATTTCCATGCCCGCCACACCGGCAAAGGTTTGGCAGGCAATTCAGAACGCTTAGGTAGGTCGGCGACACGGCCGACCGACAGGGAGAAAAACAATGTACAATTTCAATTATCAGAAGGCGCATTCCCGCGACGACGCGGTTTCCGCGCTGTCATCGGCCGATGACGGTAGCTACCTGGCTGGCGGTATGACGTTGATCCCGACCCTGAAGCAACGCCTCGCTCAACCCAGCGATCTCATCGATCTCGCCGGTATCGGCGATTTGGCGGGCATTACTGACGACGGCGACTCAATCACCATCGGCGCGATGACCACCCACGCGGCGGTGGCTGAAACCGACGCCGTAGCAACTAAAATTCCGGCGCTGGCGGATCTCGCCGATAATATCGGCGACCCGCAGGTACGCAACCGCGGTACCATCGGCGGTTCGATCGCCAACAACGACCCGGCGGCAGACTATCCGGCAGCCTGTCTCGGGCTCAATGCCACGATCGTCACCAACCAGCGCGAAATCGCGGCGGAAGACTTTTTCACCGGCCTGTTCGAAACGGCGCTCGAAGACGGCGAGCTGGTCGTCGCCGTGCGCTTCCCGGTCGCCGACAAGGCCGCCTACGCCAAATTCCCGAACCCGGCCTCGCGTTACGCCATTGTCGGCGTCATGGTCGCGCAGACCGGCGGCGAAACCCGCGCTGCCGTCACCGGCGCCAGCGATTCCGGCGTCTTCCGCGCCAGCGATATCGAGGCGGCACTTGGCGACGGTCTGGACGCCGATGCAGCCAAAGCGGTTAAGATGTCAGCCGACGGCCTCAACAGCGATATTCACGCCTCGGCGGAGTACCGCGCCCATCTGATTTCGATCATGGCTAGCCGGGCCGCTGTGGCAGCCGGCTAGGCATTACGCCAAAATTCAAGAATCGGCCGGAATCCGCCAAGGTTCCGGCCGATTTTTTGTCGCCGCTTGGTCAAATCCCGCCAGTGAGCTATATCAACGCCGGTTTTGGCTCCTGCGCGTTAAGTAGATGTGCCACCGCGCACCGAATACCGGCCGGACGCTGTTATGGGCCTCCAACATCGCGAGTGAACGTTGACCCAAATTCCCGATAACGTCGAATCCACCGTCGAATTGCTGGCAAAGGGCAGCTATATCGCCGACCGCAGCCTGGCGACGGCGGTCCATTTGGCGTTGCATCTTAACCGCCCATTGTTCCTCGAGGGCGAGGCCGGGGTCGGCAAGACCGAGATCGCTAAGGTGCTGGCCGAGGCGCTCGGCCGCAAGCTGGTGCGCCTGCAATGCTACGAAGGTCTCGACGTCGCTTCTGCCGTCTACGAGTGGAACTACGCGGCGCAGATGATCGAAATCCGCATGGCCGAGGCCGAGGGCATCGAGGATCGCGACCAGCTGGGCGCCGACATTTTCTCCGGCCGGTTTCTGGTCAAACGGCCGCTACTGCAGGCGCTCGAACCGGCGCTCGAAGGCCCGCCGGTGCTGCTGATCGACGAGCTCGACCGCACCGACGAACCATTCGAGGCCTATTTGCTGGAGGTACTCTCTGATTTTCAGATCACCATCCCAGAAATTGGCACCATAAACGCAGACAAACCGCCGATCGTGGTGATTACCTCAAACCGCACCCGCGAAATCCACGACGCCCTCAAACGGCGCTGTTTTTACTATTGGGTCGACTATCCCGACGCCGAACGCGAACTGGCAATTCTCGAACTCAAAGCCCCGCAGGTCGATCAGACGCTCAGCCGCCAAGTGGTGCATTTCGTGCAGCAACTTCGCGAGAAGGATTTGTTCAAGCTACCGGGCATTGCTGAGACCATCGATTGGGCGGCGGCGCTGAACCAGCTCGACGTCATCGAGCTAACACCCGAGGCCATCGACGACACGCTCGGCGTATTGCTGAAATACCAGGACGATATCGCGCAGATCCGTGGCAGCGAAGCGGCACTAATCCTCGATCAGATCAAGCACGAGGTCGCGGCGGCGCAAATCGCGGCCGGCTGACGATATGGCGAAGAGGTCCCTACCTGACGAAGCCCGCCGGATCCTAGCCGCCCAGGCAGTGCTGTCAGAAACCGCCGGAAACGGCGGTGACAAAGGAAAGATTGCCGCCAATATTATGCACTTTGCCCGCGTTTTGCGCGCCGCCGGGCTGCCGGTCGGACCGGGCAAAGTTCTCGACGCCTTGCGCGCCGTCGAGACAGTGGGGCTTGGTAACCGCGAGGATTTCTACTGGACCTTGCACGCGGTGTTCGTCAACCGGCGCGACCAACGCGAGATTTTTGACCAGGCGTTCCATATTTTTTGGCGTAACCCGCAACTGCTGGAACGCATGAGCGCGCTGGTCCTTCCCTCTTTCGTCGACCAGGAGACGCCGCCACCGGAAGCCGAGGAGATTAACCGGCGTCTGGCCGAGGCGCTGAAGGGCGATCAACCCGACGCCAACGAAGATGGCTCGGGTGAGGAGGAGGAACCCGAAATCACAGTTGACGCGGTGACGACCTGGTCGCCGCGCGAAGTACTGCAGGACATGGATTTCGAAAAAATGTCGTCGATGGAGCTCGATCAGGCCAAACGGGCCATCGCGCGCATGCGACTACCGATCATGGAGGTACCGACGCGCCGTTTCCGCCGCGATCCCACCGGCACCCGCATCGACATGCGCGCCACCCTACAGACCGCGATGCGCTCGGGCGGTGCGACGATTCCGCTGCAATTCCGCAAACAGCGCCGGCGCCATCCGCCGCTGGTGGTGCTGTGCGATATATCGGGTTCCATGAGCCGCTATTCGCGCATGATCCTGCATTTTTTACACGCCATCACCAA
>CAZHBA010000119.1:0-30836 GCA_964530225.1 uncultured Rhodospirillaceae bacterium | reverse complement strand
CCTGGCGAGCGACGATTAGGTTGCTACCCCTTTTTATAGGGGTTGTTCAGACCGTTGACGAGGTTGCGCAGAACCTCACGAAATTGCTCCTCGGCAACGTCCATCAGTACCGCATCTTCCAGCGCGTCCTGGCATATCTGGTTTATTTCCATGAGGTTTTCGCGCAAGACCTTCACTGAATCGTCACAGCTCATCACTTCGCCGTCCGGCTGGTGCCACGTCTCGGGTTCTGCCAGCGCCCGGCCCGGCGTATGCTTCGTTGCCATCGAACCTTCCAATCCTACCTGCACTTATCCACTCGATATGGGTACGTTCCAAGCACCCGCTGACCTCGCAAAATATTGTTTTCGGCCGGCGCAAAGAATAGTGCAGGCCCCTATCGAGCAATCTCCAAATGCGGGTATTTCATTTCGATCATTTCACAAGTCGTTAATTTTTATTGAACCTTAATACCACCATGGCAAGCTTTATATGAGAAATGGTCCATTAACGCCGGCCTATACGACACGTTTGTAGAGATTTTCCACAGGGCGAACAGGCAATCTGCCACAACCAATAGAACTACCAACAAGATGGCAGAAGAGCGATTTATGGCCGCCTAGAACGGTGCGTCATAACACCGCTATGTTCCGTTATTACCCACCATTAACAACCTTTTCCCAATAATATGACCGATGGAATTGATCTAGATCAATGCGTATAGCTTGCTATTGCTAATGACTTGCAATCGCAAGCTAGGCTATGTTGCTTTCATATCTTATACTGCGATTGATTATTACTTTCAGGGAATCTTAAGAACATGAAACCGTTATTGAAAAAAACTGCCTTCGTCGGGACGATGGTGCTGGCGATGGTAACTGCAGGCGCCATGGCAGCTGAAGAGGCTGCCTTAAAGGTCGGAGAAGTTAACGTTTATTCGTATCGCCAACCATTTCTGGTGCAACCGCTATTCGATACGTTCACCGAACAAACCGGCATCAAAGTCAACGTCCTGTTCGCCAAGACCGGATTGGTCGAACGGTTGAAGCAGGAAGGGGTGAACAGCCCTGCCGACCTTATTTTAACTGTGGATATTGGCCGCTTGAGCGAAGTCCATGACGCCGCGCTGACACAATCTGTCACCACGCCTGCCCTGACAGACGCGATTCCCGATATTTACCGGGAGCCCGAGGGCCATTGGTATGGCCTCACCCGGCGCGCAAGAATCATCTACGCCTCCAAAGAGCGGGTTTCCCGCGACGAAGCGCCGAAGACCTACGAAGAACTGGCCGATCCAAAATGGCGCGGGCGCATCTGCACCCGCTCGGGCAATCACGTCTATCAAGTTGGATTGGCCGCGGCTATGGTGAGCCACCACGGCGAAGCGAAAACCGAAGCCTGGTTGCGCGGCTTGAAGAAAAATTTAGCCCGTAGGCCGCAAGGAAACGATCGCGCGCAGGTAAAAGCGATTAAGCAAGGCGAGTGTGATATTGCCTTGGGAAATCACTATTATTACGTCAAGATGCAGCAAAACGCGGAGCAGGCACCCTGGGCTCAGGCGGTCTATCCAGTGTTCCCCACGATCGGCGGTACGGGCACGCACGTAAACATTTCCGGCATGGCGTTGACCAAGGCGGCGCCGAACCAGAAAAACGCGTTGGTGCTGATGGAATTCCTCGCCGGACCGTTGGCACAGCAAATCTATGCCGAGCAAAATTTCGAATACCCGATCCTCGAGGGCGTACCGCAAGCCGGCGTGCTTAAAGCGATGGGGCCGATGAAGTCCGACGATCTGCCCTTGGCCGATATATCGCGGCACCGTTCGACGGCAATCAAACTTGTCGATAAAGTAGGCTATAACAACTGATCGGTTTTCCGGGTCCCACCAGCAAAATAATCCGACGTGACCGCTGGCGCACGCCATAGGGTGTCGCAAGGCACCTCGCCAGTTTGGTTGATCGGCGGTGGCGTTGTCGCGGCGATCGTCGCCGCACCGATATTCGCCATTGCCTGGATCGCCCTGTTTCCCAGCGAGAACATCTGGCCGCACCTGATCTCCACGGTCCTGCCGCGCCAGCTCGCCAACACAGCCCTGCTGATGCTGGGTAACGGCATCGGCGTATTAATTATCGGCGTCACGTCGGCCTGGCTGGTAACCACCTGCCGGTTTCCCGGCCGCCCCATCTTCGAGTGGGCGCTGCTCCTGCCCCTGGCGGTGCCGGCCTATATTGTCGCCTTCGTTTATACCGATGTCTTCGAATTCGCCGGACTGGTGCAAACCAACCTGCGCGCTGTGTTCGGCTGGCAGTCGGCGAAAGATTACTGGTTTCCGGAAATCCGTTCGCTGGGCGGCGCCATCTTCGTCATGTCCTCGGTGCTCTACCCCTATGTTTACCTGTTGGCGCGCGCCACCTTCCAGGAACAATCGGTGTGCATGCTTGAGGCCAGCCGTATGCTCGGCCGCGGGCCTTGGCGCTCGTTTTTCACCGTCGCCTTACCGTTGGCCCGGCCGGCGATTGTCGTCGGGCTGGCATTGGCGCTGATGGAAACCCTGGCTGATTTCGGCACCGTCGACTTCTTCGCTATTAACACGTTGACCGTCGGTGTTTTTAACGTCTGGCTGAATATGGGTAACGCCGGTGGTGCGGCGCAGATCTCGTTGGTCGCCCTGGCGATTGTGGTGGCCTTGCTGGCGCTCGAACGCATCGGTCGGCGCGGACAGCGTTTTCATCATACCTCGACCCGCGTCAGACTGATAGCGCCATTTGAACTACGCGGCTTCTGTGCCGTCAGCGCCGTTGTGGTCTGCGCTTTACCGATCATTGCCGGTTTTATCGTCCCCTCCCTGGTCTTATCGCGCCACGCCATTGTCCATTTTGAGCAATCGTGGACCCCAGCGTTTTTCATCTTTGCCCGCAACAGCATCTTGTTGGCGACCTGTGCCGCCGCCGGCACTGTTGTCCTGGCGGTCTTCCTTGCCTACGGCCGCCGCGTCGCCGGGCACACAATTTTCAGTTCCCTATCGCACATCGCCATTCTGGGTTACGCAGTGCCTGGAGCGGTGCTTGCTATCGGCGTCATAATTCCGCTAGCTAAGTTGGACAACGCCGTCGACCTGCTGGCTCGCGATTTGTTTAACTTTCCCACCGGACTACTTTTAAGCGGCACCGTATTCGCCATCATATTTGCCTACATCGTGCGCTTTCTTGCCATCGCCTTCGGCGCCGTCGAGGCCAGCCTCACAAAAATACGGCCGACTATGGATATGGCGGCGCGCACCCTGTGTTGCGGCCCCGGGGAAACCCTACGGCGGGTACACCTGCCGATGATCCGCAGCAGCGTGCTGGCGGCCGCCACCATTGTGTTCGTCGACAGCATGAAAGAGTTGCCGGCAACGCTGATTTTACGGCCATTCAATTTCGACACCCTGGCGACCCATGTATTTCAGTTCGCCTCGGACGAACTGCTCGAACAAAGCGCGCTGGCGGCGCTGACCATCGTCGCCGCTGGGGTAGTGCCGGTCATATTGCTGAGCCGCGCCATTCGCTCCCCTCATCCCGCCAGCCAGAAGCCAAGCTTCTACACCGCACCCCTGCCGGTACAACCGGGCGCCAACGCTTAGAGCAATCCCATGTCGCGAAGTTCAGCCGCCATTTCTGGCGGTGCTTCGTTTTCGTCGAATGACCCACCGCCACCAGCGTCCATCGGCGCCCGATCTACCTCGAGATATCGCCAGCCCTGGAACGGGCGCGAGCGCCGCGATCGCACACCGATCAAAGACGGATCGAGGTAGATGGCGCAGCGGCGATTACCCTCGTCGTTCGCCACCGTTTCAATTCCCGTAATCACCTGGCGGACTAATACATGGCCCTTGATCACCCAGAACAACGAACCGCCCTGATCGATAATTTCATCGGCGCGGCGCGGCATATTACGGGTTAAAATCCACAGCCGCGGTTTAGTACTACTGCCCGATTGTTCGGCCAGCCGCCGCCTTTGGCGGTCGCGCAAATGGGCAACCGATTCGATACCAACAGCGAGCTTGATGAGATGAAGCGCCATGGGGCAAACATAGCAATGGTGGTACAGCCATAAAACCGGCCGCACCTACTATTGCGGCGGCGACTAAAATTATCTGTGGACTATTAGTGGATTAACGCAAGGCCTTGTGGACCAGCTCATTAAGGTGAGCAACAACGTCTTGCCCGACGCTGCCACCATCGCCTTCGATGGTATCACCGACGACCGAATACAGCCCGTCAGTATACGCTGCGACAACTATAGCTACCATATTTTCAGGTTGTTTAAGATTTTCGACGTAACTGCACAATGAAACACAAATGTCACCGACTAGCGGATAGCTATATGCCTCACCCCGCAACTGCAAAGCGTGTGAGATACAAGAGATTTCCGCCACACTACCGTAGCCGTCGCCACCTAATTTTTCGTCACGCTCAATCTGCTCGGTGATATCGGCAATTACGTCGGAGATGTAGAGTAAGAAATTACCCTGCAAATGTTGCACTGCAGCGTCCGCTTTCTTAGCCAGCGAGGTTTCGATCCCTTTACCGGGGCCAAGGCGCGCCTTGAGGTTATTCGGTGGGGGTATGAACTCGTAGATTTTGCCATCTTTAGGGCTTCCGCCACTTTGGGGCGTATCGCTCATACCGTAATCCGATAAATTTATCTTCCTGATATTGACGCGCTAGTCGCGTAACATCTCATCGATGGCCCGTTTGTTACCCGTCAACGTCGCACGCTGTTGATCGGATATATTTTTTTTCGACAGGGTCACTTCCACGATCACCGACGTTCGGCGGTCGGGACCGGAATAATCGAAACTAGAGGAGCGGCGGCAGTCTGGCCCGAAATAAGAGCCGGTGCGAACGAATGAGCGCGGACTTTCGAACACCGCCTCTAGGCGCTTGGGTACGATGTCCACGATAAACGGCTTGGCAAAAAATTTAGTGACCCCATGATCACGCGTAAGCTTTATGCGCTCCTCGTCGGAGAAACTCGAGAGCATGATCATCGACACATAGGGCTTGGGACTTTTGGCGGACGTGCGTATTAAGTTGACGAATTCGAGACCCGGTATGGGCTCCAACTCGGAATCGGTAAACACCACGTCATATTCGCACCGGTAAAAAGCGTCGAAACCAGCACCGGCGTCATTCGATAGATCGATAGCCCCGGTGCCGACACTTTGCTGTATCGTATGCAACAACTCACGAATGTGCGCATTTTGGTCAATTAATAAGGCGCGAGGTTTATCTAGCGCGTAGCCCATTTATTTTTCGGTATCAGGTTAAGCCATTGAATTTATACGCAAACACGGGACCGCTGTTGGCCCATGGCAAGACCAGCCCGATACGGTTACCAAAAGGTTAGTCGCACATCCTAGAAATAACGCGGTTATCACGCCGCTTTGGCGAGGAAAGCCTGGGCGGCCTTCGATGTTGGCACACGGCCGATGGCCTCGCAGATATATTGGCCGGTGGCGACCACGGCGGCAAAATCGACCCCCGTTTCAATGCCCAGACCGTCAAGCATATACAAGACATCTTCAGTGGCGACATTACCCGAAGCACCGGGCGCATAGGGACAGCCGCCGAGCCCCGCGACCGCACAGTCAACTGTCCTCACACCCAACTCGAGGCATGCCAATATATTGGCCAGTGCCTGGCCGTAGGTGTCGTGGAAATGCAGACCTAATTGCGCCATCGGCACTTCGCCGGCCACCGCTTGCACCATGGTAGCGGCCTGGGCCGCCGTGCCGACACCGATGGTATCGCCGAGGCTAATTTCATAGCAGCCCATGGCCAACAGCTTGCCCGCCAGATCGGCGACTTTGGTGGCGTCGATATCGCCCTCATAGGGGCACCCCAGGGTACAGGAAATATAGCCGCGCACGCGCATGCCGGCGGCCAATCCCGCCGCGGCCACTGGCGTGGCGCGATCGAGGCTTTCGGTGATCGAACAATTGGTGTTCTTCTGCGAAAACGTCTCCGACACCGCGCTGAATAGCGCGATTTCAGTAACGTTGGCGGTTTGCGCGCGCTCGAAACCCTTCATGTTCGGAACCAGCACCGGATAGACCGTGCCGGGCCGCCGCTCGATAGCGTTCAGCACAGCTTCGCTATCGGCCATCTGCGGCACCCATTTAGGCGACACCAAGGCACCAGCCTCGACCGCCGGAATGCCTGCATTGGCCAACCGCTGGATCAGCTCGATCTTGACATCGGTCGGTACCGTGCACAGCTCGGATTGCAGCCCATCTCGGGGACCGACATCGACAATTCGCACGCTTCTCGGCATCGCCATATAAGTGACCAGCCCTTTCTCAGGCGTCCTCAACCAGCGAATAGCGATCGTCGCTCGCCAGTGATTCTGCCAAGGGTAAGCCCAATTCCTCGCGAACGATATTCGTACCTCGAACGATAGATACCATCTTGTTGTAGGCATGCCGACGGCTCATACCCTCGCGGCCCATGCCACAATCGGAGGCTAAGACCAGCCTTTCAACGGAGATCTATTTGAGCGCACTGCGAATGGTGTCGGCGACCTGCTCTGGCCGCTCGACCTGGAGCGAATGGTGATCGACGACACCAATCGCCACTTTCTTGTCGCCTGCAATCATTTCACCCGTGGGTTCCAGATCAGCGCCACCCGCGCTGCAGCACTCAAAGGTCAAAACATCGGCGTCAACCCGGTTGAGCGACTCCAACGCTGGCACATAGCTTGGTTGGATGGCAAACAGGCGCTGCTGGGCCGGGTTACCCCAACAGGTATGGCACCAAACTTCGGTCTTATCGCGCAAGCCGCGTACTGTATTGTTAAAAACCTCGACCATAAAATTGGGGTTTAGTACATCGTCGCTCAACCCTTTCGCGGCGAGCAGATGAATTTGCGTTTCTTCCATCTGGATCACTGGACAGCCGGCATCGGCAAGTTCTGTTAGCTCTTCGTTCAGCGCGTCGCTAACGGCCCAGATGGTTTCGCGCAAATCTTTGTAGTGAAAATTACGCACCGCCATCGCCAGCAATTCCGCGGTGATGGTGCCGAACTTAACCGGTTTCTTGGTCAAACGCTGTGCCGTTTTCCACATGGCAGTGTAATGTAGGTTGCCGCGGCCGACGGGACCGACGAGGTCAGGCATGATCCGCGCTTCCAACACCTCGTGCAAAATATCGCCGCGCGTGTTGGGCATGCCGGCGCGTCCACCCTCCTGCAGATAGGCATACTTTCCTGAAAACCCGTCCATGTGGTTTGGCGGATAGGAGAACCAGCTATGGCCGCCGACATCCTCGTCGAAGTGGGCGTCACCGTCGGTGCAGATGTCGAGACCAGCGGTTTCTTGGTCGCGCAGATAAACCGATACCGCATCGGTGTATTGCTCGCGAAAACGGGCGTTGACCATCGCCGTGCGAAAATCCCGCATGCCCAGGTTCTCTGTATACCACGCCGGCCGCGGCAGCGAGCCGATGACACTAGTAGGAAGTACGATACCGTCAGTAGCGTTGTACATGGTGCAGATCCTATCCTTCGGGTGTTTTACTTTGCCTATCTTCGCGGCATTTCCATAGCGCGACAAGCCGCGCCATGAAGGATTCTTCACCTCAGTTGTCGTCGGTGGCCAGGCGTAGCAATTCCACCCCTTCATCAACCTGATCTCCGGCGGCGTAAAACACATCGGCAACAGTGCCGTCGGCGGGCGCTGAGATGGCGTGTTCCATCTTCATGGCCTCGAGGATCATCACCATCTGGCCGCGCACGACGCTGTCGCCGACAGCGACCATCGCCTGTACCACCTTGCCCGGCATCGGCGCGGTCAGTCCGCTACCGGCGCCCTCCCCCCGCTCGGCCTCGGCTATGGGCACGACATGGGTCAACCGGCGTTGTTGCGCGCCTTCGACGACGATCAACGTATGGCCGTCACGGTAAACGCCGACGCCTTCGGGCAGCGGATTAACGGGAACAGGTTCTTTGCCGTCCGACAATCCGGCGCGCCAGCCGCCTCCGCCGTCCATCATGTTGATGGTGATTTCGGTTTCGTCGTCGCGCAATAGTACCTGCTCCCGTGCCGGCAGGTTGGGTCGCCAGCCGTCAGTGGACTGCCATGGTGAATTTGCATCACCCGCGCTCGGTTTTTGGTTTTGGGCACGCTCATCGAGCAGAAAAGCGAGCGCCGCCAGGATTGCCGCATCGTCGGCCGGCGGGATAGGCGGCAGCAACTCGTCTCGGTGATCTTCGATAAAATTGGCGTTGACGTCACCGGCAATAAAATCCTTGTGGTCGAGTGTGGCGGCCAAAAACGCCTGGTTGGTCACCGGACCCACGAGTTGTAGTTCGACCATAGCATCATGCAGACGGCGAAGCGCGGTTTTACGATCTGGACCGTGGGCGATCACTTTTGCAATCAGCGGATCGTACTCCACTGCGATGGTATAGCCGTCGCGAACGCCGGTATCGATGCGCACCCCCTCACCCGCCGGCCACTCCAAGTGTACCAGCTTGCCAGCCGCCGGCAGAAAATCGCGCTGCGGGTCTTCGGCATAGAGCCGCGCTTCGACGGCGTGACCACCCGCCGTTATGTCCGCTTGGGTTACCGGCAGCGCTTCGCCTGAAGCTATCCGTAATTGCCATTCGACCAGATCGTATCCGGTGATCATCTCGGTCACCGGATGCTCAACCTGGAGACGCGTGTTCATCTCCATGAAATAGAACGGTCCATTGGCGCCATCCGACCCCGCATCAACGATAAACTCGACCGTGCCAGCGCCGACATAGCCAATCGATTTGGCCGCCGCGATGGCCGAAGCGCTAATTTCGGTCCGACGCGCATCTCTCATCCCTGGCGCCGGCGCTTCTTCGATGACCTTTTGGTGGCGTCGCTGCAGCGAGCAATCACGCTCGAACAGATGGACTATGTTGCCTTTTGTGTCGCCGAATATTTGAACTTCGATATGGCGTGGAGATTCCAGATATTTCTCTATAATCACCCGGTCGTCGCCGAAAGCGCCTTTCGCCTCACGCTGCGCCGATGCTAGCGCTTCGCTAAACTTGCCCGCCGCCTGGACGATTCGCATGCCGCGGCCGCCACCACCGGCCGACGCCTTGATCAAGACCGGATAGCCGATCTTTTCGGCTTCGGCGGCCAATTTCCTCGCCGTCTGGCTGTCGCCGTGATATCCGGGTACCAGCGGCACACCAGCGCCTTCCATTGTTGTTTTGGCCGCCGCCTTGTCGCCCATGGTGCGAATCGCCTCGGCTGTCGGCCCGACAAAGGTAATGCCCGAATTTTGACAGGCTTCGGCAAAGGCGGCGTTTTCGGAAAGAAACCCATAACCCGGATGGATCGCTTTCGCCCCAGTTTCTCGCGCTGCGGTCAACACCGCCTCGACATCAAGGTAGCTCTCGGCCGGCGATGGCGGTCCGATGCACACCGCCTCGTCGGCTTCGGCGACATGCATGGCACCCGTATCGGCCTCGGAATAAACCGCGATGGTATGGATGCCCATACGCCGCGCCGTGCACATGACGCGCATGGCGATCTCGCCCCGGTTGGCGATCAGTAAGCTTGCAAACACCGGCTTATTCCCCGTCTGACCCGTTGGACCGACGCAAATAGCGCATGATTCCGTAGAAGCCGAATAGGAACAGCAGGATTCCGATCATCACCTCGACTGCTGTCACGGCACGGACCGCGTCCGACGCCGACGGAATATCACCGTAGCCGACCGTCGAGACGGTAATGAGCGAAAAATACAAGCTGTCGACGAAACCGATAGGCTCCCGCACACCGGCGATCAGCAACACCGTCAGCGCGGTGAAGATGATCACGCGTATCCATTGGCAATAGGGCGTGCGTGCCGAGGTTATTTGTTCTGCCATGCCGGGGCCGTTTTTTCCAGGAACGCACGGATGCCTTCCTTGCCTTCTGCCGACGCACGCACCCAGGCGATATGCTGCGCGGTTTTCTCAATCATTGCGTCATCGACCGGCCCGCTGGCAACGTTCCGAATAAGCCCTTTGCACTCAGCCATCGCCACGGGACCATTTTGCAACAGCGTCGTGACCAGCCCGTCGACAACATTATCGAGTTGATTGGGAGCGGTGACGATATGCACCAGTCCGGCGCGCTCGGCTGCCGCACTGTTAAACCGTTCGGCGGTGAGAAAATAGCGCCGCGCATTGTGCGACCCCATGGCGGCGACCACGTAGGGGCTGATGGTCGAGGGGGTTAGGCCGAGCCGGGCTTCGGACAGACAAAAAATCGCCGCCTCCGACGCCACGGCAATGTCGCAGCACGCCACCAGTCCGACGCCACCGCCGAACGTCGCGCCCTGCACCCTGGCAATCGTCGGCTTCGGTAGCTCGTCCAGGGTCCGCAGCATGACCGCCAGCGCCCGCGCGTCGGCGAGATTTTCCGCCTCGCCGTAATCAACCATGCGGCGCATCCAACCGAGATCGGCGCCGGCGGAAAAGCTCTTACCCTCACCTGCTACGACGACTACCCGCACAGCGTCATCGCTTCCAACACGCTCCAGCGCTTCCGTGAACGCGGCGATAACGGCATCATCGAAGGCGTTGTGTATCTCCGGCCGCACCAGGATCAGGCGTGCCACGCCACAGTTAATTTCGACTTTTAGACCCGTGTCAACCATCGCCGCCACCTACATGCGGAACACGCCGAACTTGGTCGGCTCAATGGGTGCGTTGAGTGCGGCGGAAAGGCTGAGCGCCAGTACGCGGCGGGTATCAGCGGGATCAATAATGCCATCGTCCCACAAGCGCGCGCTGGCAAAGTACGGATGACCCTCTACCTCGTACTGTTCGTGAATCGGCCGTTTGAACTCGGCTTCGTCTTCTTCGCTCCAGCTACCACCGCTTGCCTCGATGTTGTCACGGCGCACCTGGGCCAGTACGTTCGCCGCCTGCTCGCCGCCCATCACCGAAATACGCGCGTTCGGCCACATCCACAAAAATCGGGGGCCGTAGGCGCGCCCGCACATGCCGTAATTACCGGCACCAAAACTGCCGCCAATGATGATGGTGAACTTCGGCACGTTGGCACAGGCGACCGCAGTCACCAGCTTGGCACCGTCCTTAGCGATGCCGCCGGCCTCGTACTTCTTGCCGACCATAAAGCCGGAGATGTTTTGCAAGAAGATCAGCGGGATGCCGCGCTGGCAGCACAGTTCGATGAAGTGCGCGCCCTTCAGCGACGATTCGGAAAATAGGATGCCGTTGTTGGCGACGACACCGACCGGATAACCGTGGATATGGGCAAAACCGGTTACCAGCGTTTCGCCATACAAAGCCTTAAACTCATCCAACTCGCTACCGTCGACGATACGCGAAATTATTTCGCGTACATCGTAGGGCCTACGGATATCGGACTGTACGACACCATAAATATCAACCGGCGGGTATATCGGATCGACGGGTTCGCGGATTTCGAGTCCAACCGTTTTGGACCGGTTGAGATTGGCAACGATCTTGCGTACTAGGGCCAGCGCGTGAGTGTCGTCGTCGGCCATATGGTCAGTAACGCCGCTGACCCGCGCGTGGACATCGGCGCCACCTAGTTCCTCGGCGCTAACTACCTCGCCGATCGCCGCCTTCACCAGGGGCGGGCCGGCCAAAAAGATAGTCCCCTGATCCTTGACGATGATGCTCTCGTCGGCCATTGCCGGTACATATGCGCCACCCGCCGTGCATGATCCCATCACCGCGGCGATCTGCGGAATACCCTGAGCCGACAGGGTTGCCTGATTATAGAAGATGCGGCCGAAATGCTCCCGGTCGGGAAAAATGCCAGACTGCTGCGGCAGGTTAGCGCCGCCGGAATCGACCAAATAGATACACGGCAGATTATTCTCGCGGGCGATCTCTTGCGCGCGCAGATGCTTCTTCACTGTCATCGGGTAATAGGTGCCACCCTTGACAGTGGCGTCGTTGACGACGACGACACATTCGTGCCCCGACACGCGACCAATGCCGGTGATGATGCCACCGGCCGGGATGACATCCTCGTACATTTGATAGCCAGCGAATTGCGAAAATTCGAGGAACGGCGAGCCCTCGTCGAGCAACACCCGCACCCGGTCGCGCGGCAGCAGCTTACCGCGAGACAGATGACGCTCGCGCGACTTCTCGCCACCGCCCTTCTCGATCTCTGCTACCTTGACGCGGAGATCACCAACTAGCGCCTGCATCGCCTCGACGTTTTCGCCAAACGCTTGCGACTTCGCATCTATTGCCGATTTAAGCGTCGTCATCGCTTCCTCACTCCGCCTGCCGTGCTATACGGGGCGCCATGAAACTGCCAAGCAAATCCGCGATCGAGACCGCCTCGGAAACGGTTTACGCCGCCATGCCGGCGACCCCGCAATATGCCTGGCCGCTGCTGGCCGAACGCTGCGGCGCAAACGTCTGGGTCAAGCACGAGAACCACACGCCTATCGGCGCGTTCAAGGTACGTGGTGGACTTCTCCACATGTCGCGGCTGCTGACGAACAAGCCGGCCACCACCGGCGTCATCGCCGCAACGCGGGGAAACCACGGTCAGTCTATCGCATTCGCCGCACGCGCCAACGGTCTGGGGGCGGTGATCGTGGTGCCTGAGGGCAACTCGACGGAAAAGAACGCTTCCATGTGCGCGCTGGGGGCCGAACTGGTGGTGCACGGACACGACTTTCAAGCGGCGCTGGAACACGCGATAGAACTGGCCGACGAACGGGACCTGACCATGGTGGCGTCGTTCGCCGAAAACCTCAGCGCTGGCGTTTCCAGCTATGCCATGGAACTGCTGACAGCGGCGTCCGATCTCGACACCCTGTACGTTCCCATCGGTCTGGGGTCGGGAATTTGCGGATGCATTGCCGCGCGCGAGGCGCTTGGCCTGACCACCAAGATCGTCGGCGTGGTCGCCAAAAACGCGCCAAGCTATGCCCTGTCGTTCGCGCAAGGGCAGCCGGTGTCGACCAACAGCGCCGACACCTTCGCCGACGGGCTTGCCTGCCGGGTGCCGGTCGACGACGCGGTCGCGCTGATAAACCGTTACGCCGAACGCATCGTCACAGTCAGCGAAGACGAAATCGAGGCGGCGATGCGCCACTACTTCACCGACACCCACAACGTTGCCGAAGGCGCCGGCGCGGCGGCCTTGGCGGCGGCACTGCAGGAGCGCGAACAGATCGCCGGCCAAACCGTCGGCCTGGTTCTGTCGGGCGGCAATGTCGATCGCAGCGTGTTCCAAAATATCCTCGCTAAGGCCGATTGATTAAAAGCCTTCGGTGACGAGCCATTCGTCGAGGATCTCGAAGCGGTCAACCCCCCAGAACGGCTCGCCGTCGGCGATAACAAAGGGCGAGCCGAACACCCCCTTCGCGACCGCCGCGTTGGTTTCGTTAATCAGCCGTTGCTTGACTACCGGGTCGCCAAGTGCATCCATGATATCCTTCTGGTCAAGGCCCACGCTGGCCCCCACGCGAGCGACGCTGGCGGGCGCCGAAATATCCTCGTTGTCGGCGAGCGCCGCTTTATAGAGCGCCATGGCAAAACCCTTCGCTTGCCCCGGGTCCTTATCCTTGACCCAGTAGAAGGCCCGCGACGCGGCGGTTGGTGAGTACGGATGAATATCGGGAAATTTAAAAGTCACGCCGTAGTAACGGCAGACCCGCGCGGCATCTTTCGTCAGATATTCGCCTTTGATTGGAATTTCATTTAGCGGCTTGGCGCCGGTCTGCTCGAAGGCCACACCCAACAGGATCGGGTACCAATCGGTCGTGCGGTCGTAGCGTTCGGCGATGTTATCAATCAGGTGGGCGCCCACGTAACCGTAGGGACTGTTGAAATCGAAGTAAAATTCGAGTGGTGCATCTGACATTTATACCCTCCTCAGCCGGCCGCGATTTCGCGGGCGATAACTAGTTTCTGAATTTCCGACGTGCCTTCGTAAATCTGAGTCACGCGCACATCTCGATAAATCCGCTCGACCGGAAAATCTTGCAGATAGCCGCAGCCACCGTAAACCTGGATAGCGTCGGAGCACACCTCCTCCGCCATCTCCGAAGCGAACAGTTTCGCCATTGCCGCCTCTTCCAGGCACTTCTCGCCGCGGTCGCGCAAATCGGCGGCGTGCAGGTACATCTGCCGAGCAACCGAGATTTTGGTCTTCATCTCGGCAAGCTTGAACGCAATTGCCTGATGCTCCATGAGCGTCTTGCCAAAGGTCACGCGCTCGCGCGCATAGGCGACGGCGTGCTCGTAGGCCGCACGAGCCATGCCGACCGCTTGGGCAGCGACTCCGATGCGCCCGCCTTCGAGGTTCGATAGCGCAATGCGGTAGCCGTCGCCCTCCTCACCCAACAGCAAATCGGGGGTCACCTCGACATTATCAAGAGTAATGGCACAGGTTTCCGACGAACGTTGCCCGAGCTTGTGTTCGACCCGCACCACCGTATAGCCCTGCGTGTCGGTGGGCACGATGAAGGCACTGATGCCCTTTGACCCCTGCGCCGGATCAGTGACAGCAAAGGCAATGGCGATACCGGCCTTGCTACCGGTGCTGATGAACTGCTTGGCGCCGTTGAGCACATACTTGTTGCCAACCTTCTCCGCCCGAGTCTTGATGGCGCCGGCGTCCGAACCAGTATGAGGCTCGGTCAACATGAAGGCGCCCAACATCTCACCGCTCGCCAGTTGCTTTAAGAAGCGCTGCTTCTGGTCCTCGCTGCCAAACTTATAGAGCGGCATACAAACCACCGAGTTCTGCACTGCCATGATGGTCGAACAACCGCCGTCACCGGCCGAAACTTCCTCGGTGACCAGGGCCATCTCGATATTGCCGAGGCCAGCACCGCCCCATTCTTCTGGCACCTGCACGCCCATCAGTCCGAGCGCAGCCATGCCTTTAACCGCGTCGTCGGGAAACTTCGCCTCACGGTCCCACTCGGCAGCGTTGGGCGCCAACTGCTCGGAGGCGAACTGCCGCGCCATATCGCGGATCATCGTTTGTTCGTCAGTCAGCTGCACCGGTCATCTCCATTGCTGCCGACATGGCCATCGCAGCCAAAAAGACGGTGGCCAACAGCAGACGTCGAATAGGCATCACGCGCTTTCCTCGAACAGTTCGCGGCCGATCAACATGCGGCGGATTTCCGATGTGCCAGCGCCAATCTCATACAACTTGGCGTCGCGCAGCAAACGGCCTGTCGAGGTTTCGTTGATATAGCCCATGCCGCCGAGTGCCTGGATGGCCTCGAGCGTCATTAGGGTTGCCTTTTCCGACGCGTACAGAATCGCGCCGGCCGCGTCCTTGCGCGTGGTCTCGCCGCGGTCGCAGGCCTTGGCCACGGCGTAAACATAAGCCTTGCTAGCATTCATAGTGGTGTACATGTCGGCGAGCTTACCCTGCATCAATTGGAAAGTGCCGATCGGCTGGCCAAACTGCTCGCGCTCGTGCACATAGGGCACAACGATATCCATGCACGCTTGCATGATACCGAGCGGCCCGGCGGCCAGCACCGCGCGCTCGTAATCGAGGCCGCTCATCAGCACGTTGACGCCCTTGCCGACCTCGCCGAGAACGTTTTCTTCTGGCACCTCGCAATTCTCGAACACCAGTTCGCAGGTGTCGGAACCGCGCATGCCCAGCTTGTCGAGCTTCTGCGCGGTGGAAAATCCTTTAAAGCCGCGTTCGACCAGAAACGCCGTGATGCCGCGGGGGCCGGCGTCGGGATCAGTCTTGGCGTAGATCACATAGGTATCAGAGACGGGCCCGTTGGTGATCCACATCTTGTTGCCGTTGAGGATATAGCGGTCGCCTTTTTTCTCCGCCCACGTGCGCATGCCGACCACGTCGGAACCAGCGCCCGGCTCGCTCATCGCCAGCGCACCCACATGCTCACCAGAAATCAGCTTTGGCAGATAGCGTTTTTTCTGCTCGTCGCTACCGTTGCGGCGGATCTGGTTGATGCACAGGTTGGAGTGCGCGCCATAGGACAGGCCGACCGAGGCCGAGGCGCGGCTGACCTCTTCTACCGCCACGCAATGTTCCAGATAGCCCAGGCTGGAACCGCCATACTCCTCTTCCACGGTTATGCCATGCAGGCCCAGTTCGCCCATCATCGGCCACAGGTCGCGGGGAAACTCGTTTGACTGGTCGATCTCTTCGGCGCGCGGGGCGATGTTGTCGTCGGAGAAGCTGTGCACCGAATCGCGCAGCATGTCGGCTGTCTCGCCGAGACCGAAATTTAGCGTTGGATATTGATTGGGAATCATTTGTCGCTTCCTTCCAAAGTCCGGCCGACCTTTTATCCGGCCGGCCGCGACCCGCTACCCAGCATCACCATGATCGTCTGCAACATGGTGGCGCACAAGGTCTCGATGTCGTCTTTAATCACGAATACATCACCGTGAGTGACAATCAGCGTGCGTCCCGGCCGTTTGACCCAGCCGCGCGCCATCAACTGTTCGCCCTCGCCCGGCGCGGTCATGTTCATTTTGTATTCCACGGTGAGCACCGTGGCGCCCGGTGGCGTCAGCGAAAACGCCGCATAACCGCACGCGGTATCGGCCATGGCGCCCATGAGCCCGCCGCGGAAATAGCCGTGCTGTTGCGTCAATTCGGGGCGGTAGTCGGCACGAAGTTCAACGAACCCAGGCTCGACCGTCGCCATCTCCACGCCGAGATGAGTCATCAGTCCATGACGCGAAAACCCGTCGCGGGTAATCGCTTCGTAATCCGGATTGCGGGCTTCGAACTTGGTATCATTCATGGTCGTTGTCCCGTGCCGCCGTTTTCCAGTTCGCTTAGGCGTTCGCGACAACGTGCGGCGTACTCATCCATGCTGGCTAGCGCCGTTTCCGCGTCGCGCCGTTTCGCCTCGAGTTCCAAGCGTTTGTCCGCCAGCTTGTCGAGTAGCAAATGCAGCTGGCCCGCCTCACCCTGGGGAGCGTTATAAAGGTCGATGATCTCGTTCGCCTCGGCCAACGAGAACCCGAGACGTTTGCCGCGCAGGATCAGCGACAGTTTCACCCGGTCCCGGGCCGAGTAGATACGCCGTTGTCCCTGGCGGGCGGGCGCTAACATGCCTTCCGCCTCGTAGTGACGGATGGTGCGCGGCGTGACGTCGAACTCACGCGCCAGTTCCGAAATGGAAAACGTCTGATCCGTCATACCGTCTATCTATATAACGTTTACGTTAACGTAAAGCTATAATCGGCAGAATTCAGCGATTGTCACGCAACAACCGCGCTTTCTGCCGGTCCCAATCTCGTTTTTTCTCGGCCTGGCGTTTGTCGTATTTGCGTTTGCCCTTGGCAACGCCGAGATCCACCTTGGCTATGCCACGCTCGTTGAAATAGATCGATAACGGCACCAGTGTCACGCCTTCGCGCTGAACCGCGCCCAACAGACGATTCATTTCGCGTTTGTGGACCAGAAGTTTTCGCGGCCGGCGGGAAACGTAATTGGGGTCATGGGACGACGCATATTGCGGAATGTAAGCGTTGAACATCCATAACCCGCCGTCTTTCTGGCCCGCCCAGGCATCAGCCAGACTACCCTGCCCGGCACGCAAAGACTTTACTTCGGACCCCGCCAAGACGAGCCCGGTTTCGAGGTTCTCGTTGATAAAATAGTCGTGCCGGGCCTTGCGGTTCTGCGTCGCAATTTTGTGGGTCGGGTCACCCTTTTTTTTCGCCATGCCGCCGGTATATCCGGCCCCGGTTAATTCAGCAAGCCGGCCGACACCATGGCCACATGCACCTGGCTCTGGGTGTTTTCGTTCGCCGGGGTAAGCGGCAGGCGAACGTCCATGGTTGCCTTGTCAAGCAAAGATAGTCCGTATTTGACCGGCACAGGGTTGGGTTCGACAAACAAGGCCTGATGCAACGGAAACAACCGGTCGTTGATCGCCATCGCCTCTGCGGTGTTGCCGGCCTGCCAGGCGTCATGCATTTCCGCGCACGCGCGCGGCGCCACGTTGGCGGTTACCGAAATGCAGCCATCGCCGCCATTGACCAGCAGTGACAGAACGGTCGCGTCCTCGCCCGACAGCACGCAGAAATCGCCATCGATCGCTGCACGCGTCGCCAACGGCCGTGCAAGATCCATTGTAGCGTCCTTAACACCGGCGATATTTGGGCAGTCGTTGGCTAATCGAGCCATCGTCTCAACCGACATATCGACCACAGACCGTGGCGGAATATTATAAATTATAATTGGAATATCAACGGTATCTGCAATTGTCTTAAAGTGTGCATACAGGCCGTCCTGGGACGGCTTGTTGTAATAAGGCGTGACGATCAGAGCACCCTCCGCGCCTGCCTTTTTAGCGTGTTTGGTCAACTCGACCGCCTCTTCGGTCGAATTGGAGCCCGCGCCCGCTATTACCGGAACCTTGCCAGCCGCCGCTTCGACGCATAATTCGACTACCCTTTCGTGCTCTGCATGGCTCAAAGTGGGAGATTCGCCGGTGGTTCCCACCGGAACCAGCGCATCGGTGCCCTCGGCGATATGCCACTCTATAATCGTTTGATAAGCCTTTTCGTCGACTTTACCGTTCCGGAAAGGTGTAACCAGCGCAACGATTGATCCTTTAAACATGACTTTTCTCCCCGGCATCCGCCAGCCGCATATGGCCGGTACAGTTTCGAACTGCAGCCGACGATACCGGCAACACCAAGTACCTACAAGGCCAACAGCGTCTGCTGTATCGCGGCACAGCTATGGTCTTGCCCATCGGGCCGCCCTGCAATCGGATGGGAGCTAAGGCATATACGAACTCTGTGCAAGCTATTCATTGTCGTCGCGTTCGGTCTTGCCAGCGCAAACACTGCGTTGGCGCACACCAAAAAGGCCCCGCCGCGCGAACAGACGGCAATCGAAAAAGCTTTCAGGGTTAGCAGACCGCGATGCCCAAACCGAAGCTATACCTTTCGAGGAAACGCAAAATTATGTACAACGAGTGCTAGAATCCGAGACGGTGTACCGTGGCGATCAGCTCGCGTCGGTGTCTGGAAAACCTGGAGGGATCAGCCTTGACCACAAGCGACCAGGCCGCGGACCTAACTAGCATTAAAGCCTGTGTATTCGACGCTTATGGAACCCTGTTTGATTTTAATTCAGCAGTCATGCGCTGCCGCGACGACATCGGCGACACGGCCGAACGGCTCTCCGATATCTGGCGGCAAAAGCAACTGCAGTACACCTGGCTGCGGAGCCTGATGAACCACCACGCGGACTTCTGGCAGGTCACCGGCGAAGCGCTCGACTTTGCCCTGGCGGCAGTCAGGATCGATAATGCCGAGTTGCGCGAACGCCTGATGGCGCTTTATCTCGAACTAGACACTTTTCCCGAAGTCACCGACGTCCTGACCGGCTTGAAGCAGGGCGGTATGCAAACCGTCATCCTGTCGAATGGCGCACCCAACATGCTCAATGCCGGCGTCGATGCGGCCGGGATCGGCGAGCTTCTCGATCAGGTTCTGTCGGTCGAGGAAGTCGGGATCTTTAAGCCCGACCCAAAGGTCTATCAGCTCGCCGTCAACCGGCTTGGCGTGGCACCGTCCAAGATTTGTTTCATGTCATCGAACGGCTGGGATGCGGTGGGAGCCGCCGCGTTTGGCTTTCGCGTGATATGGGTAAATCGCTACAAGCAGCCGACAGAACAATTGCCTGCCAGTCCCGATGCCATGATCGACACCCTGTCGCCATTGCCCAAACTGCTTGGCTTCGCCGCTGGATGAGCAACCACACTGTCCTGCTTACGCCACCTAGCTACGCCGATATCACCGCTGCCGCAGAACGGCTGGCCGGGACAGCAATTCATACGCCGCTGCTGGAGAGCCCGGCTCTGAACGAGATTGTTGGCGGCCGTATTTTGCTAAAGGCGGAAACCCTGCAGCGCACCGGATCGTTTAAATTCCGCGGTGCCTACAATTTCATTTCCCAACTCGACACCGCGCAGCGAAATCGCGGTGTGGTGGCCTATTCGTCGGGCAATCATGCCCAAGGGGTAGCGGCGGCGGCAGCCTTGCTCGGCGCTCCAGTAACCATCGTAATGCCATCGGACGCGCCCGCCATCAAACTCGACAATACGCGCGCGCTAGGTGCCACCGTCGTGATCTACGACCGGCATAGCGAGTCACGCGAAGAAATTGCCGCCCGGCTCGCTGTCGATACCGGTGCCAACATCGTGCCGCCCTACGAGCATCCGTGGACGATCGCGGGACAAGGCACCGTCGGTCTGGAAATCGTCGCACAGGCCGCCAAGATCGACGCGGTGCCCGATGCAGTACTAGTGTGCTGCGGCGGTGGCGGACTCACCGCAGGAATCGCCACTGTGTTCTCCGAGGTTTCACCGACATCCAAGATTCACACCGTCGAGCCGGAGGGCTTCGACGACACGGCGCGCTCGTTCGCGGCAGGCGAAGCAGTACCAAACCAGCCTGGCGCTCACTCGATTTGCGATGCCCTGCTGGCGCCCGAGCCCGGAGCGTTGACCTTTGCAATCAATCAACGGCTGGTTACCAGCGGTATAGCGGTGTCCGATAATAAAGTGCGCCGCGCGATGATATTCGCCTGGCAGACGCTCAAACTCGTCGTCGAGCCAGGTGGCGCGGTAGCGCTCGCCGCGGCCTTAAGCGGCTCTATCGCTTGCAAGGATCGTGTCGTCGCAGTCGTACTGTCGGGCGCTAATGTCGACGCCACGGTCTTCGGTGAAATTCTTAAGGACACCGAGACCGGTTAAATGGCTTCGGCTTCTTCTTAATCGCTGACTAGGTTCAGGCTGCCATGTGGCCGGCTGTCGTGGCGAACCAGTTTTCCCTCGACACGCACATGCGCTTCAATCGAAACGTTTTCGTAGACGATGTCGCTGCTGATCGTCGCGGACGCCGCGATCGAGACGTTGGTGACCTGTAATTCACCATTCACCGTGCCATGGATGGCGGCAACCTCGCAGTTCGTTTGGCCGTGGATTTCGCCGTCTTCGCCCAATGTGAGCTCGTGGCACTCGATATCGCCGACAACCTTGCCTTCGACTTTAATCGTTCCGGGCGAGACAACATTGCCGGTGATTGTCGTATCCTTGCGGATGATTGACAACAACCCAGATGCGCCCGCCCATTCGCTCAGTTTTTGAAAACATATTGTCCAGCCCTTAGAAAGTTCGCGGGATCCAACGGTTGACCGTCCACCATGACTTCGTAATGCAAATGCGGCGCCGTGCTGCGTCCGGTACTCCCTACCAGTCCAACTTTTTCACGGAATTCCAACTTTTGCCGGCGCTTGACGTAAATTCGCGACAGATGAGCGAAACGCGTACGGATACCGAAACCGTGGTCGATCTCGACCATTTTTCCGTAGCCGCCCTTCCAGCCGACAAAGGTGACTGTACCAGGTGCGGTAACATGAACCGGATTCTTACTACGGCTGGTAAAATCCAATCCGGGATGCATCGCCAGGCGATTAGTAAACGGATCGCGACGCCGGCCGAAACTACTGGTCACGCGGTATTCATTCAGCGGCGAGGCAAACGGCAGATGCTTCATCAGGCCCTGTAGGCCTTGCAACTTCAGGAGACGTTGTTCGATCGTTGCCAGTTTTTCACCCGACACAAATCCGGGCTCGTCGTCCACCACCACCAAGGGGCCGCCGACACCGTCCGAAAATCCCGAATTCTTACTGAGCACCCGCTCCAGCATAAGCGGGACATCCAACCCGGCGACAACCAATGTGCGCTCCAGCGCGCTAATTCCCACGTCTGTGCCTTCGCCGAGCCGGTTAATCGAGTCCGACTGTGAGACTTCAAATAGTTCCAGCCGGTCGGACAGGTCCGCCACGCGCTCATTCAATTCACCGCGCTCGGCAGCCACGCGGGTACGATCTTCGCCGATAGCCTGCAGTTCGACCCGGGCAGCCTGCAATTCGTCTGCAAAGCCTGCTTTTTCTCCGGCCAGTTGACTGATCTCATCATGCAAGCGCGCAATCTGATCACCTAAGGATTCTATTTTTTCCGACAGCTTCTCGCGCTCTGCCCGGTCCGCCTCGAAACGTTCCTCGGCTTCATCGAGCTGACGGTTAAGGCCCTCGCTGTCCTTGGCGCTTTTAGTCAATTTCTCGTTCAGATTAGCAATTTCACGCTCGCGTTCGTCGCGCAGCTTGATTAACTCATCGCGTTCCAGATCCAGGCTGGCAATCTTGAAGCGAAATGTTGAATTTTGCCCCGTGATTTCTGCGTTGGCCGTCGTGTGTTGGTTGAGCGATTGCATGCCGCGCTCCAGTTCACGGCTCAAGTTGTCAATTTTTTCCTGCATGTTGCGAATAACGCGATCGGAGGTTGCTGTGCGCACATTTCGTTCGGCGACAACCAGTGCATTGGATACATATTGGGAGCTCGAGAAACCGACCCAACCAACGGACAGCGTGAGCAAAATAATGAAACTTATCTGGCCGAAACGTCCGATGCCAAAACAACACACATGACCAGCCGAACGAACGATGAATTCGCGCCGGGGCGGCACCAGACGGGCTAACAGGAGCGTGAATTTTTTATAACGCATGGCTAGGGTAGATAGTCCGTGATGGATTTCAACGCATAATAAAAAAAGGTCTACTCAGCCGGTCTGCGTACGTCGGCAACACCGACCATACTGTCCCGCGAAACCAGCTCAGCTAGCCGTTCTTCGCTCCATCCCTCAGTTCCAGTTGGACGCTGCGGCAGCACCAAATACCGTAGATCGGCATTACTATCGTGAACTCGGACCTGCTTTTTCTCTGGAATCGTCGTGCCGAACTCGGCCAAAACGGCGCGCGGTTCGCGCACGGCGCGGGCGCGGTAATCGCGGCGTTTATACCAAGCCGGCGGCACCCCCAATATCGCCCGTGGGTAACACGAACACAACGTGCACACGACCATGTTGTGGACCTCATCGGTGTTCTCGACCACGCAGAGTTCAGTCGGCCGCATATCGACGCCGAATTCACGCACGGTTTCGTCGCCACTGCTCAACAAGCGCTGCTTGAAGTCTTCGTCAACCCAGGCCCGGGCAACGATCCTCGCGCCGAGGCCCTCGCCGCGGCCATCCATTTCCTCCATGGCCTGGCGAATCTCGTCGGCCGAAATAACGCCTTTCTCTATCAACAACTCACGCACTGCAGCTTCCAACGTCTCAGCTTCCAGCGACGGCCGATCGTCGTTTTGAATCGGCTTGCCGTCATGGGTGTGCGTCGCGTGGACAAGGTCGTGGTACTGGTCGCTCATGGTGTTTTCTCGGTATTTGTTTATGTGGAGACGGCGGTAACGTAGCTCGGCTTCAGACCGGTTCCAGCCAGTGCTCGTAAATTTCGAGTTCCAGCGTGTCTTCCGGCTTACCGTCATAGTCCGCCCAAAGGTCGCTTTGTTTGAAATGCACCCGGTAAAGCATCTTGTACGGCAGCCCGGTCTGACCATAGGCCAGCGTTTCCGGGTTGGGAAACGAGCCGACGATCCGTTCGACGATACCCGACTTGCCGCGTACATATTGCGGCGTGCGCACATGGCCAGGCTGGTTGCGTTCGATGATCCGCACGGCTTCGCCGGGCTGGAATTTAGGCGTCATTGCGCTCCACCTCCAGGCGCGCGCGCGCCTTACTCTGCTTGGCCTCGAGCTCTTCCTGACTATAGACGCCCTTTTCCAGCATGAGCCAGGAGATCGCTTGCAACCAGCGTTCGTAATAGGGAAATTTGTGATAATCCTCGCCCAACGCCTCTTGCATACGGCGCGATTCGTCGACCCGCGCGAGCTGCCGTTTGGGGTCGAACAGCAGCATCATCATGGCGTCGATGCGCTTTTCCCAATGAGTAGGCTCGTGATCGTGCACAGCCGGGTCTATTGGGCCGGCCGGAAGGCCTCCCAAATCTTGCGATCCTCGCATGGTCTTCTCCCCTTAAAAATCGAGCAATCCAAGGCGCGTTTATTAACTATAGCAGCACCTGACGCTCGCGGTCACCTGCTTGAGCGCAAACGCCCGTACGGAAAATCTGGTGGAAGACCAATAGCGCCGTGGTGGTCAACAGGTCTACACGGTTTAGCGCCGGGAGTTACTCGACTACCTGCAGACAATCTAAGGCATCGATCGTATGGAAACCTTATCGCTAATCGCCTGTTTAAATGTTCTATTAGTCAGGCCGCATCATCGTAAAACCTTCATCGACGACCGTGTAATCCATATAGCCTAACCGCGCGACCGGCCGCAGCAAGCCGATATCTACGATGCCATCGACGATGACGCTGTCGTCTATATGGATCCCAATCACTTCGCCGATCACCAAGTGGTTTACCTCGCCGCGGCTGCCTGCCGGCAGTTCGACCGTCTGAACATAACGGCACTCGAAAGCCGCCGGCGCGGCTGCCACCCGGGGCGGCGTGACTTTTTCGCTGGCCACCGCCTCCAGACCGGCAACGGCCATTTCGTCAACGCTACGTGGCAGATGTTCGGCGGTTAAATTCATCTTTTCCCGCAATTCCCAATTACACAGGCTAAAGACGAATTCGCAGGTTTCTTGAACATTCTTCAGACTATCCTTCGGCCCCCCATCGGGATGCGTCCCGTTGGGGCAGTACATAACGCAGGGCGGGTCATGGGCCACCCCATTGAAAAAGCTGAATGGCGCGAGATTGACCTCGCCCGCAGCGCTTATCGTACTGATCCAACCTATAGGCCGCGGCACCACCAGCGCTTTGAACGGTGAAAAGCGCAGCGGCGCCGGTTTTATTTCGATGGCGGGATCAATGAACATCGTCGTCTCAGTCAGTTTTGAGTTGTCCGGCCCAAGACTATAGGTCGACCGTTAGTAAAGCCAAGCGTTGCTAGACTCAGCGTAGCCGCTCTTCCATATCTGTCGGTGTGTCGCCGGTGATATGCTCGCCAACATTGTAAAACACCAGAGCCGCGCCCGAAATGCGGCCTCGGTAGCCGGGAGGCCGCCTGCTCGAACACTTCGGCGACGTACACCATCCGGTGCTGGTCGATTGACGCCACCACGTCTGCAACATCGGGGTTGAATTGGGCCCACACTCACATGGCGTTATCGTAGCAGTCCGAATCTTCGCGGGCGAGGAACTCGTGCACCGCTCGCATTCTGTCCACCGATCCGCTATCCGCCGATTGCCCGTGCGCGATCACAGGCTCGTTCTGCGCTTTCGTCAAGTGCCCCGGCAAGGAGCGCAAAACTTCCAATGCTTCGCTCAGCCAAGCATCACTATCCAGTCGCTGGGAGTGGTTATCTTTCATGACCATATGGTTGACGTTCATTACTACAAGCACTACCTTAGGTTCACCGTTCGTTTTTTAGGGATGAAAAACGGTGGGACCCCTCGCTGCGTCGCACTCGGGGTCTTTTTGTATGCATGGTCTTAGTCCACTGCATTAGAATTGACGCGTTGTCGCGCTCAACGGATTAAGGGAGTGATCCAATGACAGAGCCGATTATCAAGGTTACCGATATTGCCTGGGGCCGTATCCGATCGCCTGATCTGGACTTGCAAGAAGAGTTTCTCACCAATTTCGGCATGGTCCGGGCCGAGCGCACTAACGACGCGCTGTTCATGCGGGGCACCGATCCCGATCACCATATTCACGTGACCGAAAAAGGTAACCCGGGCTTCATTAGCTTGGCCTTCAACGCCGCCAGCGAGGAAGACCTCCATAAGTTGGCCACAGAGGCCGAGAGCTCATCGGGGGTGCAAAACCTCGACGAACCCGGCGGAGGCAAGCGCGTACAGCTGACCGAGCCAAACGGCTACGGCATCGAAGTCGTCTGGGGCATCGAGGAGCATGCACCCCTCGAAGTCAACCGCCACCCCTACAATCTAAGCAACATTGATAAATATGCCCGCGCCGGCGAACTGTGGCGTAAGCCGCAGGGTCCGTCACACGTCAAACGCATCGGCCACGGCGTCATTGGTACCCCCGACCTGAAGGGATCGATTGCCTGGATCCGCCATCATATCGGCATCATCGGCACCGACGAAGTTTTCGTGGAGAACAATGAAGACAAGGTGGTGGCAAGCTTCAACCGTATCGACGCCGGGCAGGAATACGTCGACCACCACGTCTTTCTGTTCATCCAGAATGAACGAGCCGGCCTCAATCACATCTCCTTCGAAGTGCCGGATTTCGACGATGTCGTGATGGGCCACGAATATCTGACCAACAAGGACCAATACGAGCATGTGTGGGGGCTCGGCCGCCACGTGCTCGGCAGCCAGATCTACGACTATTGGAAGGATCCGTGGGACCGCGTACACGAGCACTGGTGCGACACCGACGTGCTCAACACCGATTACGGCACCAAGCTGGTATCGGCCGAACTCGGTTTCGGCTCCCAGTGGGGCGAACCGCCGCCAAGTGAATTCATCGGGCACGTCACCCCATAGCTGCGTAGAATACAAACATGAAAGACCCGGCAAACTACCGGGTCTTTCCGACTCAGGCCTCACGCGGCTTGGCGAGTCTGTGCTTTTCTGGCACAGAGTGCCGAATTGAACCGATGATTGAACGCTCCCCATGACCAACGCCGACACAGACGAGCCGCGCGACTTTTTCCGCGAGCAAATTCGTGCCGATATGGCGGCCGGGGTGCACGATCATGTCATCACCCGCTTTCCGCCGGAACCAAACGGCTATCTGCATATCGGCCACGCCAAATCGATCTGCCTCAACTTCGGTATCGCCGCCGAGTTCGGCGGCCAGTGCAACTTGCGCTTTGACGATACCAATCCAGCCAAAGAGGATCAGGCCTATATCGACGCGATCATGGCGGACGTGCGTTGGCTTGGTTTTGACTGGGGAGACAACCTGCACTACACCTCGGACTATTTCGAACAGCTATATGATTGGGCGATTCACCTAATTGGCGAAGGTCTAGCCTATGTCGACGACCTGTCGCCCGAAGAGATGCGCGAATACCGCGGCACCTTGACCGAACCGGGCCGTGACAGCCCGTCGCGCAACCGCAGCGTCGAGGAGAACCTCGACCTGTTCGTGCGCATGCGCGCCGGCGAGTTTGCCGAGGGCGAAAAGGCGTTGCGGGCAAAAATTGATATGGCTTCGGGTAACATCAACCTGCGCGACCCGGTGCTCTATCGTATCCTCCGTGAAACCCACCCGCGTACCGGCGACGCGTGGTGCATCTACCCCATATACGATTTCGCCCACGGGCAGTCGGATGCCATCGAGCACGTTACCCACTCGCTGTGCACGTTGGAATTCCGAGACCATCGCCCACTCTACGACTGGCTGATCGACAACCTACCCACGCCATCGCGACCTCGGCAGTATGAGTTCTCGCGGCTGAACATGACCCATACGGTGTTGTCCAAGCGGCGGCTGGTCGAACTGGTCGAGGGCGGCCATGTCTGTGGCTGGAGCGATCCACGCCTGCCGACACTGTCGGGCCTGCGGCGGCGCGGCATGCCCGCCGGGGCCATCCGCGATTTCATCAGCCGCCTCGGCGTCACCAAGTCCGACGGCATCGTCGAGATGTCGTATCTCGAAAATACCGTACGCGAGCATTTGAACCAAACGGCGCAACGCCGCATGGCGGTATTGGACCCACTGAAGGTAGTGATCGAAAACTACCCGCAAGATACCGATGACGAACTCGACGCTGTCAACAATCCCAACGACGAGAGTGCTGGCGGCCGCAAGGTCTCCTTCGCCCGCGAAATTTACATCGAGCGCAACGACTTTATGGAAGATCCGCCGAAAAAGTTCTTCCGCCTCGGGCCTGGCCGCGAGGTGCGCCTGCGCTACGCCTATCTGGTCACCTGTACCGACGTCACTAAGGACGACAACGGTAAGGTCGTCGAATTGCGCTGCATCTACGATCCGGAAAGCCGCGGCGGCAACGCGCCGGACGGCCGCAAAGTGCGTGGCACCATCCACTGGGTGTCGGCGGAGCACGCAATCAACGCCGAAGTACGGCTCTACGACCATCTGTTCACCGCAGAGAA
This sequence comes from uncultured Rhodospirillaceae bacterium, assembly GCA_964530225.1. Taxonomy (GTDB): domain Bacteria; phylum Pseudomonadota; class Alphaproteobacteria; order UBA6615; family UBA6615; genus CAZHBA01. Next base: position 2,843 of record CAZHBA010000119.1, on the reverse strand, counting down.
ACCGGGGTCGGGCGACGATTGGCTCGACGGCCTCAACCCGGACTCGCTCGACATCGTGCAGGCCTTGCTGGAACCCTCTCTTGCTGATCTGCCGGCCGACGAAGCGGTGCAGTTCGAGCGGCTGGGTTACTTTTACCGCGACGCTGACAGCACAGCCGACAGTCCGGTATTCAACCGCACCGCCTCCCTACGCGACACCTGGGCCAAGCAAAAGGCCACGGGCGGTTAGCGAAAGCAACTTAATTGAAACCTTTGGACCAGGGAGCATAAGGACAAAGCAATCCATGTCTTAAATCGTACATTCCGTAACGTGGTGGGGCTTTTCTATGTCCAAAAAGGAAGCTTTGATCACCGCCGAGAATAGGTAATGTACGCCTCAAAACACGTCACCTTTCGCCTAAGGGGCAAACTGGAGATTGACGAGGCTCTTCAGGTGGCGGGACGCCAGTACAAGGTGACGGGGTGCAATTGGATTGGAACGGTGTCGGAGTGAGAGGTCCAGGAGTTCGAGCTATACGGCCGATGCATGAATTGCGGTCGCGCAATTTCGTTCGCCGTGTCTTTGCACTAGAGCTAAGAAGACGCGGGCGTGGCTTTTTCCCTAACAACTATCATCGCGCACAGTTCTGGTAGCGCCGACGGGCACATACTTGGTCATCGCCTATAGAGGCGGACGCACAATGCGGTTCCCTTAAGTCACCGCCAGCGGCGCCAGCGCGTCGATGTCGGTGGTCACGTCGATCACGACCGGCCGGTTAGCTGAGAAGGCCTGGTCTAAAGCACCCTGCAGATCTGACGGTTTCTCGACCCGTATACCCACAGCGCCCACGCCCTCAGCGATCTTGGCAAAATCGACATCCGTGAAATGCCACAGGCGCAAACCCTCCGCCGTCTGTTCGCCGTCGTAGACCCGGTCAAAACCGCGCTTGGATTGGTTACCCGAGCTGTTGTTGTTTACCAGGACCACCGCATTGATGCCCCAGCGCACCGCCGTTTCGATCTCACCGATGTGGTACCAGAAGCCGGCGTCACCAGTGAAACAGAACACCGGCCGGTCGGGCGCACCGCACTTGGCGCCGAGCGCCGCCGGGAAGGCCCAACCCAGATGGCCAGCGGAGCGCATGTAGCTCTGATTCGGCGTGCGCAAGTCATACATGCCACCCATCCACATGCCCGAGTGCCCGGTGTCGGCCACGACGATGGCGTCGTCGGGAAGATGCTCGGTCAGCTCCTTACAGATGCGCTCGGGCCGCATCGGCACCACGTCGGACTCGAAGAGTTCGCTATAGGCATCGCGCCATTCACCGACAATCTCGCCGGCACGCGCAGTCCAGGCCGCCCGCCTGGCCGCCGACTCCGCATTGGTCTGGGTCAACATGCGGGCAAGCGCAACTTTGGCGTCACCCTGCACCGATGCCTTGAGCGGGTAATTGCGCCCGATCGTTTCGGGCTCGATATCGATCTGAACAGCCGACACACCGATCGGCGGCACCTGCCAGAAATGCGTTGTCATGCCGCCCGCCGAGGTGCCGACGAAGCACACCAGGTCGGCCTCATTGACCACCCGGTTGGCGCTCTCGCGCGAATACGTGCCGACGACGCCGACAGACAGCGGGTGCCCGCCGGGGATCGCGTCCTTGCCGTTGAGCGAGGTCGCCACTGGAATGCTGAGGCGTTCGGCCAGCGCCACCAGTTCCGCCGCCGCGCCCGAGGCGCGCACTCCGCCGCCGGCGACAATAACCGGCCGCTCTGCCGCTTCCAGCGCAGCCAGCGCGGCGTGCACCTGACTGTCAGCTGGCTCGGGGCGGAATGGTGGTACATGCGCGAACACCTCTTCGCACAGCACCTCCATGTCGGCCTCTTCGGCATCGAGCTGGCCTTCGTTGCCGCGGAACTGCAGATGCACCGGGCCCGGCGTGCCCGAGGTGGCGGAACGAAACGCCTGGCGCACCATGTCGGGGAAACGCGCCACGTCGTCAACGGTAGCGTTGAACTTGGTTACCGGTTCGAAGGCCGGCACGTCATCGACTTCCTGATAGACACCGCGAAACTTGGTATTCGGGTCGCGCCCTCCGGTCATGGCGATCACCGGCGCATGGGCTAGATGGGCATCGCGCAGGCCAGCCGCCAGATTGAGCGCGCCGATCACCTGGGCCATACACACGCCGGGGCGACCCGAGGCGCGGGCATAGCCGTCGGCCATGTAAGCCGCCGATTTCTCGCCATGAACGTGCAGGCGCTTGATGTCGGTGCGCCGCTCCAGTTCAACCATGGTCCGCCGCAGTATCGCCGGCACCAAAAACACATGGCTGACGCCATAGCCCTTCAGCATGTCGGCCATGACCTGTGCGCCTGTCATTTTTGGCATTTTTATTCTCCCCCGATTAGAACCGGCAAAATCAGCTCGGGTGCCTTTTGGCATCGTTGATTGGTTTGATATCTTATAGCGCAGCAAGCACCAACGCCATTATTTCCGGTCGGAACACACAGGTCTAGTTGAACATGGTATCGGGTAGTAGCAGAGCGATGTCGGGAAACAGCACCAAGATGAATCGAGCTACTCCCGTGGCCAACAAAAACGGGAATATCCCCTTGAAGATGTCGTTCATGGGTACGTCCTGCGCGATGCTTTTAACGACAAATATATTGATGCCGACCGGCGGACTGATAAGGTGAGCACGAACATGCTGGTATATGCCAAGTCCAAAAACCGGCCCTACTCCCTCGGCCCCTTTCCGCTCGAAGCGCTGGCGCGCGACGATTCCTTCATCGAAGTCGAGGCCAGCCGCCCAAAGATCAAACTGATCCCCGAGCAAGCGCCTAGTGGGTTATTTGCTAGCGTC
>CAZHBA010000118.1:0-35959 GCA_964530225.1 uncultured Rhodospirillaceae bacterium | reverse complement strand
CCGTCCCCCATATGGAAAACGTCCTTGCCGGTATCGATGCCAATTGAAGCCAGAGTGCGAGTGTTGTCTTCGGGATGGTTTGTCATCGCATGCTGCTCCTTGTGATCGCGGGTTAAAGTCTTCTCAGACTAACCCGCCGGGAGAAGCAGCCGGTCCATCCCATTTGCAGACATCAGTAAGCTGCGAGCGCGGTGCTCACGGCAATTCCCACCAAATCCAGGCGAATACCGTTCCGCACCGCCCTCAACATTGCCGCGGCAGGCAATCCGCACTACCGTCCCCTCACAAACCGCATCTCATCTGGAGTATGTCGGTCAATTTATGCGGCCAGGTCACCGCCGCAAAAATTAGGATTCGCCCATGAAACCGAGTGTCTTCGTCTTCCAACCGATCCCCCAGGTCGCCATCGACACGCTGCTGCCCGTCGCCAACGTGACGGTCTACCCCCATCTCGATCGCATGATCAGCATGGACGAGATGATCGGCGTGGCGAAGCGCCACGACTATTTACTGGCCCTGCATGAGAACTTCATTCCTGCGGAAGTCCTCAGGGCGAACCCCAATCTGAAAGGGGTCGGCATCCTCGGTGGTAAAACCGGGATGGTCGACTATGACGTGGCGCTTGAGCTTAAGGTTCCCGTTGTCAGTATCGGGATGAAACCATCCGCACGGGATGTGCTGCCTAGTGGCGGACCCAGCAAAAACACCGCCGACCTGACGGTTGCCATGGTTCTCAATCTGGCCTATCGCGTCATCGAAGCGGACCGCTATACCCACGCCGGTAAGTTCAAGCAGAACCAGACGATGGCGCTGATGGGTGTGGGCTGTCCAGGCATGACGGTCGGGATGGTGGGTATGGGAAATTTGGGCCAGTTCGCGGCCCCAGTGTTTCGCACCCTGGGTATGAAGGTCGTCTACAACAAGCGTTCAAGGCTTCGCGCAGACAAAGAGAAGGCACTCGATGTCGAGTGGGTCGGCGACTTAGATGACGTTTTCCGGCAGGCGGACTTTCTTGTTGTCGCGTGCAACCTCACACCCGAGACCACCGACCTGATCGGCGCCCGCCATTTCGCGTTGATGAAACCTACGGCCTTCTTCATCAACACCGCGCGCGGCCGTGTCGTGGTCGAGGCCGACCTCATCGAGGCGCTAAATCAGGGTAAGATTGCCGGTGCGGGACTAGAAACTTTCGCCACCGAGCCGCCTGAGCAGTGGGAAGTAGAAGTTCCCGAAGAGCTTTGCAAAATGGAGAATGTAATTCTTACGCCCCACAATGGCGGCGCCACCTGGGACACGCGCGGCACCTTGCTAAACACGGTCGCCAAGGAAATCGTCGCGCTCATCAAGGGCGAGCGTCCGCCATCACTCATCAACCCGGAAGTCTTTGGCGGCGAGAAGCTCTATCCGGACATCTATGGACGTGGGCCGGCGGTTCCCGTCACTGAAGGCGGCCCGGCGATCTACGCTTACTGAAGCAGCGCCTCCCGAACCTACTTCAAATGGGGTCACCCCCTATCCGGCCTCCCCCACAAGGCAGTAGATTCTAGCTGCCGTGTCGTGAAATAGCTTGGCTTTTTCGTCATCCGAATAGCCGGCGGTCAACCGTTTGAACGTATTCCATATAATCCCATAACCGCAGGTTAGCTTTTCGACGGGAAAGTTCGATTCGAACATGCAGCGGTCGACGCCAAACAACTCGATCATGTACTCGTAATAGGGCCGCGTCGCTTCCATCAACTCTTCGCTGGTCGGCGGCTTTGGCTTTTCGTGCCAACCGAAACCGTTGATATCCATATTTAGGCCACCGATCTTGGCCACCACGTTCTGGCACGCCGCCAGTTTGGCTACATCGGCCTGCCATGTCGCGAAAATTTCTTCGCGCTTACCCGCATAGGGCCCAATCCCGAGCACCCCGCCCAGATGGTTGAGGACGATCGAGGTGCCGGGAAAGGCGTGGGCGAGATCAGTAAGCTCGGAGATTTGCGGATGGTAGAGCCAAGCTTCAAAGCTGAGGTTGTGGCGTGCCAGGTAGGCGAACCCGGCGCGGAAGGCGTCCTCGATCAGCAGGTGTGGTGGCCGTGCGCCACGAATCACCGGCAATTCGTCGCTGGCGTCCCAAGGCACGACGTGGCGAATGCCGCGAAAGCGCCCGCCGCCGGCCGTGATATGCGCTTCCAACACCGGCGCCACGCCGTCGCCCAGCAATAGATTGGCATGGCCGACAATACCGGCGGCAACGCGGGTGGGGCCGTAAAGGCCGGATTCGCTCTTGGTGGCGACACCGTCGACATACTCTGTCTCGCCGACCGGCTTCAGGGCCGTCGGCCCCTCGTCCCTGTACATGCCGCCGCACTCGATGAAGATCGTAGAGACGATGTTGTGGCCGCTATTGGTGTCGGCCAGCAGATCGTCGAGCAGATAGCGCGTCTCGGTTTGGCCGGCGCGAAAATCCCATAAATGATGGTGCGCATCACAGATCGGCAGCTCCGGTTCCAGCGCCTCTTCTACCGTAAGCGCCAACCAGTCGGCGTTATTCCCCACGTCGAGACTCTCCCCGTCTCATTTTTTGTTGCGTCTATTAGACCAGCATGCCCCAAATGAACTGCGGTTGGTAAGGGGACGGTAGTGCGGATTGCCTGCCGCGGCAATGTTGCGGGCGGTGCGGGACGGTAATCACGGCCCAGGCGCGCCAGCAAGCGCAGGGCATAGTCGGCGACACTGAAATGGTCGCTTAGGCCAAATACCAAGACTGACACCGCGCAAGGCAATGCATGGCTACGTCGAGGGTACCCAATATCCGATTGTATGATTAAACGGCCAAATCGAAGCCCTGCTGATTCAATGTCTACTTTTCCTCCAATTATGTCCGCTTCACCCCCCCAAAAAGCGGACATGACACTCCGATGTCCGTTGTTGGAGGGATAGCGGATATAAAATCCTTTTAAAAACTAGTCAATAAGAAAAAATATGTGTAAAAACAGTAATTTGGTGTTGTATCACCAGAAAAATAGGTATTACACAAAGCTTACACAATTTGCACAAGCCGCAGCGGAGCATAAAGATGGCGAAGCACACCACCATGGGGGGCAAGGTTCATCTCTATAAGAGAGAAGGAAGCCCCTGTTGGCAGTGTTCAAGCTACATGGCTGGTCGAAATCGCCGAACGTCAACGAAGGAACACAGCCTGTCGAAGGCAAAGGACTTTGCTGATGACTGGTATCTCGAATTGCACGGCAAACGGCGGAGCGGTGAGATTACTAACGAGAAGACGTTTCGCGAAGCCGCCAACCAATATCTGAGGGAATACGAGGTCATCACCCAGGGTGAGCGAAGTCCAGTTTACGTTGCTGGCAACAAAGGGCGGCTGAACAATTATCTAATTCCGTTTTTCGGTAGGTTGCCACTTTCTCAGGTCACGGCTGGTAAGGTGCAAGAATATCGCGTGCACCGTCAGGAGTATTCTCTCGTTGGGCGGCCTCCTGCCAGAAATACGATGCACCAAGAAATCGTCGTGTTGCGGCAGGTTCTCAAAACAGCGATTAGACATGGCTGGATTGGGTATTTGCCAGACCTGTCTACGCCGTACAAATCATCGTCAAAAATTTCGCATCGGGCGTGGTTCTCGCCCGAGGAATATAGGCAGCTCTACACCGCAACGCAGAAGCGAGCACGCTCGCCAACTAAGAAGCGGTGGAAATGGAGCTCGGAGCAGTTACACGACTATGTGCTGTTCATGGCCAACACAGGATTACGACCCGACGAAGTGAAGCGTCTTGAATATTGTGATGTCACGATAGTCGGCGATGAGGACACTAATGAGACGATTCTTGAAATTGTTGTCCGAGGCAAGCGTGATGTTGGGTATTGTAAGAGCACCACGGGTGCAGTGACGCCATTCGAGCGTCTTTTGAAACGAAATAATCCGTCACCGACGGATCTTATCTTTGAAAACAGCCACCGGGCTTTGTTCAACACAATTCTCGAGGAAGAAGGTTTGAAGTTCGACCGTGAAGGCAACAGGCGCACCGCGTACAGTCTACGCCATACCTACATATGCCTGCGACTTATGGAAGGGGCGGACATCTACCAGATTGCTAAGAATTGTCGAACCAGCGTTGAGATGATTGAAAAATTTTATGCCGCTCACATTAAAACAAGTCTCGATGCAGCTGCGATAAACGTAAGACGTTCCGCGCAGCGGCTGAGGGCATAATCTTGAACGTTAGTGCTTACCCAGGAGATCTAACGCCGACAATATGCATAAATCACCAATGTCCGACTTTACACTAATTACGTCCGCTTTCGGGTGTAAAGCGGACGTAATCTGAATGCTCGTTCATGTCCGTTAATAGCCAAAACCTGCCGTTCAGCAAATGCTAATAAACGCTGGCTGCAGGACCATCGCTATCGCGGATTGGCACATCGCGATGCCGGTGGAGGCGGTCCAGCGCAACAAATGCGGAAGTTCGGACGCGAACAGTTTCTGGTTGGGCAGCCGTACGAGCTACTCCTCGAGCATCGATCCGAAGTTGTGCAGTTCCTCGAGTGCCCGACCCGCGCCGCGGACCACCGAGGTGAGCGGTTCGTCCGCTATGACGACGGGCAGCCCGGTGTTGCTCCGCAGGACATGGTCGAGGTTACGCAGCAGCGCACCGCCACCGGTCAGCACGACGCCATGATCGATAATGTCTGCGCCGATCTCGGGCAGCACGCTTTCTAACGTCATGCGCACCACATCTATAATGCTGGCGACCTGTTCGGCGAGAGCAGCGGCAATGTCGCGCTCGGTTATCGTGATCGCCACCGGCAGGCCGCTGACGACGTCCCCTCCGCGTACGTCCATCGTCCGCCCTTCGCCATCTTCCTGCGGCCACGCCGAGCCGATTTCCAGTTTAATGCGCTCGGCCATCTGGTCCCCGATGAACAGGTTGTGGATGCGACGCAGGTAGCCCTTGATGCTCTCGTCCATCGCATCGCCCGCCACCCGCGACGAGCGCGACAGGATCACTCCCCCCAGCGCGATCACCGCAACTTCCGTCGTGCCGCCGCCGATGTCAACGACCATGCAACCGACGGGCTCGGAGACCGGGCGGCCGGCCCCGATGGCCGCCGCCATTGATTCGTCGATCAGGTAGACCTTTCTCGCACCTGCCGACTCCGCCGCCTCGCGGATGGCGCGGCGCTCGGCCGGAGTCGCACCAGAAGGCACCGAGACCACGACCCGCGGGGAGACGAACCGCCGCCGCCCGCGGACCTTGCGGATAACGTATTTAATCAGTTCCTCGGCAACCTCGAAATCGGCGATCACGCCGTCTCGCAGCGGTCGGATGGCGCGTATATTGCCGGGCGTCCGGCCCACCATACGCTTGGCCTCCTGTCCGACTGCCAGAATGCGACGGCGACCCCGGCTCTCGGTGATCGCCACGACCGACGGCTCATCGAGCACGATGCCCCGCCCTTTGACATAGGCGAGGATATTGGCGGTCCCGAGGTCGATCGCCAGGTCTAGTGAGAATGTACCGAACACGCCTTCGAAGTTCGCTGAGGTCAAGTGGTAGCCAAATGTTGCAGCCGGGATATTAGGGAGCCTGGTAAAGTATGGCGCACGCGAAGACCCGGGTCACCTCCCACGGATGGTGGCGGCTTCTGCCACGTCCGAGCACAGGCCCTTAGTGAACGTGAACGCATTGAACGTCCGCTTTGGGGTGTAAACCGGTCGTGATTGACGACTGCCGCTAACGGCGGCTTTTAGCCGAGGGTGTTGAAGAACCCTGCTAGCGACCGCCTTTGCGCAATGAAAGAATCGAAATTATGATCTCAGCGAATCAATCTTACCCTCAAGGACCATTTCACGAATCAATCTTTCGTTCGGAAGGCCTAAAAATAGTTTTTCAACAGCCTCAGCCAATAACAGCCGTTCAGAAAAAGCTAATATATAACTGGCCGTTGTGCCATCACTTTCGCTAATCGACCCATTGCGATGCCGTTGGAGGGGGGCCGTCCACCGCATCAAAACCCGCCTTTTGTCTTGTCGTAGGAAGAGGAGCACTGATCATTAACCACGCTGCATGAGAAACTTGTGAAGATCAGAGCGTAAGTTGTCAGCCATGGCCGGTACGTCACGTTCCAATTGGTCAAGGTGGCGATGCCGAGGGAATTGTTCCGGAAAATCCTGAGCCTGGTTGATGATCTGCGCCCAAGACCCGCTCCGGCGTAGGCCGAGGATTCGACGGCCAGGTGAAAACGACAGGAGGGGTGTGTCAGAATGGTGGAAAATCTGGGCGAATGGCCTTTCAAACGAAGGTCAATCTCCAAAATCAGGCCATCGGATGGCTGTGGAAGGGATGTAGTTCCGGTGGTGCATCACGGCGGCAGCGTGAGAGACGACATCGCCAGGCCTCGCCTGTTCGTTCAGCAATTAACGTGACAACGCGGTGAATTGGCTAGACTGTGGTCACCCTGGTAGCGTGGCGCCGCAATTAGGAGGGAGCCAATGGACAACGAAAGCATGCGCATGATCGGCGAACTGACCGATGTCGGCGCCCAATACGCCCTCGATTTACTGGGTGCGATCCTATTGATCATCTTCGGCTGGATCCTTGCCGGCTGGGTGCAACGGTTCCTGCGCCGCGCGCTCGACCGGATCGATCGCCTCGACCCCATGCTCAGACCGCTTATCGCGAGCGTCGCGCGGTACACAATACTGATCTTCGTCATCGTCGCGGTGCTGGCTCAGTTTGGCATCCAGACCACGAGCATCATCGCCGCGCTCGGCGCGATCGGCCTGGCCGTCGCCCTCGCTCTCCAGGGCGCGCTCGCCAACATCGCCGCCGGGGTGATGTTGATGTTGCTGCGCCCGTTCAAGGTCGGCGATTACATCGACGCCGAGGGCCTGGCCGGCACGGTCGACGAGGTTGGCCTGTTTACCACTCGCATGCACACCTTCGACGGCGTGTTCAGGGAAGTGCCCAACAGCCAGCTCTGGAACCGGGCGATCCTCAACTATTCGCGCCTGCCGACCCGGCGCATCGACGTGACCGTCGGCGTCAGCTACGACGACGACATCGAGCGCGCCATGTCGGTGCTCAAGGATTTGCTCGACGGTGACACGCGGGTGCTCCACGAGCCACCGGCCCAGGTCATGGTCGCCGAGCTCGCCGATAGTTCCGTCGACATCAACCTCCGCTGCTGGGTGAAACGCGAGAACTACTGGGACCTGCGTTTCGACATCACCAAGGGCGCCAAGGTGCGCCTCGGCCAGGAGGGCATCACCATCCCCTTCCCGCAGCGCGACGTTCGCTTGTTCCCCGTTTAACATGGATGTCGCTCTCGGCCTTACCGAGCCGTCGTTTCAGGCGATCGCCCGTACCCTTCGCATCTTGTTGACGAATGCGGCGATGCTCGATTTTGATCCTTCTTCAAACGGCCTTGGTCTAAACAACATCCTCTATCTATCTATTCTCATAGAGTATTTTCACAAGCGTCTTGCGCAACAGAAATCGGCAGGGCAGATCATACTTTTCGAGGAGCCCGAGGCTTCCTTGCCTCGGGTTCTTGCTGCTCCACGGAAGAAAGAGTAGGTTCCGCCCGCAGGGGGGCATCTTAACTCCCCTTGTCGCAACGGTTTTCAAGCACCGATTGACCGAGCGGGCCTCATGTTTTGGCGCTAATTGGTCGAGTCGGGGTCCTCTGCGGGTTCCGATTGCTGAAATAATCGTCGGGAAAGGAAATCTCAAGACTAATCCCCCCGGTCGATTGAACAATACCCGTTGTGTTTTCGAGAAAACTGCGTTTGCGCAAGCTGTGGCAGATGCGCTGTTGCGTATCCCTGCCGGTCTCTTGACGGGAGCCCGTTGAGTTTTTGGGACAGCATCATAAGGAGGAGTTTTGTATGAAAAAAATCAGATTGGCTATTGCCGGTGTCGGCAACTGCGCGAGTTCTCTTGTTCAGGGGCTGGAATACTACAAGGGGCGGAACGCGGGAGCGCTTGCCGGCCTCATGCACGCCCGGATTGGTGATTGGGGGCCGAGCGACATCGAGATCGTGGCCGCCTTCGATATCGACCGCCGCAAAGTGGGCAAGCGGGTGGAGGAGGCGATTTTTGCCAAACCCAACTGCACCAAGGTTTTCCAGAGCGCCTTGCCGGTATCCGACGTCGTGGTGCAGATGGCGCCGGTTCTCGACGGTGTGGCGCCACACATGGCCGATTATCCCGACGACGAGGCTTTCCGGCCCGCCGGCGAGGAACCGGCCGATGTCGTCCAGGTCCTCAAGGACGCCGAGGCCGAGATTTTGGTCTGCTACATGCCGGTAGGCTCAGAAGATGCGGTTTGGCACTATGCCCGGGCTTGCCTGGAAGCCGGCGTGGCCATGGTCAACTGCGTTCCAGTGTTTATCTCCTCCGATCCCGAATGGGCCGAGAAATTCCGTGACGCTGGCTTGCCCATTGTCGGCGATGACATCAAAAGCCAGGTCGGCGCCACCATCGTGCACCGAACCCTGACGCGCCTGTTTGGCGACAGGGGTATAGAGCTTGACCGGACCTACCAATTGAACACGGGCGGCAACACGGATTTTCTCAACATGAAAGCCCTCGACCGCCTGAAGTCGAAGAAGGTCTCCAAGACGGAATCCGTGCAGTCGCAGTTGGACGAACGCCTGGAGTCCAGCAATATCCATATCGGCCCGTCCGATTACGTGCCGTGGCAGGACGACAACAAAGTCGCCTTCATCCGCATGGAAGGCCGCGGCTTCGGGGGCGTTCCGTTGGAACTCGAACTCAGGATGTCGGTCCAGGATTCCCCCAACAGCGCCGGCGTGGTCATCGATGCCATCCGGTGCGCCAAGCTGGGATTGCAGCGCGGTATCGGCGGACCTTTGGAGGCGGCCTCGGCCTACTACATGAAGAGCCCGCCCCTGCAGATGCGCGATTCGGTGGCCTATGATTTGACCGACGCGTTCATCCAAGGGATTGATATCGAGGAAACCATTAGTGAAGGAAGCTCTCACACCATCGCTGGTGATTAGCGCCGACGATCGAGCTGCCTATAACGGTCCGGGCGGGGGACCACTGCCCGGACCGCGGACTCGCCCTGGGTGGAGCGGTTGCTCATGCTCCACCGCAGGGTGCGGGGCGCGGTCATGGAATCGGGGCGCGTGGGAAGCGACGCTAGGAACGCGAAGGGTGATGACGTCAAACGTTTCGACGTGGTCGCCAACGACGCGGCTTTGGTTGTCCTTAACGAACTCAAATTGTCGCTCGTCGTCGATTCCGAAGAGAGCGGGAGTCTGAAAATCGGTTCCAGCACTCCGCGACACCGTCTCGTCCTCGATCCGGTGGACGGGTCCGACAACTGGACGCGGGGATTGCCTTTGTCGGCCTTGTCCTGCGCCGTGCTACCGCTCGATGCCCCGCTCCATCCCGATTGGGTCGAGGCGGCCTTGGTCGGGTCGCTCAAACAGGAAACGCCTCTGATTGCGCTCATGGGTTCCGGGGCTTGGCGCGGCAACGACCGGCTTGAAACCGCGCCGGTGCACAATATTATCGAGGCCATGATTTCGGTCGAACTCAATCATCATTCTCCGTTGCCGGGCCTTGCCCGTCTGATGGCCGCCGCCAGGGGGAGTGCGCTGCTACGGTTGCGCATCCCGAGCCCTTTCCTTGATTGCCGCCGGCGCTACCGACGCCCATGTCGATATGCGTGGCCGTCTGACCGTGGAAAGCTACCTCGCCGCCGCACGATTGGTGATCGAGGCGGGAGGCTGGGTCGTCGACCTCGATGGCGCGCCTCTGAAGTCGCCGGAAAACTTGACCGACCGCGTCAGTCTGATCGCGGCGTCGAGCCGGCAACTATGCGATGAAATCGTAGAATTCTTGGGCGATGAGCAACACTGACCTGGCAAACGCGGCACCCCAGATGGCGCTGATCCTGGCCGCCGGATTGGGATCGCGGCTTCGACCGCAAATCAAGACACCGAAACCCCTGACCAAGGTGCTCGGATTGACCCTGGCCGAACGGGTCGTCTGCACACTGCTGGACGCCGGCATCCGGAGGTTCCTCGTCACCCTCGGTCATGAAGCCGAAACGGTCAGGGCCCATTTTTCCGACATCGCTCGGCGGCGCGGCGTCACGATTGACTTCGTTGGCGCCGAGGACTGGGAGCGGGGCAACGGCGCCAGCGCCCTGGCAGCCAAGGGTCGCACTGGCGAGGCGCCCTTCTTCCTGGTCATGGTCGATCATCTGTTCGATCCTACGATCGCGCTGGCCCTTGGCGGTGCGTTGGCTCAACTGGCCTCGATCATCGACGGTTGCGATGGCGAGATCGCCCGGCTGAAGCATTCGCAGAGCGAGTTTGGCGGCTGGTTCGACGCGGTCCTCGACCGACATGCCGACGCCATCCTGTTGTTCGGCCTGATGTGGCACGAATTTGCCGCGACTGGCACGAACCTATCCGTCGTGCTGGGGTTCGCGGCGATTGTGGGGTCGTTCCTGAACAGCTATACGGCGGACAAGTATGATGGGTTGATGGCGCAACGGCTTCACGGCGCCTCATACTTTCGGCTCGGGCGGGACGTGCGGGTATTCGTCATTTTCCTCGGCGCCCTCTTGAACCTGCCCCTTGTCACCCTGGGTGTCGTCGCGCTGGTGATGAATGTGGAGGTGGTTCGGCGAATTATCGTTTGTGCCAGCGTTGAGCCGGAACAGCATCCATTCCGGCCACAACATCCACTTACGAGGGTAAAGCTACCATAAATTGGCGGGTGTAATTACGACCGCTTTTGACTCAAAGTAGATAGGGTGGATGGCTCCCGCTCCCGGCATCGTAATGTGCCAAAGTTGTGGTTTCCATCAAGGACCACGAGCAAAAGGAGCTATCCGTTATGAAGGCTACCACTCTCGTGTTGGTAGGCGTCCAAAAACGATTGATATTAGATCTCTGAATTTAGCCGACTATCTCGTCGTCGGAGAAGAAGAACGCGATCTCCTCGGCTGCCGTATCGGGCCCGTCGGAACCGTGCACCGAATTGGCCTCGATCGATTCCGCGAAATCTTTGCGAATGGTGCCCTCGGCCGCTTCCGCCGGATTGGTCGCCCCCATGACCTCGCGGTTGCGGGCGATCGCGTCTTCGCCTTCCAGGGCCTGCACCACCACCGGGCCCGATGTCATGAACGCCACCAGATCGTTGAAAAAGGGACGCTCGCGATGGACATTGTAAAACGCTTCGGCGCGCTCCTTGGTGAGCTGGGTTCGCCGCTGGGCGATAACGCGCAGACCCGCCTCCTCCAACCGGTCGATAATCTTACCGGTGAGGTTACGACGCGTGGCGTCGGGTTTGATGATCGACAGGGTTCGCTCGACTGCCATGTGACTTAATTCCGTTACTCATTATCTGTATAGGGTTGTTTGTGATCCGGCGCGCGCGTTATATCGGTGACACCAAGAAGGGGCAAGCGGTCCGGCCACTTGGTTAATTTACGGCCTTCTGCTCCCAACCGCCGCTGTCGGTCTGCTGCCAATAGGTCAGCTCATGGTCGCCCGCCTGATAGGTGCGCCACTGATCGCGCGTCTGCGCGACCATGTCGGCGTCGCGGCCATCGAACAGAGTGCTGACTAAATCATAGTCGTCGACCGCGTCCGATACCGCACCGTCGGCGAGGAACAACACCGTCGCCCCGTTGGGGTTTTCGTCGCCGTCGGTCAGCCAGATCGGCTGCAGTTCGGCGGTGCCATCTTTGGCGCTACCGTGGGGCAGAAATCCACGGTCGTTATAGGTCCACAAATGCGCGTTCAGATACTCGACCCGCTCAGCTGAACCTAGCATGACTACGGCGCGCTTGCTATCGCGCACCAGTACCCGTTCCAGCATCACCGGCAAGACGTCTTCCAGCGACCGGCGGGTCAAGTGGTAAAAGCGAATTTCCGTCACGGTCGGCGATCTCAGCCTATCTACTTGCGCTCATAATTATCGCGGACAAAGCGATCGAGCAAGCGCACACCAAACCCGGTCGCGCCCTTGCGCATCAACGGTCGGTCGGTGTCCGACCAGGCGACGCCGGCGATATCCAGATGAGCCCAATCCACATCGTTGGAAAAACGCTGGAGAAACTGAGCCGCCGTAATGCTGCCGCCCCATCGTGGGCCAACATTTTTCATGTCGGCGCGCTGCGTATTTATTTGCTTGTTGTAGGCATCGTCGAGCGGCATGTGCCACAACTTCTCGCCGACCGCCTTACCGGCACTGATAATGCTGTCGGCCAGCTTGTTCTTATTGGCGTACAAGCCGGCATACTCGCGGCCCAACGCCACCATAATCGCGCCGGTCAGCGTTGCCAGGTCGATCATGGCAGCGGGCTTGAAACGCTTTTGCGTATACCAAAGCACATCGGCCAGCACGAGCCGCCCCTCGGCATCGGTGTTGATCACCTCGATGGTTTGCCCGGACATCGATTTGACTATATCGCCCGGCCGTTGCGCGTTGCCGTCAGGCATGTTTTCAACCAGGCCAACGACGCCGACCACATTTGCCTTCGCCTTGCGACCAGCGAGCGCATGCATGGCGCCGATAACCGTCCCGGCGCCGCCCATGTCCCAGATCATGTCTTCCATGCCTCCGGCCGGTTTGATTGAGATACCACCGGTATCAAAGGTTACGCCTTTGCCCACCAGCGCTATCGGCCTGTCTTTGGACTTGCCACCATTCCAGCGCATCACCACACACTGGGATTCGCGCACGCTACCCTGGCCAACGCCAAGCAGAGCGCGCATGCCTAATTTGTGCATTTGCGCTTCACCCAGCACCTCGACCCGCACACCCAGCTTGGATAGCTTGCGGCATTGCACCGACATCCACTTGGGAGACTTTACATTGCTCGGTTCAGATACCAGATCGCGCGTAAATTCGACCCCGTTAGCGATTGCAGACAACGGCGAATAACGGCGGCGCGCCACCGCCGGCCGGCGCACCATAATGGCCAGCCGACGCACCTGTTTGGTTTTATTGTTGGTGCCGGCCGCCTCGGTTTTGTATTTGTCGAAGCTGTAGCTGCGTAGCTCAGCGCCAAAGCCGAGATGTGCCGCTATGTCGTCAAGCTTGGCCGGCGCTCCGGCTGGCGCGTCAGCCAGCACGGTTGCTTCATTGCCATCGACCGACTGGACGGCCTGGTATACACCCGCCCCAAAGGTCTGGGCTTCCAGTTCGCCAAACTCCTTACCTACGCCAGTACCGACAAGAAGGTAGGTGGCATTCTTTCGCTCCGCCGGTGCCAGCACGGCAAGATATTCGCCCAGCTTGCCGGCAAACCGCGCCGAGGCGGCAGCGCGAGACAGCGCACCGTCGACCTGTTTGTCAATCCGCAAGGCTTGGCTACTTAATTTATTGTTAGCGCCAACGCCAACGACGATGATTCCTCGCGCGGGTATCTTCAACTCTGCAAATGATATTCTCATACTCACATCCCCTAACCTGACTACGATGGCGCGCGGCAGTTGATCACCTTGGCGGTACAACGTATGCGGTACTGTCGTGTAGTTCACACGCTAGCAGAGCGCAAGACGGTCTCAGCTCTGTTGTTTGTAGCGCGCAAGCGATCTGTTACAAATTGGCGCGAATCGGGAAAATTCAGGCGACCATGAATAGGCGAAACAACTGGCGGGAGGCTTTCGCAACGAAGCCGGGCAGGGAATGACGGCGATCAACCGCTACATATTTCGACAACTCGTCATCGCGGCGATCTTTGTTGCGGTAGTCCTGACGCTTATCGTTTCGCTGTCCGGGTCTCTGCGGCTTATCGACTTTATCATTAACCGCGGTCTGCCCGTATCGGTGCTGTTTGAATTAATCGGATTCCGCGTACCCGGATTTCTCGCAATCATTTTGCCCTTCGCCACCGTGGCGGCGATCCTTGCTGTCTATAACAAATTGTTGAATGATAGCGAACTTACCGTCATCCGCGCTAGCGGCGTCAGTCAGTGGTCGATTGCAGCACCGGGTATCATTTTAGCACTGTGTGTAACGGCAATAAGTTTTTCGCTTTACCTATATATCACACCACTAATGTACTCGGATTTCAAGACACAGCAGTTCAGTTACCGCAACGCATTTGGCAGCATTCTGTTGCAGGAGCGGCAGTTCAATACCCCGAGCGATCGGTTCACTGTCTACATTCGCAAACGCGAGGGGGCCGGAGAAATGCGCGGGATATTTGCGCACGACGCGCGCGATCCGGAAAAGCCGGTGACTTACCTTGCCGAGCGCGGCACCGCGACCCAGACCAACCAAGGCATGCGCGTTATTATGTTCAACGGTAGCCAACAACTTATCGACAGGAAGACTGGACGTTTGACGCTGTTCTATTTCGACCAATACTCGCTTGATCTGGGATTTCTGAGTCAGACCAACGAAGTCCGTTGGATCGGGCCGCAGGAGAGACTTCTCGGCAGTTTACTTCACCCGGGCGACAGCACAAACGACCGTTTCTACGCCAAGGATTTGATTGCCGAAGCGCATCGCCGGCTAACATCCCCACTGTACGTTCTTGCCTATGCCATTATCGGGCTATCAGCATTGTTGATCGGCGACTTTAACCGGCGGGGACAAACGATCCGCATTCTTGCCGCTATATCGGTCATTGTCATTTTCCAACTTGTTGGACTTGGTCTGTTTAATTTATCGCGAAAGACGCTGGCGATCGTACCACTAACCTATGCATTACCAATCGGAACTATAGCCGTCATGGCATTTTTTCTGTTCCGCGAACGGCGGATCAACAGCCAAACGGTAGAAGGCGAGACGACGGCTGTTTCTGGCGGTCCATAGAGCACGAAGCCGATGACCCTTTCCCCGACTTTATTCATCTACATCGGCCGGCAATTCTTGCAGTGGTTCCTGGTGGTGTTTCTCATCATGATCGCCATCATCATATTGATCGATGCCGTCGAATTACTGCGCCGAAGCTCGACAAAAGTCGATGCCACAACCACCATCGTGACCAGCATGGTATTGCTACGCGCACCCTTTTTGGCTCAGGAGGCGGTTCCCTTTGCAGCGATGTTCGGTGGCATTCTCACTTACTTTCGACTAACCCGAAATCACGAGTTGGTGGTTATACGCTCGGCAGGCGTTTCGGTGTGGCAATTCCTGCTACCGGCTTTACTGGTGGTGGTGATGATCGGTGTCGCCAAAATCACCCTTCTCAATCCCCTATCGTCGCTGTTGCTAACGCAATTCGAAGAGTTGGAAGGCGAATACCTCACAGGGCGATCGCCGCTGCTGGCAGTCTCGTCGTCGGGAATCTGGCTAAGACAAACCCACGGCGAAAACGGCCGAGCCGTGATACACGCCGAATCGATCGAGCCGGACGATGTGGAACTGCAGCAGGTCATCGTTTTTCTGTTGGCCGAAGAGGACCAATTTATCGGCCGCATCGACGCTAAAACCGCGCGATTAAGCGCCGGGCGATGGGACTTTACCGACGCCTGGTTGACCGGTCCCGAGAAACCCGGTGAATTTGTTTCTTCTCACAGCATGACAACGGACCTGACGTCCGACAAAATTCAAAATAGTTTCGCCAGCCCGGAAACGGTTTCGTTTTGGAGCCTACCGCGATTTATCAGAATACTTGAGGAAACCGGGTTTTCGGCGCTGCCCCACCGGTTACAATTGCACACCTTGATAGCCGAACCCGTCCTGCTTATTGCCATGGTTATGATTGCCGCCGGTTTCTCGATGCGCCTTAGCCGTCGCGGTGGCGTTTTGCTACTTCTTAGCGCCGGCATCCTGACGACCTTTCTGCTCTTCATCGTGACAAGCGTTGTCCATGCAATCGGGCTGGGCGGCACCGTTCCCGTGGTGCTGGCGGCTTGGACTCCAGCCGGCGTTAGCTTGATGGCAGGAACGACTTTACTCATGCACTTGGAAGACGGCTGATGCATGCCAGGTGCGACGGGTTGGTGTTTCCCCTGAGAATAGTAATTCTTGTTGCCGCCTTAGCGCTGACGTTACCCATCCTCTCCTACGCCCAGACGTTCGAGCGCGATGTGCCGATCCTGATGACCGCCGACGAGCTCCGCTTCGACGACGAGTTGGGTATCGCGACGGCAAAGGGTAATGTCGAAATCAGCCAGAGCGACCGGGTCTTGCTAGCGGATATGGTGACCTATAACCAGCGCGACGATGTTGTAACCGCATCCGGCAACGTTATTCTCATGGAGCCCACCGGCGAGGTTTTGTTCGCCGAATTTGCCGAGTTGACCGACGATATGCGCGAGGGCTTTCTACGCGGTTTTAGCATGTTGCTGAAGGACAACTCACGGCTCGCCGCCGTCAGTGCGCAGCGGCGCGGCGGTGTCGAAACACGGCTCAACCAGGCAATCTACTCCGCCTGCCGCAACTGCATTGGGTTCGACGGTGAACCGTTATGGAATATCAAAGCATCCAAGGTTACCCATAACCGGGACCGCAAAGAAGTTGTGTATCGGAACGCGAGATTGGAATTGCTCGGCGTGCCGATCGCCTACACCCCTTTTCTGAGCCATCCGGATCCAACTGTTGAACGAAAAACCGGACTGTTAACGCCCGCATTTAGTCTTTCCGACACGTTAGGGACATCGCTAACCACACCATTTTTCTGGGCCATATCGCGCGATAAAGATCTGACGATCGAACCAACATTTTTCGCAGCGAACTACCCGCTCGTCACCGGCGATTACCGGCAGCTATTCAGCAATGGCAAATTGCAAACTAAGCTTAGCGGCATTTACGATATTAGCGACGACAGCAGGCTCAAAGGCCGGGGTCGGGGTCATATCGACGCCAAGGCGCGCTTTGACATCGACGAGAATTGGCGTTGGGGTACTGATGTAAATTTAGCTTCCGATGACACCTATCTTGCCCGCTTTGGATTCCCCGGCAGTAACACTTTGGCCAGCCGCGCATTTGTAGAGCGGTTTGGATCGCGCAGTTATACGGTGGCAGAAGGCATATATTTCCAGGGTCTTCGCTCGGGCGACAGGCAAGAAGAAATTCCGCTCGTCTTGCCCAAGGTCGACTACAATTTTGTCAGCGCACCCGGAAAGTACGGTGCCTATACAAACTTCGACGCCAATTTCCAATCATTGGGACGCGATGAGGGTACGTCGAGCCAACGTCTCAGCTTGTCCGCCGGTTGGCACCTTCCTCACATCAGCAAGAACGGCATTGTCACAACCATCGGTGGTTCCGTTCAGGCCGACCTATACAATGTAGCAGACGTCCCTGTTACTTCAGGTGATACCGAGACCGGTCTAACCGGCCGCATTTTTCCACAGTTAATAGCGGATTGGCGATGGCCTTGGATTCGGCGCAGTAAATCGAGCGGTATGCTAATCGAACCGATCGCAGCGTTAATCCTAGCGCCAAACGGTAGCAATCCGGAAAGAATCCCGAACGAGGACAGCCAAGCAGTTGAATTCGACGAAACGAATTTATTCAGCCCTAACCGGTTCCCCGGAAAAGACCGCGTCGAAGGTGGTAATCGCGTCGTATACGGACTGCGTAGCGGTCTGTATGGCGACGGTGGCGGCAATAGCACGGTTTTTATCGGTCAGTCGTATCAGTTCCGAAAAACCAACACATTCGCCAGTGGCTCTGGCCTCAACAACCAATCGGATATAGTCGGGCGCCTGACGATTTCGCCAAATAAATTTCTCGACCTAGTTTACAAAACCCGCCTCGACACCGACAACTTTACGGCCAAACGTACTGAAGTCACGGCCAACGCAGGTGGTCGGGCTATCCGTGGCGACGTCAATTACATTTTTTTCGATCAGACTGAAGAGTTTCCAAAGCGCGAGGAAATTCGCGCCGGCCTAGCGTCCGATATTACCGACCAATGGACCGTTGGCTTCAACGCAACGCGTGATCTCACCGATAACGGTAGCCTTCGTTCGTGGGGCGCTTCTCTGCGTTATAATTGCGATTGTTTAGATTTTTCATTAAATTTCACGCGGTCATTTACCCAGGATCGAGATGTGCCTCCGGCAGACAGTATATTTGTGCGAGTTGTCTTTAAAACCTTGGGTGAATTTGGAACGACATTCTAAGAACCGCACAATCGCTGCTTTCAGGGCTCTGGCGATTGCCGATGAAATGATCCAGTATTACGTATAAAGCGGCAGAGTTGGGTGCACCGGTGATCACAAATTCTCGCAGAAATCGACCTCAGACAGCGCACGGCGGAAGGGATAAAGGTTGGCTACGACAAAGCCTTTTCGCCTGGGCTGCGTCAACTATCTTGTTCGCGCTAGGCGCTACGCCAACAAACGCACAACAGATCGAGCGTATCGCCGCGGTCGTCAACGACAAAGTTATCTCGGTTTATGACCTGCGGCAACGGATCGAGCTGTTGATTTTCTCCGCGAGCCTCCCCAACACGGCTGACCAGCGCCGCAACATGGCACCCCAGGTTATTCGTGGCCTGATCGATGAGGCTTTGCAAACCGAGGAGGCCGAGCGGCTCAATATTCGTGTCACCACGCGCGATATGGACAACGCCGTTGGTAACATCGAACGGGCGAACAACGTACCCGAAGGACGTTTCGAGGAGTTTGTCAGCAGTCGTGGCATTTCGTCCGACGCCGCGCTGGCACAAATTCGCGCCAGTATCGCCTGGCAAAAATTGATCAGCAGCCGCGTCTTACCGACAATCGACATCGGCGAAGAAGAGATCGATTTTGTAATCAAGAGCATCCGCTCGGGACAAGGGCAAACCCAGTATCGCGTGTCGGAAATATTATTACCTGTCGACGACGCCAGCCAACGCCAAGCGGTCCTTGATTTGGCTAACCGGCTGGTTACTCAGCTCCGTCTTGGCGCCAACTTCGGAGGCGTCGCCCGCCAGTTCTCCAAAAGTGCCAGTGCCGCGACCGGGGGCGATATCGGGTGGATTCAAGAGGGCGAACTCGTCGACGAGGCCAACCGGGCGCTGGCGTTAATCGAAACCGGCAGGATATCCGACCCCATCCAGACGTCCGACGGTTATCTAATCTTGCGATCCGCTGACCGGCGCGAGCTCAAGAACCCCGGAGAAGAAGATACCAGCATCACTTTGCGCCAGCTTGTGCTACCGCTACCCAAGAACGCACAAGATATCGACGTACAAAGCCAGCTTTCGCTGGCACGAGAAGTTGCACAGATTACAAGAGATTGCGACGACTTCGCCGAGCTCGCCAAGGAAATGGGAACACCGCAACCAGCCACGGCCGCCGAGTTTCGCCTCGGCGAACTCAACGAACAATTGCGCAGGATAGTCTCGGACATCGCGGTTGGAGTCGCCAGCGAGCCGCTGCTCAACACATCCGGAATCCAGATCATCATGGTTTGCAGTCGCCAAGAGGCCAGTGCGCTACCCCGCGATCAAATTCGCGAGACCCTGTTGCGCCAGCGTGCCGACATGTTGTCGCGGCGGTATTTGCGCGATTTGCGCCGGGCGGCATTCGTCGATCTGCGGATATGATGTTTGACGCCTCCCCGTCCGCGCCAATGCGGCAGTCTCCGATTGCCGTCACAATGGGCGAACCCGCAGGTATCGGCGGTGAGATTGCCTGCTTAGCCTGGGTTCGGCACGCAGCGGAGTTACCGCCGTTCGTCCTGATTGACGATCCCGATAGGATCGTCAATTTGGCCAAAGTGATCGGTGATCCGGTCTCCGTCGAAACTGTTGCGAATGCCGCCGATGCGGCGGCTATCTGGCCCGAAGTCTTGCCCGTGCTGCCATTGAACCTGCCAGCACCGGTCGAGCCCAGCCGTATAAACCCGGCCAACGCGCAAGCTGTCATCGCATCGCTTGATCACGGAATAGCTCTGGTGGAAAGCGGCGGCGCGGCAGCGTTGGTAACCAATCCAGTCCAGAAAAGCGTTCTGTATGCAGCCGGGTTCAGCGAACCTGGTCACACCGAATATCTTGCCAAAGCAACCAACGCAGATAGTGCACCGGTGATGATGCTGGCGAGTCCTGAATTGCGCGTGGTGCCGGTGACGATCCATGCCTCGTTGGCCGAGGCGATAGGGAATCTACGCACTGAAGACATCGTCCACTGTGCTCTCGTTACCGCCCAGGCACTGCGCCGCGACTTCGGCATCGTGCGACCTCGCCTGGCTGTCGCCGCGCTCAATCCCCACGCCGGCGAAAACGGCGCGTTAGGTAACGCAGAAGCCACGGTGATCGCACCGGCGGTAGCCAAAATCCGTGCCGCTGGCATTGACGTTAGCGGACCTGCGGCTGCTGATACGTTGTTCCATCCCGCGGCGCGGCAGAACCACGACGCAGTTATATGTATGTATCACGATCAGGCGCTAATTCCCTTGAAAACATTGGACTTTCACCGGTCGGTCAATGTCACGTTGGGGCTGCCGATTATCCGTACCTCGCCCGATCACGGCACTGCTCTGGATATTGCGGGAACCGGACGCGCCGACCCCACTAGCTTCGTCGAAGCGGTCAAGCTAGCGGCGTTTCTAGCCGACCGAAGACAACAATCCGTAGCGGCCGCATGACTGCGCCGGAGGTTCGCCGGCAACTCGAGGCACTCCCGCCGCTTCGTGAAATCATGACCCGCCATCAAATCGGCGCACGCAAATCGCTGGGCCAGCATTTTATCTTCGACCGGAATTTGGCCCACCGCATTGCCGCCGCAGCGGGCAACTTATGCGATGTACATGTCATCGAAGTTGGCGCTGGCCCAGGCGGTTTGACGCGCGCCTTGCTGGAGACCAACGCAGCCAGCGTAGTCGCCGTCGAGCGCGACGAACGGTGTGTACGGGCATTGCATGATTTATCGAATGCCGTGCCAGGCCGGTTGAAGGTGGTCAACGCTGACGCGCTAATCGCCAACTTGGCCACCTTGTCGCCGCCACCGCGCCGCGTCATCGCCAACCTACCCTATAACGTTGGCACCCAGTTGCTGCTGAACTGGTTGGAGCACGCCTCGACGTTCACCGGCTTCACACTAATGTTCCAGCGCGAAGTCGCGGAGCGAATTACCGCCGAGCCGGGCAGTAAGGCCTATGGCCGACTCTCGGTCCTGTGTCAGTGGCTCACGGAGACCCGGCTTTTGTTCGATGTGGTGCCAACCGCCTTCGTGCCACCGCCCACGGTAACGTCATCGGTTGTCGCCATGGAGGTTCGCAGCGTCCCCCTGGCCCCTGCCCGGCAAGAAGACCTCGAACTCATCACTCGGCTTGCCTTCGGCCAACGGCGTAAGATGCTGCGCCGCTCGCTACAAACAGTTGGTGGTGCAGAAATATTAGCGCAGGCGAATATCGCAGAGACCGCCCGCGCGGAAGAAGTAACCGTGCACCAGTTTTGTGCCCTGGCAAACGCCCTCGAGGCAAATAGAAATTAGCGGAAAATTACTGACCCTGGCGCAACCGGGTGACGAAGTCCGATAGGCCAATGAGCCGTGGCCGCTTGAGGCGTTCAGCTTCCAGAATCGACTGCACCTGACGGACGCTTTCCTCGAAATCAACATTCACCACGACGTAGTCGTATTCGCTCCAATGGGTCATTTCGTCGGCAGCCCGGGCCATGCGCTCGGTAATCACCGCCTCGCTGTCCTGCGCACGGCTGTGCAAGCGCTGGTCGAGTTCCACCGTCGAAGGGGGCAAAATAAAGATGCTCACCAAGTCACCGCGCGCCTTCTCCGTAAGCTGCTGCGTACCCTGCCAATCGATATCGAACAGCACGTCGCGGCCAGTCGCTATAGTTTCCTCGACCGGCGCGCGCGGGGTGCCATAGTAGTGGTCGAAGACTTTGGCGTACTCCAGCAATTCCTGCTGGTTGACCATTAGATCGAAGGTCGTGTTGTCGACAAAAATATAGTCTTCACCATCGACCTCTCCCGGTCGCCGAGGCCGAGTCGTCGCCGAGATGGAAAGCGAAATCCTGCCGTCGCGTGCGAGAAGTTCGCGCGAAATCGATGTCTTGCCCGCTCCCGACGGCGAAGACAGAACCAACATTAACCCGCGACGCATCATTTCGAGCCAATCCATATCGGTGCCACCGGCCATCCCGCCTATTCCACGTTTTGAATCTGTTCGCGCAACTGTTCCACCGCCGCCTTCAACTTCAAACCTATTTGCGTCAACGCGACATCGGACGACTTGGAACACAAGGTATTCGATTCGCGGTTGAACTCCTGGCACAGAAAATCAAACCGGCGGCCAACCGCAGCACCTTCAGAGATCAAATCGTGGGCCGCAGCAATATGGGCCTTCAGCCGATCTAGTTCCTCGCGCACATCGCTTTTGCCGACCAATAGCGCCACTTCGTGCGCCAAGCTTTCCTCCGGCAGCGAGGCCTCGGTGTCCAACAGCTCGGCGACCAACTTACGCAGCCGCTCACGATACGCTTCGGGCTGTGCGGCGTCCGCCGCGGTGGCGTCGCCGGTCAACGTGGTGATGGTTTCGATGTGGCTGTCGATCGATGTCGCGAGCCGTGCGCCCTCCTCGGCACGCGCCACCGCCAGACCCGCCAACGCCTCGATCCCGCTTTCGGATATCGCTTGCTCGCGCGCAGAAACCGCCGCCTCGTTTTCCTCAACATCGGCCGCTTCAAGCATGCCGCGAACCGCGAGTAATCCCTCCAGCGACGGCGGTTCGGCGCGGATGCGGTCGCCAAGTTCGTCCTGTAAGACGAAGACCTGATCGAGCAGCGTCTGGTTGAGACGATAGGCCGGCGGCACACCGGACCGGTCGACGGACAGCGACAGCGAGATATTTCCCCGTTGAAACTGTTTGGCGGCGGCGGCGCGAACGGCTCTCTCGGCGGCATCGAAGCCGGACGGCACACGCACACGAATATCGAGGGACCGTCCATTGACGCTACGCGCCTCCCAGATCCACGACAGCCGCTCGTCCTGTCCGGCTGCACGGGCGAACCCGGTCATACTCTGCAACGCCACCAACCGCTCCTTCCCGCACTGCCTGCGACGCCAATCAAATCGGCTATTATCGCCTGTGGCCTTATAGCTTGTCCGCTATGGGGCAACAAGTTGAGCCGAACCGGATTACGGGTGCAAACAATGCAGAGCCCAAGGTCAATCTTAATTACCAGCGCCTAGAGCGGTATCGGCGCAGCGTTGCGCGCGAATATGCCGGGCCTGGTTGTACGTTGCTTCTTGGTGACTAAAAGAAAGACCGTCGGCCGATGTAGCCGCCGACTGCGCGACACAGGGCGCAAACGCGGAGACGGTGGCAATCGATGTGGTCGATAGCGACGCCATCGCAAAATGGGTTACCCAGGCCGACGAAATTGCACCGTTGGATCTGGTGATCGCCAACGCCGGCGTCTCGGCAGGGACAGGCACCGCCGGCGAGCCACTGGATCAGGCACAGCACATCATGGCCATAAACGTCGATGGGGTTATCAATATGGTCCATCCCATGCTCGGGTGTCTCACCGCGCGCCAGGATTTCGGCACCAAAGGCTAAATCGCCATCATGTCAGGCCTGGCCTCGTTCCGCGGTTTCGCCGGCGCGCCGGCTTCCTACGCCAGCAAAGTGGCGGTGTGTAATTATGGCAAAGGCCCACGCAACGCATATGCCCGAGCTTGCATTGGCGTATCGGTGATTTGCCCCAGCTTTGTGCGCTCGGGCATGACCGTTCAAAACGATTTCGCCATGCCGTTTCCCATGGAGGCCGATCGTGCCGCCCGCATCATCCACCGAGGCCTGGCGCACAACCGGGGCCGGATCGCGTTTCCCTGGCAAATGTACGGCGCGACATGGCTGGTGCAGGCCCTGCCGCCCTGGACGACCAACCGGGTCATACACGGCCTGTCGGCCAAGGCCAGCGATTAAAGGATTTACTTGCGGCGCTGCTGCCGCTGCAGGCGGCGCCAACGCGCTACATTGCGGTTATGCTCTGTGAGGGTGCGCGCGAAGGCATGCCCGCCGGTGCCGTTGGCGACGAAGTAGAGATCCTTCGATTTAGCTGGCTGCAGAACCGCCGCCAAACTATCGCGGCCAGGGTTGGCGATCGGTCCGGGCGGCAGGCCGATATGAATATAGGTGTTGTAGGGATGGTCAACCGCCAGGTCAGCCCGGGTCAGCGGGCGCCCGATGGCGCCCGTCCCATTAGACATGCCATAGACCACCGTGGGGTCGGCTTCCAGGCGCATGCCGCGACGCAACCGGTTTAAAAACACCGCAGCGACCCGCGGACGCTCTTCGCCCTTCCCGGTCTCACGCTCGACAATCGATGCCAGAATTAAGGCTTCGCGGGGTGACGCCAGGGGACTTGAGTTCTCGCTGCGCTCACGCCACAGCCGCACGAGCGTTTCATCCATCGCCTTTTGCATACGCGCCAAAACCTCCTGGCGCCGTTCGCCGCGCACAAACTGATAGGTCTCGGGCAGCAGCATCCCCTCGCTGATTTTATCGGCTGCAGGCAGCTCGCCCTCGAGCCCATCCACCGCACCAACCATCGCAAACACCTGTAGTGCCGTCAGTCCTTCCGGGATGGTCAGATTGCGGGTAACCACCTTGCCCGATTGCAAGATACGCATAGCATCGCGCGCACTTACAGCGGGAGGAAATGTATATTCCCCCGCGATTAAGGGATGCTCACCACCAAAGCCGCGCACACCCAACGAAAACACTGTCGCGTCATCGACGACGCCCTCGGCCTCGAGCAGCGCGGCGATGGAGCGTACGGACGCGCCGCGCGGAATGACGAGCACCGAATCTTCGCTCATTGGGCCCGGTGCGGCGAACACCCGGTGGAACATCCACACCCCGGCGATGGTAATCGTCGTCACCGCAACAGCGCCAATCAGCAATGTTGTAAACAGCAACCGCGTGATGCGCTGGCGCCACCGGAGCGGTTCGTCAAGTTGCGGGGATTGGTCGGCGCGGTCATCCATTGTCAGTGCGGTATCGCGAGATCGCGAGTCGGCACTACACTTCGGCAAATATCAATGTCGCGTTGGTTCCACCGAATCCGAACGAGTTGCTTAGCGCCCGCCGCACCGGCCTCTCCTGAGCTGTGTGCGGCACCAATTCGATGTCACAACTTTCGGAGGGATCATCCAAATTCAAGGTCGGTGGAACGGCATTATTCTGGATCGCCAGAATCGAATAAATCGCCTCGACACTGCCGGCGGCACCAAGTAAATGGCCGATCGCCGACTTGGTCGACGACATGGCGAATTTGTACGCATGGTCGCCAAACAAACGCTTTACCGCGCCCAGCTCTATTTCGTCGCCAAGCGGCGTCGAGGTGCCATGCGCATTGACGTAATCGATGTCTTCGGGATTAAGTTTGGCGCGCTTCAACGCCGCTCTCATGGAGCGAAAGCCACCGTTTCCATCTTCCGCCGGCGCGGTTATGTGGTAGGCATCACCCGACATGCCATAGCCGACGACTTCGGCATAGATTTTGGCGCCGCGCGCTTTCGCGTGCTCGTATTCTTCGAGTACGACGATACCCGCTCCTTCACCCATGACAAATCCGTCGCGGCTTTTATCGTAGGGGCGCGACGCTTTCTCGGGCATATCGTTGAAGTTGGTCGACAGCGCCTTAGCGGCAGAGAAACCGGCCAGACCGATGCGGCAAATAGCGGCTTCGGTCCCGCCTGCGACCATAACATCGGCATCATCGAGCATGATCATCCGCGACGCGTCGCCGATGGCGTGCGCCCCGGTCGAACACGCGGTGACGACAGCGTGGTTCGGCCCCTTGAAACCGTAGCGGATGGACACATAGCCCGACGCCAGATTGATCAGCGCAGAGGGAATAAAGAACGGCCCGACACGGCGTGGCCCGCGTTCGTTAATCAGCGTCGAGCCCTCGAAGATGGTCCGCAGCCCGCCGATGCCCGACCCAATCATGACGCCGGTACGTTCGAGCTCTTCCTCATCTTCGGGCTGCCAGCTAGCGTCCTCGACCGCTTGCACCGCGGCACCCATGGCATAGATGATGAAATCATCGACCCGGCGCTGGTCCTTGGGCGACATATAATCCTCAGCATTGAACTTGCCGTCGGTGCCGTCACCCAATGGCACTTGCCCAGCAATCTTGGCCGGTAAATCGGACACATCGAAGGACTGGATCGCACCGATGCCTGATTTACTGCCGGTAATGCCATCCCAGTTTTTTTTGATCCCGACGCCCAAAGGCGTTACGAGGCCCAACCCTGTTACCACTACGCGTCTCATTGGTGTGCCACTCATTCGGGTGTCACTGGGCTCATGTTCGGATGTCGAGTAAGTTTGTCCGCATCAACTGCGGCACCAATCAGCTTGCTTCTTCTAAGAACTTTACGGCATCGCCGACGGTGAGGATCTTCTCCGCCGCATCATCGGGGATTTCGCAGCCGAACTCCTCCTCGAAAGCCATGACCAACTCGACCGTGTCGAGACTGTCCGCCCCAAGGTCGTCAATAAAACTCGCGTTTTCGATAACCTTGGAGTCGTCAACGCCTAGATGCTCAACGACGATTTTTTGCACACGTTCGGCGATATCGCTCATGATTCGTTTGCCCTTAGTTGCCAATTACTCTCGATGCTCATGTCATGGATGGCTGGTACGGAACGGGTAATACAGCCCGTGTACACATCGCTCCCAATCAAGCTTTTATATTCCCTAACACACAGCCTAACCGTTAGCTACGCCGCAGTCGGTTTTCACAGAAACCGCGACTTAGCTGGCTTCGTAGGCCCCGTCAAGCGGCATCGACGCGACAAATCACATTAGATCATCGCCATGCCTCCGTTGACGTGAATGGTTTGGCCGGTCACGTACGCCGCTTCGTCGCTGGCAAGAAATAGCGCACACGCGCCGACATCGTCGACTGAGCCCAGCCGGGCGGCGGGAATACACGCCATAATCGCTTCTTTTTGCGCGTCGGACAGCGCGTCGGTCATCGCGGTTTCGATGAAGCCCGGTGCGACGCAGTTCACCGTGACACCGCGGCTGGCGACTTCCTGCGCCAGCGCCTTGGTCATGCCGGTTAGTCCTGCCTTCGACGCAGCGTAGTTCACCTGACCGGGATTACCCGTGGTACCGACCACCGAAGTTACGCTGATGATGCGCCCCCATCGGTTCTTCATCATGCCGCGTAGAACGGCACGGCTTAATCGAAACGCGGCAGTGAGGTTGACATCGAGTACCGCCTGCCACTCGTCATCCTTCATGCGCATGGCCAGATTATCGCGGGTGAGGCCAGCGTTGTTGATCAGGATGTCGAGCGAACCCAGTACTTCCGCGGCGGTGGTCGGCAGCGCGTCGATAGCATCTGCATCCGACAAATCGGCAGGCACGATATGGGTCCGCTCGCCTAAATCCGCAGTCAATTCTTCGAGGCGCCCCACTCTAGTCCCACTTAACGCCACGGCGGCGCCATTGGCATGCAGCGTTCGGGCGATGGCGGAGCCAATACCGCCGCTCGCGCCGGTTACCAACGCCCCTTTACCGCTTAAATCGAACAAGTTCGCCTCCCTTTATCATAGGCTTCAAAGAGACCCGAGAAAGGTTTCCACATCGGCAGGCGTTGCGACCGCCTGAGCTGCGAGATCGCTGTCGATGCGCCGCGCCAGTCCGCTCAATACCTTGCCCGCGCCGATCTCGCAAAGCTCTTCCACGCCAAGGTCGCGCATAGTCAACACGCATTCGCGCCAGCGTACCCGATGGGTGATTTGCTCGACCAACAGGCTGCGAATCTCGTCGGGATCGCTGGCCGGCTGCGCGGTGACATTTGTCACCACCGGCGGGGTCGGCGGATTAACATTGGCAGTCGCCAAGGCAGAGGTCATGATATCAGCGGCCGGATCCATAAGTTGGCAGTGAAACGGTGCGCTAACCGGCAATAAGACGCCGCGCCGCGCGCCTTTATCCTTGGCGATCTTGATGGCGCGCTCCACCGCCTCGGTGCTACCGCTGACGACGATCTGCCCTTCGGAATTGTCGTTGGCGACATCGCAGACCTGGTCTTCCGCCGCCACCGCGGCAATTTCTTCGATAGCGCGCAGATCGAGCCCCAAAATTGCCGCCATCGCGCCCTGACCCACTGGAACAGCCGCCTGCATGGCCTCGCCGCGGGTTTTCAACAGACGCGCCGCATCGGCCAGCGCCAGCGACCCGGCAGCCGCCAAAGCGGAATATTCGCCGAGGCTGTGGCCGGCCACGTAGGCAGCCGTGTCCGACACTGCCACGCTGCCCTCGTCCTCGAGCACCTTCACCACGGCCACTGACAGCGCCATCAGCGCCGGTTGCGCATTTTCCGTCAGCGTTAGGTCTTCGGCCGGTCCGTCGAACATGATCCGGCTCAGACGCTGCTCAAGCGCATCGTCGACCTCTTCGAAGACCAAACGGGCTGCCGAAAAGGCCTTGGCCAGTTCGCGGCCCATGCCAACCTCCTGGCTTCCCTGACCGGGAAATACGAACGCGCGCGACATACATGGCTCCTTCAATTGCACCCTCGGTAACATACGCACCGTTGGGCGAGCAATCGATCCTAAGCCAGTCTTATAGCGCCAATGGAATGCTCGCAAGCGGCGTTCTAGGCCCTTTTGAGAACACGGCAGATCCACCGCAAAAATACGTTCAAATTACCTTGCGTGGCGGTTTGGGTTGTGGTCTATACGCGCCTTGATTGCTTGGCCCGAGGCGACATCGGCCAAGTGGACTCCTTGCTGATAATTTCAATCGTGAAATGCCAGCTATGGTCATGCGGCTGTGGCCCAACTTCGGGACGAACGGCGGTGATCAATTAACAGCCACGGGGAGCTAACTGAATGCCATTTTACGAGCACGTATTTATTGCGCGCCAGGACGTTTCCAGCACGCAAGTCGACGGTCTGGTCGAGACGTTTACCAGACTGATCGAAAAAGACGGCGGCAAGGTCGTTGACACCGAATATTGGGGCCTTAAGAATTTAGCCTACCGGGTCAAGAAGAACCGGAAGGGCCACTATGTCATGCTCAATATCGAATCACCTTCCACAGCGATCAACGAACTGGAGCGCAGTGAGCGCTTGCACGAAGACGTGCTGCGTTATTTGACCCTGCGTGTCGACGAATTAGAGGAAGGCCCGTCGGTGATGGCGCGCGGCCGCAAGGAGCGCAGCGGACGTGACCGTGACAATTCCTACCGGGCAAGAGACAACGAGGGTGGCGCGCCCAACAAAACACCAGCGAAAAGCGCCGAAAAACCCACAGCCGATAACAGCGAAGACGCCGAGGAGACAGCCGGATGAACGATAGACCCAGTGGGGGTGGCGGCGGACGGCGTCCGTTTTTCCGGCGCCGTAAAACCTGCCCCTTTTCCGGAGCCAACGCACCGAAAATTGACTACAAGGACGTCAAACTCCTGCAGCGCTACATATCCGAGCGTGGCAAAATCGTCCCCAGTCGAATCACCGCAGTATCGTTGACGAAGCAGCGCGAGTTGGCGCGGGCGATCAAACGCGCCCGCTTTCTGGCCTTGCTGCCCTACGTTGTTGACTAAGCAGCCCGTTCAGGAGAATTAGCCATGGAAATAATCCTGCTCGAGCGCATCGAAAAGCTCGGTCAAATGGGCGATATCGTTACCGTAAAGGCCGGCTACGCCCGTAATTTTCTGCTGCCGCAGAAGAAGGCGATGCGCGCCACCAGCAGCAATAGGGCAGTCTTCGAGCAGCAGCGCGCACATCTCGAAGCCGATAATTTAGAGCGCCGCCAGGAGGCCGAATCGGTTGCCACCAAAGTCGATGGCCTCGACGTAACAATCATCCGACAGGCTGGCGACAGTGGCCAACTCTATGGCTCGGTGTCGGGGCGCGACATCGCCAACTCGGTGACAGGAACTGGCGTTAAAGTAGTCCGTAGTCAGATTGTGCTCAACCGGCCGATCAAAGCACTGGGAATCTATGAGACCCGCGTCGTGTTGCACCCCGAAGTTTCTGTTAATATAACGGTAAATATTGCGCGTACCGAAGACGAGGCAAAGCTGCAGCTTGAGCGGGGCGGCGCGATCCTGAGTGCCGAGGAAATGGAAGTCGCCGACGCGGTTGCCGTCGCGGAAGCCGCTTTGGCGATTGCCGACGACACCCAGGGCGAGGCCGAGGCCGCGGAAGGACTGGTCGAAGAAGAGGTCGCAGAACGGCTGGCCAGCGATGCCGCCGAACAGGAAACAGAGGGTGAAGTGGCAGCCGAATCTTCCGAAGACGCCTCGAGCGAGGACGAAACGGCATAATAAGCGCCGGATTCTCTAGTTTTTGGCTATTCAGCGGTACTTCGCCGACCGGGCGCAAATTAACCAAAGCGTTCTTCACGACAATCTCAACGCCACCTCTTTGCAGCAGATAGCAGTTTTCTGCTAGTTTTACTGCGAATAGACCACAGTAAACAATTAGTCTGGATATTGGGGGTAGGCTTGAGTGATGATGCTCGCACGGTTTTTAAAAGCGGTCATCAAAGACGGTGACCTTTGCCTCGTGGATGCGCGTGGACGCAGCTGGCGCTTCGGCAACGGCAACGCGCCCTACGTCACCATCCGAGTCCACGACAGAGCTACCCAGTGGTGGCTCCTGTTAAATCCGAATTTGTCGGTCGGCGAAGCCTATATGAGCGGCAAGCTAACCATCGAACGCGGCACGCTGTACGATTTTATCGATCTGGCGACACAAAATATCGGGCACGTCGAGAACCATCCTCTGCACGCCTTTTTCGGTAATGTGGGCCACCTGTTCCGTCGCCTCCAGCAACACAATCCCATCGGCAAGGCGCAACACAAC
This sequence comes from uncultured Rhodospirillaceae bacterium, assembly GCA_964530225.1. GTDB lineage: Bacteria > Pseudomonadota > Alphaproteobacteria > UBA6615 > UBA6615 > CAZHBA01. Next base: position 5,207 of record CAZHBA010000118.1, on the reverse strand, counting down.
GTCGCCCACCATTATGATCTGTCTGACGACCTCTACGATCTGTTCCTCGACGAAGACCGGCAATATTCCTGTGCTTACTTCGATTCCGAGTCGACCGATTTGGAACAGGCGCAAATTAACAAAAAACGCCACCTTGCGGCAAAGCTGCTGTTGCACCGGCGGGGCCTGAAAATTCTCGATATCGGCTCCGGTTGGGGCGGCCTTGGCCTGTACCTGGCCCGACAGGGCGACGCACAAGTCACCGGCGTTACCCTGTCAACCGAGCAACATAAGATTAGCCAACAACGCGCCGTGGACACCGGCCTAGCAGAGCAGGTCGACTTTACACTGCGCGATTACCGTGAGCAAAAAGGAACTTTCGATCGCATCGTTTCTGTTGGCATGTTCGAACATGTGGGCATCGGCCACTACGCTGAATTCTTCGACAAAGTGAAGGAATTGCTCGCCGACGACGGCGTTTGCCTGCTCCATTCCATCGGCCGCATGGATCCGCCGGGAACGACCAACTCTTGGCTGCGCAAGTATATTTTCCCTGGCGGCTATTCGCCGGCGTTGTCCGAAGTTCTGGCCGCTGTCGAAAAAGCTGGTCTGTGGGTTACCGATATCGAGATTCTGCGGCTGCACTACGCCGAAACTCTGCGTCACTGGCACGAGCGTTTCCAGGCACAGCGCGAGAAAGCTAGGAAACTTTACGACGAGGAATTCTGCCGCATGTGGGAGTTCTACCTAATCGGCAGCGAAATTGGCTTTCGCAAGCGCGGCCAGATGGTCTTCCAACTCCAGCTCGCCAAGCGCCATGACGCGGTGCCCCTGACCCGCGACTATATCGGCGAATGGGAACGCGAGGTGGTGGCCGAGGAGAGCCAGGCGGCAGAATAGCCGCGTATCTCCCCATCTTCAGCTGATCTCGAGAACGGCGCCTCCGATCACCGATCCGCTCTCCACGGCTTCGTGGGCGGCAGCGATATCGCCCAGAGAAAATGTAGCCCCGACGTTATGGCGCAGCTTACCCGCCGCCATCCATTCGCCTATATCGCGCACCCCTTGCATTTTGTCGGGTTCCGGCACCGTGAAGACGGCGACAATCTCGATCGTCGGCCCGGCCATTAACATGGGATAGAACGGCAGTGGCACTTCCGGCACTGCCATCGACGCATAAGCCGCAATCACCGCATTAGCCTTTAGTACCCGCGAGGTTACCGGAATGTTACCGCCCAGTTCGACCTCGACCATCCGGTCGACACCGGCACCGTCCGTCAACTCTTTCACCCGCGCGGCCACGTCCTCAGTTTTGTAGTTAATCGTGTGCGTGGCGCCGCTGGCGACGGCCTGCGCCGCTTTTTCATCAGAACTCACGGTGCCGATCACTGTCGCACCAGATAAGGCGGCGAACTGTACGGCATAACTTCCCACCGCCCCAGCGGCGCCAGTTACCAGGACCGTTTGCCCCGCCACCGAACCATCGGCGCAGACGGCGCGGTGGGCCGTCAGGGCGGGAATGCCAAGGCAGGCGCCTTCGGAGAAACTCACAGATTCCGGTAGCGGGTTGGCCCGGCTCGACGGCAAGCAAATATATTCCGCCGCGGTTCCCAGCCAGCGGCCAAACTGGCCCTCGAACAGCCACACGCGCTCGCCGATGCACGCGGCGTCGACACCGGGTCCCACAGCTTCGATCACCCCGGCGCCGTCATAGTGCGGGACCGCCCGCTCGGCATCGAAGGCGCCACGGGCGCCGACGCGCTTTTTCACATCCAGGGGATTAATGCCCGACGCGACGACGCGCACCAAAACGTCACCCTCGCCCGGCTCCGGCGTATCCAGTTCTCCGACTTGCAACACCTCGGTCGCGGGTCCGAACTCAGTGTGCCAGGCTGCGCGCATATTCCATACTCCCCCGTTAGTGCTGTTTTGCGCTGTGTTGTGTTGTGTAATGTTAAGTCGAAACATCACTCTGTCTAGAGCCGCATTTGACCGATATGGAGCGACTCCGACACATTGGGCAAAATAGCAAGCCGCAAATGCGCAACCTTATCCTCAGGTTTCAGGCGACTCACGTAAACCTTAGGAACCGCTTAGTGTGCACTATTGGTAGGCTGCCTAGCCATGACGACGATTGATTCCGGCGACAGTAGTCCTGTCGCCCCCGACAATGTGACACCATTGCACGATACCGACAGCACTATCAGCTACCGTGTGATGCCGCACAATTACGAAGCCGAGATGGCGCTGATTGGAGCCATTCTCGCCAATAACCGCGCCTATGAGCGGGTGCAGGAATTCCTGCTGCCTGAGTATTTTGCCGATCCAGCTCATGCAAGGGTCTATGAGGCATGCGCCCGGTTGATCGACCGCGGCCAAATCGTTGACCCGGTAACGTTGAAAAATTATTTCAGTAACGATGAGGCGTTGAACGAGATTGGCGGCTCGGCCTACCTCGCCGAATTGGCTAACGCCGTTATCACCATCCAGAACGCCCAGGATCTGGGCCGCGAGATTTACGACTGCTACCTGCGGCGCGAGTTAATCAATATCGGCGAGGTTGTCGCCAACAACGCCTACGAACACGATATCGACAGCCCGGCCACGCAACAGATCGAAACTGCCGAGGCGCAGCTGTTCCAGCTCGCAGAACAGGGTGCGGCGGAGGGTGGTTTCCAGGAATTCCGCTCCGCGTTGACCTCGGCGATCGACCTGGCCGCGGCGGCCTACAAGCGCGAGACCGATCTGGTCGGCGTACCAACGGGTTTTCGCGACCTCGATCAACTGTTGGGCGGATTGCACAGATCCGACCTGGTGATCATCGCGGGGCGGCCGTCGATGGGTAAAACCGCGCTTGCCACCAACATCGCATACAACGCGGCGTCGGCTATTATTCGAACCACCGATGACGCCGGCAATGACATCGAAGAACGCGACATCGTCGCCTTCTTCTCGCTGGAAATGTCGGCGGAACAGCTAGCGACTCGCATTATTTCGGAACAGGCCCATGTGCGCTCAGATGCTATCCGCCGCGGCGACATAAGCGAGGAGGAATATAACCGCGTATTTGCCGTCTCGCAGGCCCTGCACTCGCTGAAACTGTTCATCGACGACACGCCAGCGCTGACCGTTGCGCAAATCCGCGCCCGGGCCCGCCGCCTCAAACGCCAGCACGGGCTGAGCCTGATCGTTGTCGATTACCTGCAGCTGGTGAACCCGCCGGCCGGCATGCGCAACGAGAACCGTGTCCAGGAAGTATCGGTCATAACGCGCTCATTGAAGGCGCTGGCCAAGGAACTTGATGTGCCAGTTGTCGCGCTTAGCCAGTTGTCGCGCGCGGTCGAACAACGCGAGGAAAAACGTCCGCAACTGTCCGACCTGCGCGAATCGGGATCGATCGAGCAGGATGCCGACGTGGTTATGTTCTTGTATCGCGAGGAATATTATCTCGACCGCGAATCGCGCGAACAGCGCGAGCACGAGACCGAAGATAAGTTCGCGCGGCGATTGGAACGTCTGGAGCGATCGCGTAACAAGGCCGAAGTCATTATCGGCAAACAGCGCCATGGCCCGATCGGAACCGCACATCTGCACTTTAACGGCGATTTCACGCAGTTCTCCGACCTCGCCTTACAAGAGCGGATGGCCGAGGACCGGAACTGACGCGTGCTTCCGCACGGCACTGAAATCCCGCCCGGTGTCAGTTCAGTTCTCATCGTAGACCTGGACGCGATCGCCAGCAACTATCGGCGCATTAAATCCATGGTGCCAGTGGCCGAGGTCGGCGTCTCGATCAAAGCCGACGCCTATGGCTTGGGCGCGGTATCGATAGCGCCAGCGCTGGCGGCGCAGGGCTGCCAGACGTTCTTTGTCGCCACCGCGGCCGAAGGCGCCAAACTGCGTTCCGCCATTCCGGACGCCGGGATCGTCGTTCTCAACGGTCCCGATGCCGCCAGCGCACCGCTTTTTATTGAGCACGGCTTGACGCCCGCCCTCAACAGTCTGCCGCAGCTCGATGTGTGGCGAACCGCAGTCGCCGGTAATGCACACAATAATGGGGCCTATTTGCACATTGACACAGGCATGTCGCGGCTCGGTCTTAGCGAGGCCGAAGTGTCGGAACTCTGTTCCGACACGGCGCGCGCCGATGGTGTGGATATATCGGTCGTCATGAGCCACCTAGCCTGCGCCGACGAACCGGACTCAGCCATGAACGCACTGCAGCGCAAGCGGCTGTTGACAACGGCGACTATGCTACCGTCGATTACGGGGCCGATCCAAACCAGCCTAGCAAATTCTGCCGGCGCGTTTCTGGGGGCTGATTATCACCTGGATATGGTGCGTGCCGGGGCCTCGATATATGGCCTCAACGTGCTCGATCAAAAAATAAATAAAATGGAACAAGTCGTTTATTTATTTGCAAAAATTCTTCAAGTTCGTGAAATAGAGAAAGCGGTAAGCGTCGGCTATGGTGCGACCCACAAGGTCAGCCAGCCGAGCCGTATCACCACCGTCGCCATCGGCTACGCTGACGGCTACCCACGCGCCGCAGGACGGCTTACCACTAAAGATAAACGCAAGCTGGCGACCACGTTTATTGGCGACGCGGTGGCACCCGTGGTAGGGCGCGTCTCGATGGATTTACTCACCGTCGATGTCAGCGGCGTACCGGAGACAGAAGCGCAGCCGGGCGCGTTCGTAGAGCTTATCGGCAACCGTTTTAACGCCGACAATCTGGCTGACGTGGCGGGCACAATCGGGTACGAAGTACTGACTCGGCTCGGTCAACGCCATCACCGTATCTATCGGGGCGGGGAAACCGATTAATGGGGCTACTTAGATCGTTAGGACGGTCCGTCCTCACCTTGTGCACGGTGACCGGTCGCATCGGGATCTTTACCGCTAACGGTGTACTTCACTGTTTTAGCCCGCCGTTTTTTTTTCGGCTGATCGGTCAGCAGATGATCGAAATTGGCTTTTACTCCCTGCCGGTGGTGGGTCTGACGGCGATCTTCACCGGCATGGTCCTAGCCTTGCAAAGCTTTAGCGGCTTCGGCTTTGCCGACGAGAGCACCATCGCCAACGTCGTCGTCTGGGGCATCACCCGCGAATTGGGCCCGGTCCTGGCCGGCCTGATGGTGGCCGGGCGCATCGGCGCCGCCATGGCCGCCGAGATCGGCACCATGCGGGTGACCGAGCAAATCGACGCCCTGATGACGCTGTCGACC
>CAZHBA010000117.1:0-38690 GCA_964530225.1 uncultured Rhodospirillaceae bacterium | reverse complement strand
TCGATCAGTTCCTTGAGCGGAATGCCCATGGCTTCCTCGACATTGCACGGATTATTGACGTGACCGGAAATGGAAAAAATCTTGGTCCCAGTGTTGTTCTCGCGGCCAATGCCAGCAAACCACGCTGAGCCGCGGCGGATGATCGTCGGCGAAACAGCTATGGTCTCGACATTGTTGACCGTGGTCGGGCAGCCATAGAGGCCGCTAGCCGCCGGGAACGGCGGTTTCAGACGTGGCTGGCCTTTCTTGCCTTCCAGGCTTTCGAGTAGCGCGGTTTCCTCACCGCAAATATAGGCGCCAGCGCCGCGGTGCAAGTAGACGTCGAAATCCCAGCCCGAGCCGCAGGCATCCTTGCCGATCAGCCCGGCGCCGTAGGCTTCCGCTATGGCCTGGTTAAGATGGGATGCCTCGCTGAAAAACTCGCCGCGAATATAAATGTAGGCGGCGTTAGCGCCCATGGCAAAGCCGGCAACTAAACAGCCTTCGATCAGAACGTGCGGATCGTAGCGTAGAATCTCGCGGTCCTTACAAGTGCCCGGCTCGGATTCGTCAGCGTTAACCACCAGATAGTGGGGGCGATCGTCGCGGCGGTTATCGGCCGGCATGAACGACCATTTCATGCCGGCCGGGAATCCAGCGCCGCCGCGTCCGCGCAGGCCCGATTCCTTTATCGCGTCGACCAGTTTTTCGCGGCCCAGTTCTAGCAGCGCCTTGGTATTGTCCCAGACGCCGCGCTGGCGCGCGCCGTCGAGCCGCCAATCGTCCTGGCCGTAAAGGTTTTTGAAGATGCGGTCTTGGCTAGCCAGCATCAGTCGTCTCCCGCACTCGTCAGACTGGTCAAGCCGCCGACCGGTTCCGAACCTTTGCGCCCCGCTTGCGATCCAGCCGACGGTGTCTCGCCGCGCTTGAGCGCTTCCAACACAGCTCGAAAACTCTCGGCCGTCAGGTCCTCGTAATAGTCATCGTTAATCTGCACCACAGGCGCGTTGCAGCAGGCACCCAAACACTCAACTTCAACCACGGTAAACTGGTCGTCGTCGCTGGTCTCGCAGAGCCCGCAGCCGGTTACCTCCGCCGCCACCGCGCGCAGATCATCCGAGCCGCGTAGCCAGCACGGCGTGGTGCGACAGAGCTGAACCAGATTCTTGCCGACAGGTTCGAGGTTGAACATGGAGTAGAAACTGGCCACTTCGAGCACACGGATTTTCGCCATACCTAGGCGCTCGGCGACATGTTCGAGGGCTACAGTCGGCAACCAACCGCCGCATTCACGCTGCGCCAAATCGAGCAGCGGAATCACCGCGCTTTGCTGGCGGCCTTCAGGGTAACGCGAAATGATCTCGACACACTTTGCCTGTGCCGCCTCGGAAAATACGAAGGTCATCATATCGTTCACCGGTCAACCTCGCCAAATACGACATCGAGACTACCTATAACCGCCGGAACATCGGCCAGCATGTGCCCGCGAATAAGGAAATCCATCACCTGCATAAATGCGAATCCCGGCGCACGTATCTTGCAACGGTAAGGCCGGTTAGTGCCGTCGGACACCAGATAGACCGCAAACTCGCCTTTCGGCGCCTCGACCGCGGTATAGGTTTCGCCAGCGGGCACGTGGTAGCCCTCGGTATATAACTTGAAATGATGGATCAGAGCCTCCATTGACTGCTTCATTTCGCCGCGGCGCGGTGGTGTCACCTTGTGGTCAGTGGTGATAACCGGGCCTTCAGGCATATCGTCGAGGCACTGGCGCATGATGCGCAGGCTTTCGCGCATTTCGGCGATTCGAACCAGATAGCGCGCATAACAATCGCCGGTCTTACCCACCGGCACGTCGAAATCGACGCGGTCGTAAACGTCGTAGGGTTGCGCCTTGCGCAAGTCCCAGGCGACCCCGGAAGCGCGCAGAACAGGTCCGCTCATGCCCCAATCCTGAGCCTCTTCAGCACTGATCGTACCTATATCGACGGTACGCTGGCGGAAAATCCGGTTGCCGGTCAGCAGTTCTTCCAGGTCGTCGATAAATTTCGGATGAGTTTCACAGAATTCGTAAATGTCCTCGGCCAGCCTGGGTGGCAGGTCCTGGTGCACGCCGCCGGGCCTAAAATAAGCTGCGTGCAGGCGAGCGCCGGAAACACGCTCGTAGAACTCCATCATCTTTTCTCGTTCCTCGAAACCCCACAGCAAGGGCGTCATCGCGCCAACATCCAAAGCGTAGGTGGTCAGGTTAAGGATGTGATTAAGGAGACGGGATATTTCGCAAAACAGCACGCGAATGTATTGGCCGCGTTCGGGAACCTCGAGGCCCAGCAATTTCTCGGTGGCCAGGGCAAAGGCATGTTCCTGGCTCATCGGCGCGACGTAATCGAGGCGGTCAAAATAGGGAATTGCCTGCAGATACGTTTTGTGCTCGATAAGCTTCTCTGTACCGCGGTGGAGCAGGCCCACATGAGGATCGGCCCGCTCGACGATCTCACCATCCATCTCGAGAACCAGGCGCAGGACACCGTGCGCGGCGGGGTGCTGCGGCCCGAAATTCATCGTCAGGTTTTTGATCGAGACTCCGTTCATGAAGCGCTCTCTTCCGACGTGTCGTCTTCACCGGCTTCTTTTTCGTCGTCGGGCAATTCCTTGTTCATTCCTTCCCAGGGACTAAGGAAATCGAAGGTGCGAAAATCCTGGGTTAACTGAACAGGGTCGTAGACCACCCGTTTTTGCATTTCGTCGTAGCGCAACTCGACGCGGCCGGTTAAGGGGAAATCCTTGCGCAGCGGATGACCCTCGAAACCGTAGTCAGTGAGAATACGCCGTAGATCGGGATGGTCGGAAAACATAATGCCATAAAGATCCCAGGTCTCGCGCTCGAACCAGTCGGCAGCACTAAAGACCGAAATGGCCGTCGGCACAGGCGTATCTTCGGCGACCATCACTTTGACGCGAATGCGCTGATTTTGGGTCAGCGATAGCAGATTGTAGACCACGTCGAAGCGCGGCTCGCGCTGCGGATAGTCGGCACCGCAAACGTCGACAAGGACTTTGAACTGACAGTTACTATCGTTGCGCAGAAACGTCAGCACATCGACGATTGCCGCTGCGCGGGCCACAATTATCAATTCCCCGCAGACGCCCTCGCTGCGGATCACATCGTGCGGTAGTGCCACCGCAATGTAGTCGCCAAGGTCCTTGAGGGCCTGATCCATCGTTGAGTTCCGCTAAGTTCCGGTCAGACCCGTCAGCGCGCAATTGTGCTGGTGCGCCGAATTTTCTTTTGCAGTTGCAGAATACCATAAAGCAGGGCTTCCGCTGTTGGCGGACAACCCGGCACATAAATGTCGACTGGCACGATGCGATCACAGCCGCGCACAACCGAATAAGAGTAATGGTAATAACCGCCACCGTTAGCGCACGAGCCCATGGATATGACCCAGCGCGGCTCGGCCATCTGGTCGTAAACCTTGCGCAGAGCTGGTGCCATTTTGTTGGTCAGCGTGCCGGCAACAATCATCACATCGGACTGCCGCGGACTGGGACGGAATACGACGCCAAAGCGGTCGAGATCATAGCGCGAGGCTGCCGTGTGCATCATCTCGACGGCGCAGCATGCCAGGCCGAATGTCATCGGCCACATCGAGCCGCTGCGCGCCCAGGTCACGAGCTTGTCCATCTGGGCAATCACGAATCCCCTATCGATCAATTCATCGGTGACCACCTTCAAGGCGGCGTCCTGATCGGGGCCGGTCTCGAATAACTTTCCGGTGTGGTTTTGCGGGGTGGGTACTACTCCCATTCGAGCGCTCCCTTACGCCATTCGTAGACAAAGCCGACGGTTAGGATGGCCAGAAAAACCACCATCGACCAAAACCCAAAAAGGCCGATTTCGCCAAGCGTAATCGCCCAGGGAAACAGGAAGGCAACTTCAAGGTCGAAAATGATGAACAGAATAGCTACCAGATAAAAACGCACGTCGAACTTCATGCGAGCATCGTCGAACGGTTCGAAACCGCACTCGTAGGCCGAATTTTTTTCCACGTCGGGATTTTTCGGCCCAACGAAAAACGAAACGGCAACCATCACCGCCGAAATGCTGATAGCCAAGCTGAGAAATATCAGGATGGGGAGATATTCAAGCAGCAACTGTTCCATGTCTGGCGCCCGCCAAAAATCGTTATGCGTTGCACGTGGACGCGACCTTAAGAATTGGGCCAACCAGCGCCTGCGCGCAGCCATACACGACGTTCGTTTGCCATGCAAGCCAGGCTTTGCCCGTAGAAACTACGGCCATCCGAGTCCCACAAAACAGCGAATGGAGTGGCACAAAACGCATTGGAGTGCGTCACAGAAAAACGGTTGATCAAATCGTGTTGAGGCACACAACGCCGGCACTCCGAAAAGAGCTTCGAGAGGCTGTCGCGAGCCTGAATTTGGACTGGGGAAGTGGCGGGAGTGACGGGACTCGAACCCGCGGCCTCCGGCGTGACAGGCCGGCGCTCTAACCAACTGAGCTACACCCCCATAGGGCACACATAAAGGCCGAGGCTAAGTACTGCCGGTTCTGGGATGTGTCAAGCAAGCAAACTTGGTTAGATAGCTGACCAGCTTCTGCTCCCTACCGCGCTTTTTCCGCATCCGCGCCTTACGTGGAGACCTACCGGGGCACCGCATTTATATATCTGTAAATTCCAGACCACCACGGCCTCTAGGCCATGGAGAATCTCGCGTACTTAGCGGAGTTCGACGCCGTCGCAAACGCCGGTATCAAAATAATCGCACTCTTTGCGTGCTAAATAATTTTGGCGGGTAATGGTGGGCGATGACGGGCTCGAACCGCCGACCCCCTCGGTGTAAACGAGGTGCTCTTCCAGCTGAGCTAATCGCCCTTTGACGCCGGTAATACAGCATCGACCAATTGGGTTCTAACTATGCGCCACCGCGCGCGCAACCCGGCCGTTGGCGGGGTGCGAAATAAAACAGGCCGGCCACGTTATACCGCGACCGGCCTGAAGTAGATTAATGGCGTTATGCCGTCAGTTAACGGCATCTTTCAGTGCTTTGCCGGCTTTAAATTTGGGCCGTGTAGACGCCCTGATCTGGATGATTTCGCCGGTACGCGGATTACGCCCAGTTGTCGCCTTACGTTGCGAAGTTGAGAAAGTGCCGAAACCTACAAGGCGAACTTCATTTCCGCTCTGCAGTGAGCTGGTAATGTTGTTGAACACACTGTCGACAGCCTTGGTTGCATCAGCCTTCGTTAGACCAGCCGAACTGGAAACGGCAGAGACAAGATCGTTTTTATTCACTTTAGGACTCCCTTTGGGATGGTTCGCTCAATGTCTGGAGCGTGAAACCCGAATCCAAACATTAGGAAGCTAGAACGCTGTTTTGAATCGCGTCAATTAAAAAGCCCGGAAAACTGGGGCTTTTTGTGCTTTTTTCGATTCGAATCGGAAAAATTCGGTATTTTTCGCTACTAGTTAGTGGCGAACCACGCTGGAAGCGTCAGAATCGTCGTTATCTGCCGCTACCGTTCGCGAATCGTCGTCCGATTCGTTCCACTCGATCGGTACCAAAGGCTTGGTCAGCGCGTGCTCTAAAACCTCGTCGACGGTCGACGCGATGATGATGTTGAGACCCTTTTTGACGTTCTCGGGTATCTCCACCAGGTCTTTTTCATTGTCCTTCGGGATGATCACTGTCTTCATGCCGCCACGCAGTGCCGCCAGCATTTTTTCCTTCAGGCCGCCGATTGGCAGAACGCGACCGCGCAACGAAATTTCGCCGGTCATAGCAACGTCTTTACGCACCGGAGTACCGGTCAGAACCGAAACCATCGTAGTAATCATAGCAACGCCGGCCGACGGACCGTCCTTGGGTACAGCGCCCTCGGGAACATGGACGTGAATATCTCGCTTATTGAACAACGGCGGTTCGATGCCAAATTCCGCCGCGCGGGCACGGACATACGCGTTAGCGGCCTGGATGGACTCTTGCATGACTTCGCCGAGCTTGCCGGTAATGGTCATCTTACCCTTGCCGGGCACCAAGATGGCTTCCACCGTCAGTAACTCGCCACCGACTTCGGTCCAGGCAAGTCCGGTGACGATGCCGACCAAGTCGTCGGTTTCAGTTTCACCGTAGCGGTACTTCCGCACTCCAGCGTATTTATCGAGGTTGCGCACCGTGACCTTGACTGAGGTCACGTCGTGGTTGACGGCAATTTCCTTGACCGCCTTGCGCGCCAGATTAGCGATCTCACGCTCGAGGTTACGAACGCCGGCTTCGCGGGTGAAATAGCGGATGACATCGCGCAGCGCCGAATCTGAAATCGACCACTCGTCTTCCTTAAGGCCATTTTCGCCCAACTGCTTTGGCAGCAGGTGACGCTTGGCTATTTCGACCTTCTCGTCTTCGGTGTAACCCGGCAGGCGAATGATCTCCATGCGGTCGAGCAGCGGTTGCGGCATGCGCATGGTGTTGGCCGTGCACAGGAACATGACATCGGAAAGGTCGTAGTCGACTTCCAGATAGTGGTCCTGGAAGGTGTGGTTCTGCTCGGGGTCGAGCACTTCCAGCAGCGCCGACGACGGATCGCCGCGCCAATCAGCACCCAATTTGTCGATCTCGTCGAGCAGGAATAGCGGGTTCGATGACTTGGCCTTCTTCATGCCCTGAATGATTTTGCCGGGCATGGAGCCTATATACGTCCGTCGGTGGCCACGGATCTCCGCCTCGTCGCGTACGCCGCCGAGCGACATGCGCACGAAGTTACGCCCCGTCGCCCGTGCGACCGACTTACCAAGCGAGGTCTTGCCGACCCCTGGCGGGCCGAGCAGGCACAGGATCGGGCCTTTGATTTTCGACATGCGCTGTTGCACAGCGAGGTATTCGAGGATCCGTTCCTTGACCTTTTCAAGACCGTAATGATCTTCGTTCAAGATGAACTCAGCGGCCGCGATATCCTTTTTCACCCGCGAGCGTTTTTTCCACGGAATAATCAGCATCCAGTCGAGATAGTTGCGTACGACCGTGGCTTCCGCCGACATCGGACTCATGTTGCGCAGCTTCTTGAGTTCCTGCTGCGTCTTTTCCCGAGCTTCCTTAGTGAATTTAGTTTTGCCTATGCGCTCTTCCAACTCCTGGACTTCATCGCGGCCGTCTTCGCTCTCGCCAAGCTCTTTCTGGATCGCCTTGAGCTGTTCGTTGAGATAGTACTCGCGCTGGGTCTTCTCCATCTGGCGCTTAACACGTCCACGAATGCGTTTTTCGACCTGTAGAACACCGATCTCGCCTTCCATGAAACCGTGGATCTTCTCCAGCCGGGTATGAATGGTTTCCGCCTCTAGGAGCTCTTGCTTTTCCGGAATCTTCAACGCCAGGTGCGATGCAATGGTGTCGGTGAGTTTCCCGAGTTCGTCGATCTGATTAATCGAAACCAGGACCTCCGGCGGCACCTTGCGGTTCAGCTTGATGTATTGCTCAAACTGCGAAACCACCGAGCGGCTCAATGCGGTTAACTCTTTTTCGTCGGTCTCGGGCTCCGGCATGATGTCGGCGTAGGCCTGGAAAAATTCTTCGTTATCGGTGAACTCCGTGATCTGGGCGCGCTCACTGCCTTCGACCAGTGCCTTCACCGTCCCGTCGGGCAGCTTCAGCAATTGTAAAATAGTGCCGATGGTGCCGACGTCATAGAGGTCGGTCGGGGTCGGATCGTCCTGAGCCGCGGCCTTCTGGGTTACCAGAAGAATCTGCTTGTCGTCTTTCATGACGTCTTCGAGGGCGCGCACAGATTTGTCGCGGCCGACGAACAACGGCACGATCATGTGCGGGAAGACGACAATGTCGCGCAACGGGAGGACCGGAAAAAGCACGCCTTTGGTATGATCAAGCATGGAAGTTCCTACAGATTAGGGGTTCCGCAAATAAGGATAACCACGAATTAATAAACCGAGGTTTACTATAGCAGACAAAATTTACCGCCGATTCGGCACCATAAATCCTACCAGTCCAGTATTTGGGCTACATCAGCCCAGCAATCAAGCCTGGCTGACACCTTCGACACACAATTTGTTGTGGGCTCAGAGCAGCATCCTACCAAATTGAACCATTCTGGTAGGACGCCACTCTAGGCGCTAGTCTCCAAATCTTCACGCTTATCAACGTAAATATGCAGAGGCGCAGCGTTACCCTCGACCACTTCGGCGTTGATCACGACTTCTTCGACGCCTCCCATTTCCGGCAAATCGTACATGGTATCGAGCAAAATGGCTTCTAGAATTGAACGCAGGCCACGGGCACCAGTTTTGCGCGCAACCGCCTTCTTCGCCACCGACTTGAGCGCATCCTCGGCGAATGACAGTTCAACACCTTCCATATCGAACAAACGCTGATACTGTTTGACCAAGGCGTTTTTCGGGATGGTGAGAATCTCGATCAGAGTACTCTCATCGAGATCTTCGAGAGTAGCGATCACCGGCAGCCGACCGACAAATTCCGGAATAAGTCCAAACTTCAGCAAATCTTCCGGCTCGACATTACATAGAATTTCACCAGTCTTCCGATCGTCGGCGCTGCGAACGTCAGCGCCGAAACCGATCGAGGTATCCTTGCCGCGGTTGGCGATAATCTTTTCCAAACCGGAAAACGCGCCACCGACGATGAACAGAATGTTCGTGGTGTCGACCTGCAGAAATTCCTGCTGCGGATGTTTACGTCCGCCCTGCGGCGGCACCGAGGCTACGGTGCCTTCCATGATTTTTAGGAGCGCCTGCTGGACGCCTTCGCCTGATACGTCGCGCGTGATCGAGGGGTTGTCCGACTTGCGGCTGATCTTGTCGACCTCGTCGATGTAGACGATACCACGCTGCGCGCGCTCAACATTGTAGTCGGCAGACTGCAGCAGCTTGAGAATGATGTTTTCGACATCTTCGCCAACATAGCCGGCTTCGGTAAGCGTCGTCGCATCGGCCATAGTGAACGGCACGTCGAGAATGCGCGCCAGCGTCTGGGCGAGCAGAGTCTTGCCGCAGCCGGTCGGACCAATTAGCAGAATGTTCGATTTAGCGATTTCAACGTCGTTACCCTTGGGTGCCGCGTTGAGCCGCTTGTAGTGATTATGGACGGCAACCGACAGCACGCGTTTTGCCTGCGCCTGGCCAATTACATAATCGTCAAGCACCTGGCAGATTTCCTTCGGCGTCGGCTCACCGTCGCGCGACCTAACCAACGTCGATTTGTGCTCTTCGCGGATGATATCCATGCACAATTCGACGCATTCATCGCAGATGAATACCGTTGGCCCGGCAATTAGTTTACGGACTTCGTGCTGGCTCTTACCGCAGAACGAGCAGAATAGCGTATTTTTCGAATCGTTGCCGCCAGACTTACTCATAAATGAACCCCGTGTTTAGGCTTCTGACCCGCTGACCCGTCATACCGCTTCGTACAACGAATCGCGTCTCAAACGAATTGAACACTAGCTAGCATCCCGCAATCAATAATTAGTTAAGTGCCGCTGCATGTCAGTCTACCTATTATTAACCGTCTTTCGTCTCACTATCGCTGTCATTGTCGCCATCAGGGCTTGCCACGGCCCGTTTATCGACAACCTCGTCAATAAGACCAAAATCCTTGGCTTCTCCAGCAGTATAAAAACGGTCCCGCTCGAGAGCATCGGCGATATCGTCCAATTTTTGACCCGTATGAGATGCATAAATTTCGTTCAATCTTTCTCGGATTTGCAAAATTTCTTTGGCATGAATCTCAATATCGGTGGCTTGTCCCTGGAACCCGCCGGAAGGTTGATGGACCATAATTCGCGAATTGGGTAGCGAAAACCGCTTGCCTGCCGCCCCACCCGCCAGCAGTAACGAGCCCATTGAAGCGGCCTGGCCAATACACAAGGTAGTCACCTCGGGGCGGATATATTGCATGGTGTCGTAGATCGACAAGCCCGCCGTCACCACGCCGCCTGGCGAGTTGATGTAGAGCGAGATATCCTTATTCGGATTCTCCGCCTCGAGAAACAGTAGCTGCGCGCAAATCACACTGGAGACCTCATCAACCACCGTGCCAGTTAAAAAGATGATCCGCTCTTTGAGCAAACGCGAATAAATATCGTAGGCCCGCTCACCCCGGTTGGTCTGCTCGACCACCATGGGGACAAGGGCATTCATTGACGGTTCGATGGTAGTCGGCATGGGTTCGATTGTCCTGCGTTCATCGTGAAGTTATCGCCGCTAAATAAGGTGCCGGCGATTCTGCGTAAGTGGGCCTGTTCAAGAGGCCAACTATTTGGCGTCCTTCTTAGCTGCCGCTTTTTTCTTGGCCGGCGCTTTCTTAGCCTTAGCCTTTGGCTTTTCAGCCTTGGTCTTGGCTTCGGCCGCCTTGGCCTCTGTCTCAGTCTCGGCGCGTAATTCCTCAGGCGTGATTTCGCGTTCGGTCACACTTGCCATCTCGACAATGAAATTAACTACTTTGTCTTCGAAGATGGGTGCCTGCAACGAGGCCTGCGCTTCGGTGTTGCTTCGATAGAACTCGATGACCTGTTGTTCTTGACCAGGCATCTGCCGAGCCTGCTCCATGATCGCGCGATTGACCTCTTCCTGGGTCACGGTTAGCTCGTTGGCCTCGCCCACATGGGATAGCAACAGACCCAGGCGAACCCGGCGCGCAGCGATAGTGCGATACTGCTCCTGCAATTCGTTCTCGCTCCGGTCCTTATCTTCAGCATCCAGGGTGCCTTTTTCGCGCGCGTCCTCTACTTGTGTCCAAATCTGATCGAACTCGGATTCGAGCATGCGCGGCGGCACGTCGAAATCATATTGATTGGACAACTTGTCGAGGAGTTCGCGTTTCACCTTATCGCGCGTGAACTGGGTGTACTCGCCATCGAGCTGTTCGCGTATGGCATCTTTTAACGCGTCTAGCGATTCCAGACCTAATGTTGTGGCAAATTCGTCGCTGAGTTCGGCCGGAATTGGTTCACGAAGTTCTTTCACCGTACAGTTAAAAACCGCTTTTTTTCCGGACAGATTAGCACTGCCGTAGTCCTCGGGAAAGGTGATGTTAACGTCGAGAGACTGGCCCGCCTCTGTCCCCACCAATTGGTTTTCGAAGCCGGGAATGAACTGGCCAGCGCCAAGCTCTAGTTCGATGTCGTTGCCGGTGCCCCCGTCGAACGGTTCGCCATCGATTGTGCCGACGAAATCGATGGCCACGATGTCACCATTCTTTGCAGCTCTAGCGGTTTCGATCGCCTTGCTTTTACGGTTCTGCTCAGCCAGCCGCTGCATGGTCTCGCTGATTTCCGTGTCTGTGGCGGCGACCTTAATCCGCTCCAATTCGATCGACGAGAAATCGACGTCACCAATATCGGGCAATAACTCGACCGAAAGATCGTACTCTAGGTCGTTGCCTTCCTCGTAAGAGGTGACTTCGACCTGTGGCTGGCTGGCTGGCCGCAGGCCGCGTTCGGCGAGCAGTTCCTGGGTGCTGTCGCGCAAGGCCGCTTCCAGAATTTCGCCGCGCACGGCAGGGCCAAGACGTTGCCTGAGGACTTTTACTGGTGCCTTGCCGGGACGAAAACCGGGAATACGGGTATCCTGACCAACCTCGATGAGGCGGCTGTCGACCCGCATCTCGATATCGGAAGCAGCGACTGTCACCTTGAAATCTTTGAGCAAACTGTCTGAATTCGTCTCGACGACTTGCATTTTCGATTACTCTAAACTGGTTTCTGTGGTTTCTATTTTCGCCTGTCTGGGCTAGACCGCAATACGCCCGTAATACTTTAAACAGGGCCATACGGCGAACCTTCGATTCGCTTGAAATCCTGGACTGAACGCCGGATTGGTGCGGGCGAAGGGACTCGAACCCCCACGACTTTTCAGTCACCAGGACCTAAACCTGGCGCGTCTACCAGTTCCGCCACGCCCGCCCAAAAACGTATTTGGCTCCGCCGACCTTGGCATCCTCCTTGGCCGGCCACGAACCCGGCTACCGCCCGCGGACTTCCTATACTATCGCACCGCACGAGTAAATGTTTCGGCGTGAATCGTCCTTTTCGCCCAGTTGATAGACTTGG
Organism: uncultured Rhodospirillaceae bacterium; assembly: GCA_964530225.1. GTDB lineage: Bacteria > Pseudomonadota > Alphaproteobacteria > UBA6615 > UBA6615 > CAZHBA01. The sequence goes on along the minus strand of CAZHBA010000117.1, from coordinate 26,611 downwards.
TGATGTCCTGTGTCACCTGCTCTAGATCTCTATTATAACATGAATAAAATATTTTAACCTACTGAAATAAAATATTATTTCAAAATATTTCTCAATACGTCTGGGAGCATATCGCCCAAATCATCGGCGACAAGTCCTGGCCCGAAGGCGGTAGCGCAGGCGCCGTGAAACCAAACACCAGCGCACGCCGCCTCAAAGGCCGGTAGTCCCTGCGCCATCAGGCCGACGATAAACCCGGCCAACACATCGCCAGAGCCGGCGGTTGCCAAATAAGCCGGTGCGTTGGCGTTAACTGCTACCCTTCCATTCGGCGACGCTATGACGGTATCGGGACCTTTCAGCAACACTATTGCGGAGGACAAAGCTGCCGCCGCGATGGTACGCTTAATCTTGCCACCGTTTCCGGCATCTGCGGGGAATAACCGCGCGAATTCGCCTTCGTGGGGAGTGAGAACACTAGTTCCAGCCGTCGCCGCGGAAAGTGCCGTGAACAACGCCTCTGGTTGATCAGCGAATACTGTCAGCGCGTCCGCATCGAGAACACATGGCTGCGCCGCCAGCCCCCGCAGAACATGGTCGGCTGTTTCAGCAGTGACTCCGTTGCCGGGTCCGATTAATGCCGCCGTCACCCGTGGCTCGGCCAATATTGCATCGAAGGCCTCGCTGTCGGCGACATCGCGAACCATGGTGGTCGGCCGGCCGGCGCGGTAGACATCGCCGGTTCCAGGTGGAGCGGCAATGGTCGCTAACCCTACCCCTGCCCGTAAGGCAGCGTAGCTCGCCAATCGCGCCGCGCCGGTCAGCACTGCGCCACCGGCGATGATTGCGTGGCCGCGGGTGTATTTGTGGCTCTCGGGCCGTGGGCATGGCAGTAGATCACGCCACAGGTCAGGCAGGTTTCCGCTAATACTCGGCGCAATGTCGTCTAGGACGGTGTCGGGTATGCCAATGTCGGCAACACGCACTTCACCGCACAAACCTCTGCCGGGATAGAGAAGGTGACCGGGCTTGCGGCGGAAGAAGGTCACCGTTGTAGCCGCTTGCGCCGCGGCGCCTAATACCTGGCCGGTATCGCCGTGCACGCCACTGGGCACGTCGACGGCGACGCAGGGAACGCCGCTGCCATTCAGCGCTTCAACAGTTTCAGACGCAACACCCTCAAGGGGCCGGCCCAACCCGGCGCCGAACAGGGCGTCGATCACAACGTTCGCACCCTCAAGTAGTGATGGCTTGAGCGGAGTAACCTCGCCGTTCCAGCGAGCGGCATTGGCGGCCGCGTCACCGTCGAGCTTATCGATGGGTCCAAGCAGCGCGAGCCGAACCAGTCTACCAGCATCGGCAAGCAACCGCGCGGCGACGAAGCCGTCGCCACCATTATTGCCCGGACCGCACAGCACCAACACCTCGCCTTCAGGCCAACTGGAGTCGACGGTTTCGGCGATGGCTGTACCGGCAACTTCCATTAAATCGAGGCTTGCAACGCCGTCAGCAACCGCCGCCGTGTCGGCCCGGTACATTTCTGAAACGGTTAGAAGTTCAGATGCGTCTTCGATCCAGCGGACTACCACGAAATTCGTCTTATCAAGAGCCTTGTTGCTATGGCGCGAGTTTATCGCAAACGGCGCCACTCTCTACATCATTGAAATTTTAGATCACCGGTGATGCCAGGCATTATAGGGTAATCATGTCCTAAAGGGTTGTGCCTATTAGGCCCTAAAACCGGCAGTTACCCAGTATTACATATCATTTTATGCGTTAACTCTAAATGTGAGGAGAGAATTAAAATTAGAGCGTAATTCAATGTAGCACCTCCCCAAATGGGATTTGGACAATGACGGACGACGACAGCCAGGGTAATCAGGCCGCCGCAGCGCGTAGTGAATTAAGACGACGAGATCGACGAGATCGACGATAATGACGACGATGACGACCAGGATGATCTGCTGACCAAAAGCGATGACGATCAGAGCGACAAAGCCGCGACATTATTGATGTGGATATCCACTGACGAATCGCGCCACAACTTGGTGAGCAGCAACCCTATAATTGACGCTAGGAATAGCTAATCTTAGCTATTCGTCATGCCCTGGTTTAGGGTTTGATCAGGTTGCCATCACCGAATGGGTGTTCACATGAATATTAAAGACAACGTCCTCGATGCGGTTGGCCACACCCCACTCGTCCGCCTCAACAAGGTTGTGCCCGAGGGTGCGGCAACCATTCTGGCGAAATGCGAATATATGAACCCGACCAGTTCAATCAAAGACCGTATGGCCGCTTACATCATCGAACGGGCGGAAGAGGAAGGCCTGCTGAAACCCGGCGGCACGATCGTCGAAAACACCTCGGGCAATACTGGCCAGAGCCTGGCAATGGTAGCCGCGGTCAAAGGCTATCATTGCGTCTTTACGCTACCTGACAAAATGAGCCAGGAAAAGATCGACATGATGAAGGCCTACGGTGCCGACGTCGTAATCACACCGACCGACGTGCCCGGCAACTCCCCCGATCACTACGTCAATACCGCCAAGCGTATTGCCGCCGAAACTCCAGGCGCGTTCTATGTCGACCAGTATCACTCTCAATGGAATATCGAGGCGCACTATCATAACACCGGTCGCGAGATTTATGAGCAGACCGATGGCGGCAAGATCGACGTCTTCATGGGCGGCACCGGCACCGGCGGCACAGTGTCCGGCGTCGGCCGCTGGTTTAAGGAGCATGCGCCTGACGTTAAGATCATTGGCGTCGATCCCTTGGGGTCGGTCCATTACCATTTGTTCAAGACCGGCAGCCTGCCGACCGCCTATGTCTATGGGGTCGAAGGCATCGGTGAGGACATCAAGTGCGAGGCGATGGATTTCTCCGTTGTCGACGACATGCGACAGGTCAACGATAAACAATCCTTCGACATGGCTCGCCGCCTGGTGCGCGAGGAGGGCCTGTTTTGTGGCGGCTCATCCGGCTCAATCGTTCATGCCGCCGTCGATGTTGCTCAGGAAATCGGCACCGATAAGATTATCGTCGTCACCTTGTGTGATTCCGGCTCCCGTTACATCTCAAAATTCCTGTCCGATGAGTGGATGAAGGACCATGGTTTCCTCGAAGAGGGTCCGGAACTAGGTCTGGTGGAAAACCTGCTAACGGAACGCAACATGTCGCCGGTTACGGCTAACGCCGACACCCCGATAGCGGAAATCATTCAGCTCATGCGAGCACATGGGGTCTCTCAGATTCCCATGATCGAGAGCGGCAAACTGACCTCGATGGTGCATGAGTCCGACATCATTCGTGGCCTGCGTAACGGCACTGTTGGCATGCAGACGCTGACCCGGGATGTGGCTAATCCGATCGGTGGGCTGATTTATCCCAAGGCCCGGATCGAGGAGCTTTTCTTCTTGTTTGACAGCGACCATGTGGCGGTCGTCGTCGACGGCGGAAAGGTGGTCGGCGTGGTTTCGCAAATCGACCTGATCGAACATCTCGTCAAAAACCCCGGACCGGCACCCTACGCGGTAGCATCGTAAACGAGTAAACTTAAGGAAAATGGGGTGGCTGAGGGGATTTGAACCCCCGGCCTCCTGGACCACAACCAGGCGCTCTAACCAACTGAGCTACAGCCACCGCCGAGAAGTGAGATTGTGTAGTCCCCCCCGCCGGTCGGCGTCAAGCGAGCCGGCCGTCCCTTCACTTATTTGACTGCGTAGGCGACAAATTCAAACAACCCACATTGCCACCATAGCTGACAGCGACGTTGCGCGCACCTGCGTCCAGGCGGCCCGTCGACGAACACGTCTTCGATGGGCCGAATGGTAAGCGCTGGGCCTCTGCCTATTGCGCAATTGCGGATACTGCCAGGACCGTAAAAGCGACAACGAGGACAGTCGCGGTAATGAATCTGATTCGTGGTATCACCGAGGATGGCTTTTATATATTAGGCAAAATATATGTAGTGGAGCCGCCATCGTGTCATCTCACCATTCGGTGATGGCACTTGGTTGAGCCAAATCTTTTGATCGGGCGGCAGCGCTAAGCCATAGTGCGCCCTGCCCATCCATCTAGATGCAACGAAGCCGAATAAAGAGCACGCACCATGCTGCAACTGACAGAAAACATTTCCCGGCTGGGAACCGAGTCCGCCTTCGAGGTCCTGGCCCGCGCCGAGGCGCTGCGCCAGCAAGGTCACGATATCATCAATCTCGGCATCGGCCAGCCCGACTTTCGCACACCGGACCATATCGTCGAGGCCGCGGTGAAGGCGCTGCACGACGGCCACCACGGCTATACGCCAGCGCCGGGCATATTGGCGTTACGCGAAGCGGTCGCCACAGACCTGCAGCGTACTCGTGGCGTTGCCATCGATCCCGACCGAGTTGTTTGTGTACCCGGCGGCAAGGTAACGATGTTTTTCGCCATCCTCATGTTCGGCGAGCCTGGCGCCGAGATCATGTACCCCAACCCGGGCTTCCCGATCTATGAATCGGTGATCAATTACTCCGGCGCCAGGGCGGTGCCGATCCCGCTGATCGAGGAGAAGGACTTCTCCTTCGACGCCAACGAGGTGCTGTCGTTAATCACGCCGAAGACGCGGCTGATGATCCTCAACACACCGACTAACCCGACCGGTGGTGCGGTGCCAGCGTCGGAGATAGAAAAGCTGGTCGCCGGGCTCGAACAGCATCCCCACGTGGCCATCCTGGCCGACGAGATTTACTCGCAGATAACCTACGATAACCATCACCATGTCAGCCTGTTACCCTACGAAAGCCTGCGCAACCGGCTAATCTTGCTCGACGGTTGGAGCAAGACCTACGCCATGACCGGCTGGCGCCTGGGCTATGCCGTGTGGCCAGAGGCGTTGGTCGACCATGCGACCCGATTGGCGATCAACTGCCATTCCTGCGTTAGCGCGGTGACCCAGTTCGCCGGTATCGCGGCGCTGGAAGGCCCCCAGGATTCGGTGCACGAAATGGTCGCTGCTTTTGACGAACGTCGTGGGGTTATCGTTGACGGCTTGAACGCCATTTCGGGATTTTCTTGCCGAACACCGCACGGCGCGTTCTACGCCTTCCCCAACATTACCGGGACCGGCCGCAACGCCTGCGAAATTCAGGACACGCTGCTCGAAGAGGCCGGCGTGGCCACCGTCGCCGGCACCAGTTTCGGCCATCTGGGTGAGGGCTATGTACGGTTTTCATATGCCAACTCGGTCGATAATATCCGTACGGCGCTTGCCCGTGCCGCAGAAACCCTCGCGGACTAGACCCCTTGGCGCTGCCCGTTTTTTAATCATCCTGCTAAACCCGTAGGCACATACCTTGGCAAAAAATCAGACATATGGCCCTGTTTTTACTATGTTTGCTCACTTAGGGAGCAAATTGGAATTGGCACACATCGTGCTTGTTCACTGCAGAGATCATCACAGTGCCCGCGCACTGGCGCGACCGCACATTGGAGGACGACGAAGCAGATGAAAAAAATTGAGGCAATTATCAAGCCGTTCAAACTGGACGAGGTCAAAGAAGCCTTGAACGAGGTCGGCCTGAAAGGCTTGACGGTTATCGAGGCCAAAGGCTTCGGTCGCCAGAAGGGGCATACCGAGCTTTATCGCGGCGCCGAATATGTCGTTGACTTCCTGCCCAAGGTGAAAATTGAGCTCGTTATCGATGACAACCTCGCTGAACGGGCGATCGAAGCCATCCGGGAAGCGGCCCATACAGGGCGTATCGGCGATGGTAAAATTTTTGTCTCGACAATCGACGAAGCAATCCGTATTCGCACCGGCGAACATGGCGCCGAAGCGGTTTGACGGTCGAGCAAGATTTAAGCGCACACGAAACAAACGAAACCAGTTAACGAAAACCGACAGGGGGTACCCAAACTATGTCCGATGCCCAAACCATCATGGATATGATCAAGGAGAACAACGTTGAGTTCGTCGACATGCGATTCACCGACCCGCGAGGCAAGTGGCAGCATACGGCGCAGCATGTCTCGACGATTAATGATGACTTCTTTACCGACGGCATCATGTTCGACGGCTCGTCAATAGCCGGCTGGAAGGCGATCAACGAATCCGATATGACGCTGATGCCCGATTTGGCGACGGCGACCATGGATCCATTCACCGCGCAGCCCCAATTGATCCTGTTCTGCGACGTGCTGGAACCGACCACCGGCGAGCCCTATGCGCGCGACCCGCGCAGCACGGCGAAAAAGGCCGAGGCCTATATGAGATCGACGGGCGCCGGCGATACCGCTTATTTCGGCCCCGAGGCTGAGTTCTTCGTTTTTGACGATGTGCGCTTCGATGTGTCGATGAACCAGACCTTCTACCAGATCGATAGCGATGAAGGCCCCTATAACTCGGGCAACGATTTCCCCGAAGGTAACTTTGGGCACCGGCCAGGCATCAAGGGCGGCTACTTCCCAGTGCCGCCGGTCGATTCCATGACCGACCTGCGCGCCGAAATGGTGACTCAGATGATCGCCATGGGTCTGGAAATGGAAAAGCACCATCACGAGGTGGCGCCGAGCCAGAACGAGTTGGGGCAGAAGTTCAACACGCTGGTAACCACCGCCGACCAGATGCAAATTTACAAATATGTAGTGCAGATGGTCGCCCACCAGTACGGCAAGACGGCGACGTTCATGCCGAAGCCGGTTCTCAATGACAATGGCTCCGGCATGCACGTTCATCAGTCGATCTGGAAGGACAACAAACCATTGTTCGCCGGGTCGGGCTATGCCGATCTATCGGAGACGGCGCTCTATTACATTGGTGGGATTATCAAGCACGCCCGTGCGATCAACGCCTTTTCTAACCCCACGACCAACAGCTACAAGCGATTGATTCCCGGTTTCGAAGCCCCGGTATTACTGTCCTATTCGGCGCGCAACCGATCAGCATCGTGCCGTATTCCGTTCTCGGCTAGTCCCAACGGCAAGCGCGTCGAAGTCCGTTTTCCCGATGCGTTAGCAAACTCCTATCTGGCGTTTTCCGCCATGTTGATGGCTGGACTCGACGGCATCGAAAACAAGATCCACCCGGGCGACCCGATAGACAAGGATCTCTACGACCTGCCGCCCGAGGAATTATCGGGTGTACCGACGGTCTGCGCGTCGTTGCGTCAGGCAATTGAATCACTGGATGCGGATCGGGACTTTCTCAAGAAGGGCGATGTCTTTACCGATTATCTGATCGACGGTTATATCGAACTCAAAGAAGAGGAGTCGCTAGCGTTTGAAGAATCGCCCCATCCGATTGAGTTCCAAATGTACTATTCGTCGTAGACGGCAGCTTTACGTGGCCAACCCCTCATCCTTCGAAAAGCTCAGGATGAGGGGTTGGTTATAAGCACTCCAAACACACCTCATGCTGAGCCTATCGAAGTATGAGGTGTGTTTTTCTCGCCACCTATCACGACCACTTGGTCTTGGGTTTTTCCTGTTCGACGACGTCGACAAAGACCGCGTCGACCTTCTCGTTGAAGAAGCACAGATAGTCCTTGATGCGGGCGCTCTCGTGTACCGGGTCGGGGTAGTACCAGATAATATTCTCGTGGATGCTATCCCCTACCTTCACCGAGTGGTAGTTGGCGACGCCTTTGTAGGGGCACTGGGTCTGGGTATCCGACGGCAACAGCTCCGCGCTCACATCTTCGCGGGGAATGTAGTAACGCGTCGGCAGGTTGGTCTCAAACAGGAAGCGTGCGCGACTGGTCTCAGCAACCGTTTCACTTCCCAGTTCGATGCGCACCGGCCGTGAGCTATCGAGAATATCGACCCGTACCCGCGGGCTTCGGGCGTGGACGAACACCTCTTCGTCCTCTTCGTACCAATGGTCGACGCGGTTCCAGTAGAACGCGAGGTAATCCTTGATGCCGGCGACCTCGTCGAACGGCAGCACGTAGGTCCATACCGCATCCCCCGCAGTCTGGCCGTCAACCACTATCGAGAAATAGTTGGCGTCGCCTTTGAAAGGGCAGTGCGTGGAATGGTCGGTCGGAACGAGCCGCTCCATAGCGACATCTTCGCGCAGAAAGTAATAGACCGGCACGTGGCAGGCCCGTACAGGATCAGCGCATTGGTGGTGTCGGCGATGTTCTCGCCAGCGAAGGTCACGCGCACCCGTTTGGGGCTCGGTTCGAAGTCAACGAAATGGGTCGGATTTTCTTGATAGCCAGGTCCTGGCCCAGCGGTTTCAATTGCGCTCTTGTTGGCAACACTCATGATTGCCCTCCTCCCGGACTCGCCTGTCCAGTTTTTATATAGACCTCTATTTTGGCGCCGCCATAGCCGTGCACTTTATCGCGCAGACACATCCGCACCTTTACTATGTTGGCCGGGGTGTGCATACCGCAGAGGCTGTGGGTGAACGGCTGCTTGTTGTCTTGGGAATTCGCCAACACGCGCGTGCAAATCACCTTGCCTTTGAGCGTCAGGATGTCACATATGTTGGCGTAGTAATCCCAATCGACATCGGCGTGGCGCACGGTGACGGCAAAATTATAAGTGTCACCTCGCTGGGTTATGCGAACACCGACAACGTCAGTCACACCTGCGAACGACACATCAGTGAATAGTGTGGCAACGACGGTGATTATGGCCAGGACCAAATATCTCATACTTCCTCCGTATCCCTCGCAAGTTTGCGAGGTCTCCCATCGGCACCTATTGCCACATAAGTGAACACCCCTTCGGTTACCTTTTCGCGCTCAAACGTTTCGGTTCGCAGAGCCCATGCCTCAATGCGATAAGTCATCGATGTGGTGCCAACCTTAGTCAGGTCGGCATAGCAGGAAACCACATCGCCAACTTTCACCGGTTTGCGGAAGGTCATGGACTCTACCGCGATGGTAACCGTACGACCGCGCGAGTAATTACGACCGGCAATACCGCCGGCGATATCCATCTGAGCCAATAACCAGCCACCGAAGATATCGCCATTGGCATTGGTATCGGAGGGCATAGCTGCCGTCTGAATGGACAATTCGCCACGAGGCCCCATTTTTTGACTGTTTTCTGCGGTTTTTGCCATCGTTTCACCATTTGATCGAACAAATAAATCAAAAACTAACAATATCGCGGGATACTACTGCCACCGCGCTCTTGGCGAATCTGTTACCGTCGCGCAAATAAGATAGCGTATCGCGCTATCCGCGTTACGCAACAGCAGTTAGTCCATAACAGGAATTGGTCAAAGTGGCGAAGGCAGCCAAAAAGAAAACCGCTGATTTATTTGGCGAAACTCCCGGCAAGACTTCCAGGAAAGGCCGAGCTTACACGGCCAAGGATATCGAAGTCTTGGAAGGGCTGGAGCCGGTACGCAAGCGGCCGGGCATGTATATCGGCGGCACCGACGAGCGAGCGCTACACCATCTCGCAGCCGAGGTTCTCGACAACGCCATGGACGAAGCCGTAGCCGGTCACGCCGACCGCATCGAAGTTACCTTGGATGACAACGGAACGCTTACGGTTACCGACAATGGGCGTGGTATTCCTGTCGATCCACACCCAAAATTCAAAACGAAATCGGCGCTGGAAGTAATTTTGACGACGCTCCATTCGGGCGGCAAGTTCAGCGATAACGTCTATCAGACCCCGGGTGGATTACACGGTGTCGGCGTTAGTGTGGTCAACGCCCTGTCGGAAAGCCTGCATGTGGAAGTGGCGCGCGACCGCCAAGTGTGGGCACAAGATTACGAGCGCGGTAAGCCGAAGGGAAAACTAAAGAAAGTGAAGGCGTCGCAGAACCGCCGCGGCACGCTGATTACGTTTCGTCATGATCCCGGGATATTCGGCGAACAAACGCAATTTTCGCCGCGCAGCCTCTATGAAATGGCGCGCTCGAAAGCGTATCTGTTCCGCGGTGTGAAAATCCGCTGGACGTGCACCAGTAAACAGGCAAAAGCCGCCGATGTCCCGGCACAGGAAACCTTGCATTTTGCCAGCGGGATTCTCGACTATCTGCGCACTACCATGGGCGACCGGCCCTTGGTGGGCGCGGCGATTTTTAGTGGGCGAAGCGATCTCAACGGAACCCAGGGACAAGTAGAATGGGCCATATGCTGGCCCACCGACGGAGAAGGTTTCGTCAATTCCTACTGTAATACGGTGCCGACACCCGAGGGTGGCAGCCACGTTGCCGGCATACGGGCAGCGCTGACCAAGGGATTGAAGGGCTACGGCGAGCTGACCAACAACAAGCGCGCCAGCCAGGTTACCACCGACGACATTTTCGATGGCGTCGCCGTCATGTTGTCGTTGTTTATCAGCAACCCGCAATTCCAGGGGCAGACCAAGGAACGGCTGTCGATGCCCGAGGCGGCCCGTGTCGTCGAAGCCCAGGTCAAGGACCATTTCGACCTCTTCCTGTCCGCAGATACGAGCACGGCCGATGCGCTTCTCAACTGGGCTATCGAACGCGCCGAAGAACGCCGGCGCCGCAAAGAAACTCGCGATCTCGCCCGCAAGTCGGCGACCCGTAAGGTGCGTCTGCCGGGTAAACTTGCAGACTGCACGCGCAGCAGCGCAGAAGACACCGAACTGTTTATCGTCGAGGGTGATAGTGCTGGTGGATCGGCGAAGCAGGCGCGCGACCGCGAGACCCAGGCGATCCTACCGCTGCGCGGTAAAATACTGAATGTCGCCAGCGCTACCGCCGACAAGCTGGCGGCTAATCAGGAACTGAACGACCTCATCCAGGCACTCGGTTGCGGTTCGGGCAAAACCTTCGATCTGGGAAAACTGCGCTACGAGCGTATCGTCATCATGACTGACGCCGATGTCGACGGCGCCCATATCGCCTCGCTGCTGATGACGTTTTTCTACCGCGAAATGCCCAAACTGGTTACCGAGGGCCGTTTGTTCCTGGCCGTGCCACCGCTCTACCGCCTATCACGCGGTGGCGAGATCCGCTACGCCATCGACGGCAAGGAGCGCGAGCGATTGCTTAACAAAGAATTTAACGGCAGCGAAAAGGTCGAGATCAGCCGTTTTAAGGGGCTTGGCGAAATGCCGCCAGCGCAGTTGAAAGAAACCACGATGAACCCGGCCAAACGGGTACTTATCCAGGTTAAATTGGAGCCGGCAACGACGAAGGATAAGGAAATGGCCAAGGAGGCCAAATTGACGGCGCAATTGGTTGAACAGTTGATGGGGCGCAAACCCGAAAAACGGTTCGCCTATATCCAGAAAAATGCCCGTTTCGTCGCCGACGTCGACGTTTGAGCCCACTTCGGGCCTTAACCGCATTTTGATCACATTTGGGTGCTTTATTGACCGCGGATGAAATAATCTGGCAGGCATCTGTTAATTGACCGAAGACGTAGTCAGACCTGGAACAAATACTCAGACAGATATTGGTAATGAAAATACAACTTACACGCCTCAAACCGGGTCCGCTAACGGCGGTTGCCGCAGTTGCCTTGGCAGCATGTGCGGGCAGTGTGACAGTATCGCGTGATGATGTCGCAACGAGTTATCAGCCGGAAGAGCTTTATGTTGTCGGCACGGGCGAAAACGAGCTCAGGACAGTCGTCGTCAGAGAGCCATATGACATGCCGAAAGGCGCTTTCCAAGCAGCGGTTTTAAAAAGCCTCGACGGCCGCAACTTCGGGCCGCGGTTAAACCTTTCGACCAACCCCAAGCGCGTAGATGTTCGCAAACGCCATGTGGCACTGGCGTTTAACCCAACCACGATAAGTCAAACCGATAAATTGTGCTCCAGGGAAACGTTGGACACGGCGAAAGTCATCGCCACCGGTGGCAGCCTTACGGTAACAGCGGTCTACTGCTCGGGTGACCATTACTTGACCCAGGCGACTGCTAGTTTAGGTGGTGTGCCCGGTTCTGATTCGGCGCAATTCCGCGCACTGATGACACAGCTGGCGATAGCGCTGTTCCCGTCGCAAAATCCGCACAGCCGCCTAGACGAGTCATGCCCCGAAAGCTGTTAATTTGAACGCTTAATCTGCGCCCGAAACAGCGTAGAATCGCAATTTTTGCGATACCGTCTTGCAACATAATGGGAAATTAAATTCCCGTTAACTATAACCAATCACTAATGTAGCAGCTAATTCTGCTAACCCTAGCGCTCGTCTCTCTGAGCAGGAACGAACGTCGGTAGCAACAATAAAAAAATTCGGGGTCGTCGCAGAGCAGGCTGGGTATCATGACGAAATTCAGCCTAATACTCAAAAATTGATCACCGCATTAGCTGGCCTATGGTGCATTTAGTATTCCTGATTAACTAGAACGAGGCCTGGAGAGTATTTCCATGAAAATCTATCACGCATCTAACACACGTTCCGTCCGCATTGTCTGGCTGTGCGAGGAACTGGGCCTGGACTACGAGCTGGAGATGTTCAAGCTGGGCGATCCCAGCATGCGGGACCCGGAGTATCTGAAGATCAATCCCATGGCACGGGTGCCGTCGCTGACTGATGGCGATGTGACGATTTTCGAATCCGGCGCTATTGTTGAATATATCCTGGCGAAACACGGCGGTGGCCGCATGCGACCCAATGCGGATTCCGTGGATTTTCCCGCGTACCTGCAATGGCTGCACTACGCCGAGGGCATGATCATGCCTCACGTCAACATCCTGATCGTGGAAACCATTCTGTTGCCCGAGGACCAGCGCAACTCGGTTAGCATCGATCGCGCCAGAAAACAGCTAACCCGCATGCTGGGCGCCGTTGATCAAGCCTTGGGAGACAATGAATTCCTGGCCGGCGAATTCTCCGGCGCCGATATCATGACCGGGCATGCCTGCACGGTGGCGGCTCGCTTGGGCGCCGATATCTCGGACAGGCCGAACGTATCGGCCTATATCAAACGCCTGAACGAGCGTCCCGGCCTGAAAAAGGCATTCGCCACCTAACCAATGTCGAAGTGAGCATTATAACTCCCTTTAATTGAAATAATATTAACCATATTAACAAATTATGTGTTCGTGTGGTTCTGGACCGTTTGGTGCAAGCTCTGTAGAACCCGGTCCTAGAAGGCATTGAAAATAATCGCTGGACTTTCCGCGACGGAAAGTCAATTTATGTGCGGTGCAGCATCCAACCGCACTTTTGTTAAATTTGAAAGACCACATGAAGTTTAAAGACCTTGGACTAAGTCCCGATTTGCTGAGTGCCATTACTGGTGCCGGCTACACCGTACCCACCCCCATTCAGGAACAGGCAATCCCTCACTTGTTAATGGGCCGCGATGTGCTTGGCATTGCCCAGACAGGCACTGGCAAAACTGCCGGTTTCACGTTGCCAATGATCGAGATACTGGCTGCCGGACGCGCCCGCGCGCGCATGCCACGGTCGCTGATCCTGGAACCCACACGCGAACTGGCGGCCCAGGTTGCAGAAAATTTCGTCGTTTATGGTAAGAACCATAAATTATCGATGGCGCTACTGATCGGCGGCGTGTCGTTCGTCGAGCAAAATGAAAAATTGGACCGTGGCGTCGATGTCTTGATCGCCACGCCCGGACGCTTGATCGATCAATTCGAGCGCGGAAGAATACTGCTGGCGGATATCAAAATTCTCGTCGTCGACGAAGCCGACCGGATGCTCGACATGGGTTTTATCCCGGATGTCGAGAAAATCATGAAATTACTGCCGCCGATCCGCCAAACGGCGATGTTTTCGGCGACCATGCCGCCGGAAATCCAGCGGCTAACCGATTCCTACCTGATAAACCCGCGCAAGGTGGAAGTCGCGCCAGCGGCATCGGCCGCTGAAACGGTAGTTCAGCGGCTGGTGAACGTCAGGGGCGGTTTCACCGAAAAACGTCAGGCGCTGCGCAAGCTGATCGCCACCGAGGATGTCCGCAACGCCATCGTGTTTTGCAACCGCAAGCGCGATGTCAAAGTTGTCGATCAATCGTTGCGCCGGCATGGCTTCAACGCCGAAGCGCTTCATGGCGACCTGCCGCAGCCGGTTCGCATGGCGACCTTGGAAAAATTCAAAGCCGGTGAAATTACCATTCTGGTAGCCAGTGATGTCGCCGCACGCGGCCTCGATATCGACGACATGAGCCATGTATTCAATTTCGACGTGCCGATGAACCCAGAAGATTATATCCACCGGATCGGTCGTACCGGCCGCGCCGGGCGTGAAGGTCACTCGATCACCTTGGCCACTTCGGCCGATGCGAAGTACGTTCAGCAGATCGAAAGGCTGATCGGCGCCAAGATTGAACTGGCGGGCAGGTCGGATTGGCCGCAGGCAGCGGCACCGGCCGACCGCAAGGTGAGCCAGCAGGAAGAAAAGAAATCACCGCGCAAACGCAGCACCGGCCGGCGTAAAGCAACGGCCAAAGACGAAACGAAACCGCCAGCAAAAGAAAAGGCCAAGCCGCAGACCAGAAAACGCCAACCGCCAAAGGGCAAGTCCTCGGAAACCGGCATGGGCGACCACGTCCCGGCCTTCCTGCAGCGATAAATTAGCTACTGCGCTACTGGCAAACTGTCGGTAATCTGACGCTATGCAAACGATCTTTGTGCAAGTAAAGTGTGAGCTCGGCCGTGCTTACGAGGCGGCCGATACAGCGGCGTTGGAAGTCGAACAGGTTTCCGAGGTCCATTCGACGTCGGGCCAGTACGATTTGCTGATTAAGTGCTATCTATCCGATGACGTCGATATTGGACACTTCGTCACCAATAGTATCCAAACTCTGCCCGGGGTCAAAGACACGTGCACGCTGATCACCTTCAAAGCCTTTACTCAGCCGCCGCGGGATGGGTAGACCAGAGCCTGATCGGGCACTGTTTGCGTTTGCCCCTGCCCTGAGTTTTAATTGGCCGCCGGAAACCGGTCGCGGTCGTGCGGCTCGCGGTAAAACGCCTCAATATTGGCCGGCCCCATGGGCACGATGCCGTTAGGATTAACCCGCTCGATAGCGTAGTAGTTCTTCTTGGCGTAATCGAAGCTGAAGGTCTCAGCGATACCTGGCACCTGATAAAGCTCGCGGGTGTAATTGGTCAGGTTTGGATAGTCGCTCAGCTGGCGCAAATTACACTTGAAGGCACCAACATAGCAGGCGTCGAAACGTATCAGTGTCGGAAACAACCTCCAATCGGCCTCGGTCTGTTGATCGCCGACAAGATAACGTTGTTTGTCGAGCCGCACTTCCAGCTCGTCGAGGGTTTTGAACAAAGCAGCCACTGCTGTGTCGTAGGCTTCCTGAGTGGTGGCGAAGCCGCAGCGGTAAACACCGTTGTTAACCGTGTGGTAGATCACCTCGTTGATGGTATCAATTTCGCCGCGTAACTCTTCGGGATAATAATCTTCGATGGCATTCGTGTGAGCATTGAAGGCCGTGTTGAACATGCGGATAATTTCCGACGATTCGTTGTTTATGACCCGGTTGGACTTCTTGTCCCACAGGGTCGGCACCGTGACTTTGCCGGTGTAATCGCCTTGCGAAGCCGAATAGGCCTGGTGCAGATATTCGAAGCCGTTAATGGTATCGGGAATACAGTCGGGGTAATCTGGATCGTCACCGAAGGTCCAACCTTCCGGATGGCGGCCCGGCAACGCAAGCGATACCGAAATCGCGTTGTCGAGTTTCTTCAGCGAGCGGAATATCAATGTCCGATGCGCCCAGGGACAAGTGTACGCCAGGTACAGATGGTAACGGCCAGGTTCGGCTTCGTACCCGTCCTCACCCGTCGGCCCCGGAGATCCATCTGTCGTCACCCAGCTGCGGAACTGGCTTTCGGTGCGTTGGAAAGCGCCGTCTTTGGCAATTTCACGTGTTAGCGCAACCCCGTCGTCTTCGCGCCACGCGCCGTCGATAAGCATACCCATCGTCAACTTTCCTTTTTGATCACTATTTGTCGCTTGCCGCGAGAGGTGCTGCGGTGTCGCCCTCAAGTGGCTGCAACAGAACCTCCTCCGGCTCGCCCGTCCGACGCCGTGCGACAAGATCTTCGAAGTCGAAGGTCACACCGATCGGATTGCGGTTGAATTCGCCCGTCGCGAACCACTCGTTGAGCGCATCGACAGAGGGAAAATTATCGACCTGTATTTCCACCGCATTTTCTTCCGGATCGCGATAGTACATCGATGTAGTGGGGCCGTGGTTAATTGTGCGGGCGGGCATCACACCCTCAGCTTTGAGGCGCTCATACTGGTGGATGAGATCATCCAGCGAAGCGTAGTTGAAGGCAAAATGCCCCATGCCAACTGAATTCGGTTCGCGGTCCTTGTAATCGGGTGTTTCGATGATGGCGATCCGGTGGTGTTCGTCGTCATAGGTTACGAACGCCACGTTTCCCGAAGCACCCATCACTTTGGCGCCGAGAAAATGGCAATACCAGTCAACCATCTCTTGGAATTTCTTCGTGTACAGCAAGATGTGCGCGAAATAGGCTGGCGATTTCACATCGCTGGTCTCTGGTACTTGCATTGGTACGTCCATTAGTCCCTCCATTTTCAAAGATGGCCTTGATATGGCTCCGAAGCATAACAAGTCCAGCACTTGCCTCCAGCCCCATAAGAAACGAGGATTACCATTGGGCGCTTTACGGCAAGACTATATAACGGGCCATCACCAGTGAGTTAAGTTATCTGGTACTGGGAAAGCATAAATAATCACGTTCGAATAGGCTTATATTAGTATGAAATATATGAGTTTTCGCTACGTCAATCGCGATAGCTGGGGCACCTATGGTCCCGATGGCGGCGTAATCGACCTAGGCGCCGAGTTCATCAATACCGTCCCTACACTGCGCGACTTTCTGAGCTCCAACGATGGGGTGAAAACCAAGGTCGCGAAATATCTGAAAACCGGCTTCGGTGGCGGTGGTGGTAAGACATCGGATTTCCCTATCGGCGATGTCACCATGCTGCCACCGATTACCAATCCGGGCAAAATTCTTTGCGTCGGTCTGAACTACCGCAAACACGCAGAGGAAACCGGCAATCCAATCCCCGCACAGCCGGTTCTGTTCCCGCGCTGGCCGGAAAGTCATGTCGGCCATGGTCAGCCAATGCTGGCGCCACGAGAGTCGGCGCGCTTCGATTACGAGGGAGAACTCGCGGTGATCATTGGCAAAACAGCGCGCCGTATATCCGAGAGCGCAGCGCTGGACCATGTGGCGGGGTACAGTTGCTACAACGAAGGCTCGATCCGTGATTGGCAGCGGCACTCGTCGCAATACTTGCCGGGCAAGAACTTTTTCCACTCAGGCGCATTCGGGCCGTGCTTGGTCACAGCTGATAAAATCCCTGATCCCTCAAAGCTGACGTTAAAGACTCGCCTCAATGGCGAGGTCGTTCAGCACGAAGGGGTCGACGACCTAATTTTCAGCGTACCTCAACTCATCGCCTACATTTCGACCTATACAGAGTTGTACGCCGGCGATGTCATTGTCACTGGCACGCCAAGTGGCGTCGGCCATGTGCGCCAGCCGCCGTTATGGATGAAAGCTGGCGACACGGTGGAAGTAGAAATCTCTAAGATCGGTGTATTAACCAACCCAATCGAAGCCGACTAAGCCAAACTAGCCGTCGATGATCAAAGCCGCCCTTCCGGTCACCAGGCCCTGGTCGAGCCGTTGATGAACGGTTTCCGCCTCCTCCAGCGGATAGGTCTCGCTCACCAAAGGCCAGACATCGCCGCGGGCGCAGATTTCCAATGAGTCTATAACTTGCTGACGGCTGCAATAGCGGCTGCCCAGTAGCTCCAGTTCCTTGGACAACATCTGCGGTGCTGGTGCCATAAACGGCTGTCCCGCACCGCCCAAGGTCACAAAGCGGCCGCCAATGCCCAAGCAATCCACTGCTTGTTGCTGGGTACCAGTGGTCGATACATAGTCAATCGCCACATCCACACCGGCGCCGTCGGTCAGATCCATGACCTGCTCGACGACGTTATCGCCCGACGCGTCGACCAGCATGTCAGAGCCAAGATCCTTACAGACTTTCAGTTTGTCTGCGATGACGTCGATAGCGATGACATTGGCGTGCGCCCATTTGCACATCATGATTTGGTGCACGCCGAGCCCACCGCCGGCACCAAATACTGCCACGGTGTCGGTGGGTGCCACGCGGGCGCGCGTCAGTACCTTGTAGGGTGTGGCAATGGCGTCACTGATGACGCCGATATCCGCCGGTTTGTTTTTATAATCCAGACCTTCGGGCAGCTTGATAAAATTATAGGTTGGCAGCTTGATGTACTCGGCATAGCCACCATCGATCTGACGACCGACATAACCGCGGTTGACGGTCGAGATTGGGGCGCGGCCGGTCCGGGTCCACTTGTCCTCGCCCTCAATCAGGTAAAAATACGCGGTCACGGGATCGCCCACCGCAAGATTATCGGGACCGCCGCCAGCTGAGCCGACTTCGACGATTTCGCCGGTGATCTCGTGGCCAATGATAATTGGGAAATTGGCTTCGCCGCGGCCTGCTCTGATGTGGTGGATAGTTAACCCGGAGCCGCAAGCGAGAACCTTGGCAACCGCCTCACCCGGGCCGGGTGTAGGATCGGGGCGGTCCTCTAATGCAAAGGGCTCACCGCCTTTATGTAACACCTGCGCTTTCACGTGCTTCCCCCCGGTTAGGTTTAAACGCGCACCAATGTGCGCTTGAGTTTGTATAAAAACCCTTGTCTGGGACTAAATCAATGCATTCGGCGCTTGCGCTAGGGCGGCGTCTTTGGCACCCCTCTCCCTATGGCGGAATTTATCGTAGGGCGGTTATTCGGTTGGCCCGACTTTTCTGAAGATGGAGAGGATGTCTGGATTATCCATATGGACGATCCGGTGTTCATTATGCGGGTTATCCACCGGCCGGAAGATTCGCTGCCGAGCGGCGAGTTGAGCGACCTTTACTTTCCCCTGGAAACCTTCAGCCACTTTGCTATTGGAAATTTGGTGTTTTTAGAACCGCGACCCACTGATCCACGAACCATAGCCGAATTGGTGGGATCGGCCATCGAGGCGATCAACGACGAGGAAGTTGCCCGACGCCTCAGCTTTGGCACGATCGCCTTTAACCCACCCTCGGTGGATATAGAGTTGGAGGATATACCGCTGGGTTTCGTGGTTGGGGTCCTTCACGAAAGTGACACCACGGTTACCGACGATGGCCCGTGGGTGGCGCATATTGCCCCGCCGCCGTTCGCTATGCGGGTCTGCGATCTAACAAACGATGACCTGGCGCCAGAAGACATTTGGGCATCGTTGGGTGACGGTAATGTTTTGGGTCACTTGCAGTGGCTTACCAACTTGGCCTGCGAGCGCGACGATCTACAACTACGCGCCCAAACCGCAGCAGGCTTATTTGACGATATTGCGTGCTTGATGATGCTGGCGCTACTGCCTGTTGATTAGGATCTAAGAAAAGTGCGGCTTTGACCTCGCTCGGGCGTCGGTTTATTGACCCAAAAGATTATCCACAGGGGCCTCGCTGAAAACAATTGATGTATCGTCGGAGGAAATGAGTCGTCACACCGCTCGCTTTGGCAAACTCAAGCCCAACAAGCAGACCCAGAACGACGCTAAGGGAATTCCGCCCGGTGCTATGGAGATGGTATCCGCCAAGTGCATCTACCCCGTGATGTCGCCCGAAGGCTGGCCTGGCCGCAACAGCATCGCTCCAGTGAACGGCTCCTCCGGTATTATCATTTCGCTGTCCTAGAGCCCTACCAGCGACAACCCGGGCACGCACGCCCATGAAAAAGCTGTCGAGAATTTCTTCTGCGTCCGCGGACAGTTTAAAAGCGATGAGGGCGGGCACAGTATCACTCTCGAGCCGCTCGACTTCATCTCTGTACCCCCTCTGGTCAGCTGCAATTTCACCAATGTTTCCGACGAGACGAGATACCTGCCCGTGGTGATTCAGCCGCCAGTGGGCGACGGGTACGACAAAGTCGCATTCGCTCCCAACCTCGGTGCGGAGATAACCAAGGAATTTGGCGCTGATGCGCTGGCCCGCATGAACAATCTCGGCATTAATTTTAACGCCGGTATCAGTAATTGAAACCTAGATAGTCTAGTTCCCGGCTGCTCGCGCGCAGAATTGTTCGAAGTTCACTGACGGCCAAAATTAGCCTAGTGCGAGGCCATCCAATCGCACGCAATGGACAGCCATTGGCCGTCCGCCTTGCCGCACTCGTAGGACGCCCCTAGATGGTCGCAGTCGGTTAATGTAAGGGTCACGACATCGCCTCCGGCAATGCGTAGCGCTTCAGCCATTTGCTCAGCTTGCGGGATCAGATGGGGAAAATCGTTATCGCCCCAGGACAGGAAGAAAGGTGGTGTCTTAGCGACCGTGTGGAGCGGACTGGAGTCCTTGTCGTCGGTACCGTCGCTGTCCAGAAAACGTGGCCGGATAGCCATGCCGTTGCCTGGCATGAAATCGTAGACGCCGGAAACCGGCAATGCGCCCCGAATAACATCGGCCGACACTCCGGCCTCGTCCTGCCAATCGTCGCGAACCGCCAGCCACGCGGCGTAATGGCCGCCGGCTGAATGGCCGCCAATGAATAGACGCGACGGGTCGCCGCCATGCTCGGCGATATTGTCGTGGATCCACTTAACCGCCGAGCCCGCGTCCTTAACCCCGGTAGGCCACAGAACTTTCGGCGCCAGCCGGTAACCGATGCTAACGAAGATGATGCCGGCCGCGTTGAGTGCCGGGGCCATGAAAGCCGACCATTCCTTATAGCCGTTGACCCAGCCACCACCATGCATGAAGGCAAGGACGGAGCCATTGGGATTGGCGGCGGGGAACACGGCGACCTCTTGGTAGGGGTCGTCGCCATAGGCGAACGCGTTGCCGTCGATACCGGTACCCAATTTCTGCACCTCGACATGGTACTTTTCGCCGATATCCGAAAACGGTTCCTGCGACGGGTAGCTGTCGGCCTCGCGCAGAGGCATCTACCGGGCTTCCCGCTCGACGATCATCGCCTCGTCGCGGAACTTGCCACGCTCGATAACCACATCATTATCGAGGATTACCGTACAATCGCGCATAGGCACGTCGTAGTGACCCTTGGTTTTGCGAGTGCCGCCGCCCTGGGTATTGGGTCCGGTCGAAAACAGGAAGTTACCGGGGAAGACCCGCGCCGCAGCATGGGAGCGTTCGGGATCGTCGCCGTTGAGCGCAATATTGTACCACAGCGCTTGCGGGTTAAGCCCCCAGCCCAGGTGCGAGACCGCATAGGGGTCGATATCGTCCTCCGATGCCTTGTTATCCTCCAACCAGTCGGTCATCAGCTTGGCGTCGAGACCGCCATCAATGTTACGAATAAAGCCGTCGCGAACTTCGAGGCGCACCTCGTCATGGACATACCGGCAATAGGGCAGGATGACGATGTCGCCCGGCGACATGATTACCGTGCCGTTGGCCGTACCTTCATTGGGGAAGGTATGGATTAACCCGACGCCCCAATGGTCGAAATGGCCCGGCTCGTCGGAATAGCCCCACTGGCTCATTACCGGATATTCACCGCAGGAATAAGTCAGGTCGGTGCCGGCATCGTTAAGCACGCGCACTTCCTTGGTCGCAGCATACCGCGCCTCGGAATGCTTGACCGCTTCTTTGAGACCCTTCGGTGCCAGTAGTAGCTCCAGGTCGTCGGGTGAATCGATAATCATTAGAAAGCGCGTACCGGTGCTCATTACCTCTCGCAGCCAGCTGGTAAACAGCGGGATATGCAGGGCAACAACAATATCCGCCGCCTTTAGGGCATCCATTATTCCCTCGGTCGAGCCCACCGTGTCGACACCGACTTTGGTCCAGGACGGAATCATGTTGACCCGCATTTCGTAGGCGTCAACCTTCAATTCGTCGGCCGCGGCAAATGCTGCCTGGACATATTCCGGCCGCGACGATAGGTCCGACAGTAGGACCATGGTCTCTCCTTTGGCCACCTTCGACATGGTGAATTGTTTGAGGAATAACCCAGTCAATCGACCCGGATTCATCTCCTGGAACCGCATACCGCCTGGAACGCGCATGGTTTCTCCCCTCGATTCGATAATTGTGATTTGGGCGAAGTTTAGCACCTTGCCGCCCTCCCGCCAGCCGTCCGTGTGCCCTGCAGCGATTTGGCCTGACAGCCGCCGCTATCTGTGCTTTGCTAGCGTATCTGCATACACAAAAACAGCACAAACAGGGGTATAGAGCTATGATGCGGGCATTTACCGAACAGAAAATGACACGCTGGGCCGAGCAGCGCTGGATCCTCGACGCCATCATCTCGAGTGTCGGCATGGAGTGGGACCAGCCGCGACTAGGCTACACGATGTTCCCGTGCGGTCCCGATGCAGTTGGTGATTTCCGCACAGTCGGTATGCGCACTAAGAAATTCAACGACATGCACCGTGAGTTCGGGGCCGCTGCCCAACGGCGGGAAGTGAAGGCCAAGGCCTTCGAAGAACAGGAGCGCTTCGTGTCGGCGCGAGAGAGCTATTTCATCGCCTCGATGCTTTATTCAGCGGCACGCTGGCCAATCTTCGAGGCCAGCGACCAACATATCGACTACAACAGCCGCATGGTCGATTGTTACAACAGGTATATCGAATATGCGCCGCGACCTATCGAGCGCGTCGAGATACCGTTCGGCGATGGCGTGTTGCCGGGCTATCTTGCCCTACCCCATGAACCGAAGGACGGTGAGCGATTCCCGTGCGCCATCGGCATCGACGGCATGGATGGGTCGAAAGAAATCATGTGCTCGATGTACGGCGACAAAATGCTCGAGCGTGGCATGGCAAGCTTCGTCTATGACGGACCCGGTCAGGGCGAGTGCCCGGTCAATGGCGTCTATGTCACCAAGGACAATCACATGGACGCCTCCCAAGCCGTCTACGACTGGCTGGTCGAGCAACCGCACATAGACCCGGACAGGCTGGTCATCTTCGGTCTTAGTTTCGGATCGTTTTTCGGCCTGCAGGCCGCTGCACAACTGGGCGATAAGGTACTGGGCACCGCCGTCACCTTCGTCTGTCACGAGCCCGGCTGCTACACGATCTTCAACATGGCCGCACCGTCTTTCAAACTACGCTTCATGTTTATGAGCAACTACGACAACGAAGACGAGTTCGACAAGTTTATCAGCGAGTTCTCGCTCGATCCCATCGTCGACCAGATCAAATGTCCGGTTTTGGTTCAAGCTGGACAGGACGAAGAATTGAGCCCGATAGAATGTACCGAGGATCTGGTTGAGAAATTACAAGTGCCGAAGAAACTGGTGTTCTACGAGGGCGAACGGCACGCAATCGGCGGTGGCTCCGCGGCTTATCTCGGCGAGAACTGGTATTCGATGCTGGCCGACTGGTGCCTCGACAGGGTCAACGGCAAACCGGCGCCCAGCGAGCAGGTTCTGATCAACTCGCTCGGCCAGCAAGAGGTTACGCCTTACTAAGAGACTCATTACCGCGGTTGACCGTCTTCGAACTCACGCTCGAGAATTTTAGCCAGAGGTGAGTAAAAGTGTCCGTTTAAGCGTCCCATCGGGCGAAGCTTTTTCATGTCGATGTAACCGCCGGTCATGCAGTCAGGAATAACATGGAAGTACACCACTTCGCCGATTACTAACGGGTGCTTGTGCGGACCCAATTCGATGACCTGGTGCAGTTTGCATTCGAAATGGATAGGCATTTCCTTGACCCTTGGTGAATTGACCTTCACTGCCGGGATCGATGTAAGGCCAGTAGCGTCAAACTCACTTTCGTCCTCGGGTATGGCGTTTCCAGTATCGACCATTTGTTTCCAAACAGCCTCAGTGACTACGTTGAAGCAGAAGTCGCCTATCTCTTTGATGTTTTTCAAGGTGTGTTTCTCGGTGCCATCCGGGTTTCGCGCGATAGTTAGCGATATCATCGGCGGCACAACGCAGACGACGGTAAAGAAGCTAAACGGTGCCAGATTGGTCCGACCCTGCCCGTCGACCGTCGATGCCCAGCCGATAGGGCGCGGCACCACCGAGCCGGTCAACAGCCGGTACACTTCCCGTCGTTCTATTTCATTGGGGTCGAATTCCAAATAGTCCGCCATCGCAAAGCAACTCCCCGGAAAAACGCAGGCCGGTATGGCGCGTGCGCAGACATTGACGGCGGCAGGATATATCCCAAACAATGGTGGGAACAACATTTGGTAATCAAAAAAACTTAACCAGGGGGAGAGCGCTATGTACGTCGATCCACAGATTAAACAGTTCGTCGACGATTTAGTTGCCCAAAATTCGCCTCACCCCGTCGATATGGGGCTCGAAGCCGCCCGCGAGGGTTTCAGCCAGTTGTGGCAAGCGGTCAATCCGCCGACCCGCAATCTGGCGCGTAACGACGAGATCACCATCGAAGGGCCGCGTGGCGATATCCGCTGCAAGGTTTATGCCCCGCGCAAAGGCGGCAATCCGCTACCGGTGCTCGCCTACTTCCACGGCGGTGGCTGTTGCCTGATGTCGCCCGAAGACTACGAGGGCACCAATTCCCAACTCGCCGAGGATGCCCACTGCATCGTCGTCGTGCCGCAATACCGCCTAGCGCCGGAATACCCGTTCCCGGCACCCCTGGAGGATTGCTACGCGACGCTACGGTGGTTGCAAGAGAACGCCGCTGAGATTGGTGGCAATCCAGCCCGCATCGCTATAGGCGGCGACAGTGGTGGCGGCTACTTAACGGCTGCTGTGGCGTTGGAAGCCAAGCGCAACGATACGCCGCAACCGGTGTTGCAGCTGCTGATCTATCCGATGACCGATATGGCCGGTCTGCCGCCGAGCCGCGTCGAGGAAACCATGTTCCTCGACGACCGGGTGCTGCAATGGGTAATCAGCATGCATGCCAGTGACAACCGCCTCAATCCCCGCGCCTCGCCAATCCATGCCACGGACCATTCCGGCCTAGCGCCGGCGATGATGATTGCGGCCAGCATCGATCCACTACGGGACGAAGGGCGTGCTTACGCCTCAAAATTACAAATTGCCGGGGTGCCAACCCAGTACCATCTCTATCAGGGCGTGGTGCACGGTTTCTTTAATTTCGGCAGCTTTTCAGATCAGGCCAACACGGCGGTGCAACAAGCCGTCAGCGCGTTGAAGACGGCTTTCACCAAGGATTGAACCCATAAAAGGGCCGTAGCCAGAGATCCATCCAGTCCAAAGGGCAATATCATTTTGAGCCTCCTCGGGAACCGGCGCGCCATTGGCGATGCCGGTAAATTATAGCCGCCCGCCAGGCTTAAACGCGTGATAAATTTCCTCGAAGACCGCTTCGCCCAGGTTGACGCAACAGGTGGATTTTCCGGGTAACCGACTGCAACGACCAAGCCAGGTCTGAATCCACGACAACACGTAGGGAACCCACAAGGCAGCGCACAAGCCAGCACTCAGCGTTAAACAAAACAAGTCGGTATTCATATCGGTCTCCCGTTGGAATCGGCTGTTCATGCGATGCTGCTTGAGCCATTGACCACAAGCTAGACCATGGTAAGCGAAGGAGAAGGAGCTACCGGAGCGCTGGGCTTTAATATTACCGCCCTGCCCTGTTTAGAGGTTCTGCGGTAGGGTGGGTCGCACAACAGGAGTAATTCGATGCCCGACCAATTCGGCCCCCGCGGTACAATCGCCATTATAATTCCGCTGCAAAACGCCAACATACAACCCGAATACGGCACCATGCAGCCGGACGGAATTAACAACCAGATCTACCGCTTCGACATTTCCGGACACAATAACGTAGCCGGCGCTATTTTGGACGCGGTTCCAGGGAGCCTTTTGTGCTGGCCCGACATGATTATCTCCGCCGTCTCGCTGGAGATGCACGCCTGGTCGCACCAACAGCAGGACGGATTTCGCGCCAAATTTGCTGAACAAGCTCAGGGTACACCGTTCGCACTAGCGACCGACGCTACCGAGGCAGCGTTGCGAACACTCGGTGCCAAGCGCATTGGCATCTTGGCACCCATGTCGGCGGTAAACTCGGAAAGCGCGAAAGCCTATTACGAGGAAACGGGATTCGAGGTGCCCTACACCACGTCTCTGGAGATCAAGAAATCGGAAGACATCATCAAGGTAACTGTCGACCAGATTAACACCGGTTTCGAGACCATTGATCATGAAGATGTCGATACGATTTTGCATGTCGGTGGCGCGCTTGGCATCGTCGATATGATCGACGGCCTGGAGGCTCGCTTTGGTAAACCCGTAGTTTCAGTGAATGCCGCAACCTATTGGTATGCGCTGCGACAGCTCGGCATTACCGACCGGATACCGGGCTTTGGACAATTGCTCATGGAAAGAAGCATCGTTGAATAGGGCACCTGCCTAAACAGCCAACGCAAGCCTCCGCACCTATTGACGGCACTGGATCGCACCTATCCAATAACCAAAAGTATGGGTTATTATAATAACCAAAAGGATAGGTGACGATGCGCGCGGTGTTCGCTTTAACGCCCTGGGAATCGAAACGCCTGATCGGGCGCGCGGTGGCGCGCCTGCCAGAGGCGCAATACGCCCTGGAAAACAGCCAGATGGTCATCGGGCACGGCTCGACTAATGTCTATGTCGCCGAGGAAGTGCTGGGCCACTGCCCGGAGCGCGACCGCTACGTCTCCGGTCAGGTGATTAACGGCACCTTGTGCCAGAC